>CALPIE020000044.1 GCA_943323545.2 Bifidobacterium breve | reverse complement strand
GGATTGAAGTTTGCTTTTTAAACTTAGAAATAACTACCAACAAAAAATCCCTCTATAGAGGGATTTTTTGTTGGTAGTTATTTCTAAGTTTAAAAAGCAAACTTCAATCCACCATAGAAATTTCTTCCAGCTGCATTCATTCCCGATGCAAAAGCTCGGTACTGTGTGTCTAAAATATTTTCAACCCCAACAAATAAAGTAGCTTTTTTGAAAACCTTTACGGAAGCTTTAGCATTATACGTTTCCCAAGCTGGCATTCCGCTAACAGGAGCATATTGCTCGTTATCTTCCCCATTTAAAAGGTAATTTTTGATGTCTTTTTTACCATTGTACAACATATACGCTTCTATAGCAAAAATGCTTTTAGAATAGTTCAATCCCACTTTTCCATAATACGGAGCGATGTGATCTAAAGGCGAATGATTTCCGTTTTCAACAATTCTTCCCATCGTATAATTGTAAGTAGCTGTAAACAATAAATTGTCAATTACATACATTTTTAAAGCCGATGAAAATCCGGTAACGAATGCTTTTCCTTTGTTTTGATTAGCTAAAACCTGACTCGTTGCGCCATCATAAATTATTTCACTTGATCCATTAAAAGTAAAATTATCTGTAACTATAGCATCAAAAAAGCGCGTGTAGTAGAAATTGGTTTCCAATTCAAAGCGCTTGTTTTTAGAATTAATTCTAAATCCTAAATCGGTAGTTATAGTTTTTTCAGGTTTTAAATTCTCGTTTGGTACAATTACAGTTACGGCACTCGATTCGAATATTTTAGCTAAATCATCAATGTTTGGCACCCTAAATCCAGAACTAACATTAACAATTAAACTTACTTCTTCACTAGGTTTATGTATGAGTCCAAGAGTTCCACTATAAGTAAAATTATTTTGATTTATGGAAGTAAAAGGCAATTCAAAAATAGAATTATCTTCAATAGTACTCTTTAAAGATGTATTTCCCAATCGAATACCAATATTCCAATTGGTTTTAGCAGATATCGTATGATTGTAAGTAGCGAATAAATCATTTCTAAACATTGCGTTTTTGCCGTTTGGATAACGGGAATCTATAATTGCTTCTGCACCTGTATTGATGTTATTGCTATAAGCAGATGAATTCAAATCATCAAGATAACTTTCAAAACCATATACTAAATCACTTTTGGTGAAAGTTCTTTTTAAAATCGCATTAATAGCATACATCGATACTTTTTCGGTTCTGTTTTGTAAATTGTAATTTCCAAATCTTCTATTATGACGACTCTCTTCTACGTTTTGATAACTTACATCTACCGATAAATCACTATTTAAGATAAAATTATTTTTGCTAAAGTTGTAAATTCCTAATAAACGTTTTTGTGGACCATAATACCATTCAGCATTTCTTAATCCGGTATTTGTCGGATCAGTTAATCGATCATATCTCGGCACATTTGAAGATGTTGAATACTGAAAATTCAAACTATGCTTATTGCCATTTATTTGTTTGTACGCCAATTTTTGCATAAAATTATATTGCTTGTATGCTGTAAACTTTTGTACATATTTGTCTTCATTAGCAATTAATTGATCAACACCATTTATGGTTTCAACATAATAATTTCTTTCACCAAAAAAGGGATTGTTGCGATTTTGTTTTTTCCCCATTTTCAAATCACCAAAATCGTTAATTGAAAAAGAGGTTAAAGAAGCGAAATTTGTTGCGCCATAATTTAAGTCAAGTTGTAAAGATTTTTCTTCATTTGCAGATGAATAACGTGATAAAATATTGCCGCTAAAACCTTTTTTGTCTTCAGCAAATAAAGCTTTTTTTGTAGTAAGGTTGATAGCGCCGCCAAGAGCATCACTTCCAAATGTTGTAGAAGATGAACCATAAAATACAGTTGCATTTTCTAACATATTCTCATCAACAGTAATAACATTTTGCAAATGACCTGTTCTAAAAATTAAATTGTTCATTCTAATTCCGTCAACAAGCAGTAGAATTCTACTGGCTTCAAATCCACGAATAATAGGACTTCCGCCGCCTTGTTGTGATTTCTGAACAGCTAATGTTCCAGAATTAGAAAGCAAATCGGCAGTGTTTTGAAAATTTTGGAATTCGATTTCTTTTTTAGAAATAACATCAATCTTTTGAGAAATGAATTTTTTATTTTTTAAGTATTTTGGAGAAGTAATCGTAACTTCTTCAAGTTGTTTTGTTTTAATGGTGTCGGATTTTATTTGTCCAATACAGAAAATTGGGAAGCAAAAGAAAAGGTATAAAAAGTTTTTCATTTGGGTTTTTATTTAAATTATATTTTAAAAAAAACTGGAAACTATCCATTCTGATTGAAGTACATCAAAATGGAATAATAAACCTAAAATTTAATTAAATAAAGGAGGGCGAAATAAGGAAAATAAATATTTATCTTGAAAACAGGAAGTATGTGAATAGCCGATTTTACTGATAGTTTTGTATGTAAATAAATCTATAGTTGGTATTTTAAAGAAGTAAAAATTAATAATTTTTTTAATCTTAAAGGATTCACTTTTTTTGTTTTTAGATGCAGTATTATTCGAAATAGTTTTGAGTATAATTTCAAAAGAGTCTTTGATAACTTTTATTTTTACAATGTCATTTTCACAATCAAAAGATTTTACATCGTAATAATCTCCATTATATTTAAACTCAGATTTGTCTGAAAAAGAGTCCCAAGTAGTTTTTGAAATAATTAAAGTTTCTGTTTTATTAGCATCAATAAAAACAGTTCTTCTTACTTCTTGAAAATCTGTAATAAAGTTTTCAGAAAACAAAAGAAATAAGAAAATGAAATAAAAAACTACTAATAATAATATTTTAATTTTTTTAATAAGCATTATTTATTAGGCTTAATTATGATGGCATTGGGATATTTTTTTTTAATTACTTCAAGATTGTTTTCAGCTTCTATTCGCGTTTTAAAATTCCCAATCCAAACTTTATAGGCAGGTGTGCTAAATATTATAGTAGCGTCATAATTTTTAAATTCCTTTTTAAAATCAATTAAAGCTTTCTTTGAACTTTCATTATTACCATTAAAAATTTGAATTTTGTAGCGATTATTTATTGTAATTGAAGCATTTATTTTTCTTTTCTCATTTAATAATTGTTCAAACTTGGGATCTTGAATTACGGTTACATTTTGGGCTTGAATAGAAGAAAACAAAATTAAATGCAACATTATCAAATGAATATAAAATAGATTATTTTTTGTCAAATACTTCATAATAGATTGATTTATATGCAAATGTAGTACTTCTTAACAAAAACTAAATCTTAAATCTTATTTAGAATTAATATAAATTGAAATTAAGATATATTTATGGTTTTGAGAATAATTCATAAGTCGTATTTTTGTCCAAGTTTTTTAAAAGGTGTATTGTATTTTTGCATTAAATACACGCCAAAAATTGTCGATAATCATTTACAATATGAAAAAAGTGGGTAACCATAATTCGATTTCAAGGAATTTAATTCTCTGTTTAGCTTTAATGCTAACATTCTCCTTAACATCATTAGCACAAGTAGCAGCTCCAGCAACTACAACAGCTGCAGTTCCAGCAGCAACTACAGAACCAGCTAAATCTGGCGGAGATCCCGTTGCAGGAAAAGCGCTTTTCAACTCCAATTGTGCCGCTTGCCACAAATTAGATGCTAAATCTACTGGCCCAGCTCTTAGAGGAGTTTCTGGAAAGTATGATATGCCTTGGTTGTACAAGTGGATTAATAACAGCTCTGCTCTTATTAAATCTGGAGATGCTAAAGCAGTAAAAGTATTTGAAGAAAACAATAAGTCGATAATGACGGCTTTCCCTCAATTGTCTACTGCAGATGTTGATAACATTATTGCATATACTTCGGAACCAAAACCAGAAGCACCAGCAGGATTAAAAGCCAATAACGGAGGTTTGACTTCTGATGCATCAAGTAGCGGAGTTTCAAACAATGTTATTTTAGGCGCATTAGCTTTAGTCATGTTAATGTTGGTGATTATGTTGTTTTTAGTAAACAATGTATTAACCAAAGTAGCTAAAGCAAATGGAATAGAAGGCGCTGATAATAAAATCGACTTTTTAAGTTTGCCTAAAGCATTTGTGAAAAATCAATTTTTATTATTTGTTTCAGCTGTTTTCTTATTATTAGCTAGTGGTTATTTTGTGTACGGCTATTTATCTCAAATAGGTGTGGATCAAGATTACGCGCCAATTCAACCAATTCATTATTCTCACAGAATTCACGCAGGAAGCAATGGAATTAATTGTAAATATTGTCACTCTTCTGCAAGGGTTAGTAAAAATGCAGGTATTCCTTCATTAAATGTATGTATGAATTGTCATAAAAATATTGCAGAAGTAGCAGATACAACAGCAACACCCGAATATTCTAAAGCATTCTATGATGCGCAAATTCAAAAATTATATGATGCTGTAGGATGGGATAAAGCGACACAAAAATATACCGGAAAAACTAATCCAGTAAAATGGGTCCGTATTCATAACTTGCCAGACTTTGCTTATTTCAATCACTCTCAACACGTAACGGTTGCAGGAATAGAATGCCAAACGTGTCATGGTCCGGTTCAAACTTATGAAATTCAAAAACAATTTGCTCCTTTAACAATGGGATGGTGTATTAATTGTCACCGTAAAACAGATGTTAAAATGGAAGGAAATGCTTACTATGATAAAATACATTCAGAACTTTCTAAAAAATATGGTGTAGACAAGTTAACGGCTGCACAAATGGGAGGATTAGAATGTGGTAAGTGCCATTACTAAATTTGGAGATTTGTTTATTTGGTAATTTGAAACCGAATAAACAAATAATCGAATAACCGACCTGAGGCGAAGCCGAATTGTTGGAGCGCTGCAGAAAAATAAATAAAATTAATTAAGAAGCTAATATATTATACGATGTCATCAAACAAAAAATACTGGAAAAGTGTTGAAGAGCTAAACGAAAATAGTTCTATTGTTGAGACGCTTAGAAATAACGAATTTGTGGAAGTAATTCCAACAGAGGATTTTTTAGGTGATGGAGCTGCTTTATCGGCATCATCAACTACTCGTCGTGATTTTTTAAAGTATGTCGGATTCAGTACAGCAGCAGCTACTTTAGCCGCTTGCGAAGGTCCAGTTCATAAATCAATTCCTTATGTAGTTCAACCAGAACAAATTATTCCCGGTGTTGCCGATTTTTACGCAACAACTATGTTTGATGGTTTTGATTTTGCAAATCTATTAGTAAAAACGCGTGAAGGTCGTCCTATTAAAATAGAAAACAATAAAATAGAAGGTGCTAAATTTGCAGCCAATGCAAGAGTTCACGCTTCTGTTTTGTCATTGTACGATAGCATGCGTTTAAAGAATCCAAAAATTGCAGCAAAAAATGCAACATGGAATGAAGTAGATGCAAAAATAAAAAACAGTCTTGCCGATGCGAAAGCAAAAGGAGGTCAAGTAGTTTTATTGACTAATACATTAGCAAGTCCTACTACCGAAAAATTAGTTGCTGAGTTTTTAGCTAAAAACCCAAATTCAAAACATGTTATTTACGATGCGATTTCAGAATCGGCAGCATTAGATGCATTTGAAGCAGTTTATGGAGAAAGAGCTTTAGTAGATTATGATTTTTCAAAAGCAAATACTATTGTTTCCATAGGAGCAGATTTCTTAGGAGATTGGCAAGGAGGTAGTTATGATTCAGGTTATGCAAAAGGCAGAATTCCTCAAAACGGAAAAATGTCTAAGCATTTTCAAATGGAATCCAATATGACTTTATCTGGCGCTTCTGCGGATAAAAGAATTGCAATGTCTACAGCCAATCAGAAACAAGCATTAGTTAACATTTATAATGTTATTACCAATTCTGCTGTAGCTTCTTCATTAGCAAAAGAATATATTTCAGAGGTAACTAAAGCTGCTCAACAATTAAAAGCAGCTGGAAGTAAAGGAGTTTTGGTTTCTGGAATTCAAGATAAAAACGCACAATTGCTTGTTATAGCAATTAACCAAGTTTTAGCAAGTGAAGCTTTTGTTACTTCAGGAACACGTCAAATCCGTAAAGGATCAAACGAAAAAGTAGCTCAATTAGTGGCTGATATGAATGCAGGGAGTGTTCATACAATTATAATGAGTGGCGTAAATCCAGTATATACTTTAGCTAATAGTGCTGCTTTTGTTTCAGGTTTAAAGAAAACCAAATTATCAGTAGCTTTCTCTTTGAAAGAAGATGAAACTGCATCTGTTACGACAATTGCTGCTGCAACGCCACATTATTTAGAATCATGGAACGATCACAGTTTAACTAAAGGAACGTATTCTTTAGTACAACCAACGATTCGTCCTTTATTTAATACAAAACAATTTCAAGATGCTTTATTATCATTAAACGGTACAATCGGTTCGTATTATGATTACTTAAAAGCAAATTCAGCCAATTATACAGCAGGTTCTTCATGGAATAAAGTAGTTCATGATGGTGTTGTTGTAAGCGGAATTGTTGCTTCTTCTGGCGGAACTGCAGATTATAGTAGTGCTGCAAATGCATTAGCGCAATCTAATCCAGCTACAGGATTGGAATTAAATCTGTATTCAAAAACAGGTTTAGGGGATGGTCAACAAGCTAACAATCCTTGGTTACAAGAATTTCCTGATCCAATTACAAGAGTATCTTGGGATAATTACCTTACAATTTCGAAAGCAGATGCTGATAGATTAAAATTATCTAACGAAAATGTAGCAAACGGTGGTTTAAACGGAAGTTATGCTACTGTAACTGTAGGGCAAACTAAATTGAAAGTGCCAGTTATTGTGCAACCAGGTCAAGCTGTTGGAACAGTTGGTTTGGCTTTCGGATACGGTAAAAAAGCAGCTTTAAAAGAAGAAATGCAAGTAGGGGTTAATGCTTACTCTTTATATACAGGATTTAATAATGTACAATCTGCTCAAGTGGTTTTTGCTGATGGTGAACACGAATTTGCATGTGTTCAGTCACAAAGAACGCTAATGGGTAGAGGCGATATTGTTAAAGAAACAACCTTAACTATTTTCAATACTAAAGATGCTGAAATTTGGAATGAAGTTCCAATGGTTTCTTTAGATCATGAAGAAGTAGAGGCTACAAAAGTAGATTTATGGGAATCATTTGATCGTTCAGTTGGACATCATTTTAATTTATCTGTCGACTTAAATGCTTGTACTGGATGTGGCGCTTGTGTTATTGCTTGTCATGCAGAGAATAATGTTCCAGTTGTTGGAAAAGCAGAAGTAAGAAGAAGCCGTGATATGCACTGGTTGCGTATTGACAGATATTATTCTTCTGAAGATACTTTCGCTCAAGATGATACTAAGAAAGAAGAATTCGACGGATTAACGGGTAAAAAAGGATCATTAAGTGGTTTTGGCGAAATGGAATTGCCAAACGATAATCCACAAGTAGTTTTTCAACCTGTAATGTGTCAACATTGTAATCATGCACCATGTGAAACAGTTTGTCCAGTTGCCGCAACATCACATTCACGTCAAGGTCAAAACCATATGGCATACAACAGATGTGTAGGTACTCGTTATTGCGCCAACAACTGTCCATATAAAGTACGTCGTTTTAATTGGTTCTTGTACAGCAATAATGACGAATTTAATTATAATATGAATGACGATTTAGGTCGTATGGTATTAAATCCAGATGTAAATGTTCGTTCTCGTGGTGTTATGGAAAAATGTTCAATGTGTATTCAAATGACACAAAAAACAATTCTTGATGCTAAACGTGATGGAAGAGCAATAAAAGATGGAGAATTTCAAACAGCATGCTCTAATGCTTGTAGTACTGGAGCTATGATTTTTGGAGATGTAAATGATACTGAAAGTAAAGTTGCTAAATTGGCTAAAGACGAAAGAATGTATCATTTATTAGAAAGTGTTGGAACAAAACCAAATGTGGTTTATCAAGTTAAAGTTAGAAATATCTAGTATAATTAATTAAGAAACAATATAAAGGAATATGTCGTCTCATTACGAAGCACCCATTAGAAAACCCTTAGTTATAGGTGATAAAAGTTATCACGATATAACTGTTGACATAGCTGCACCCGTTGAAGGAAGAGCAAACAAACAGTGGTGGACTGTATTTTCTATCTCACTAGCAGCTTTCCTTTGGGGAGTTGGTTGTATCGTTTATACTATCTCTACAGGTATTGGAACATGGGGATTGAACAAAACTGTTGGTTGGGCTTGGGATATCACTAACTTCGTTTGGTGGGTAGGTATCGGTCACGCCGGTACACTTATTTCTGCGGTATTATTATTATTCCGTCAACGATGGAGAATGGCGATTAACCGTTCTGCAGAAGCCATGACAATTTTTTCTGTAATTCAAGCAGCAATTTTCCCGGTAATCCACATGGGTCGACCTTGGTTAGCGTATTGGGTTTTACCAATTCCGAATCAATTTGGATCGTTATGGGTAAACTTTAATTCACCTTTATTGTGGGACGTATTTGCAATTTCAACTTATCTTTCTGTTTCTCTTGTGTTTTGGTGGACTGGTTTATTACCTGATTTTGCAATGCTAAGAGATAGAGCAATTACTCCATTTAATAAAAAAGTATATTCTATTCTAAGTTTTGGATGGAGTGGAAGAGCAAAAGATTGGCAACGATTTGAAGAAGTTTCATTAGTACTTGCCGGATTAGCAACACCACTTGTACTTTCAGTTCATACTATTGTATCGATGGACTTTGCTACTTCTGTAATTCCGGGTTGGCATACAACCATTTTTCCTCCATACTTCGTTGCAGGAGCAGTATTCTCGGGATTTGCGATGGTAAATACTTTACTTATTATCATGAGAAAAGTATGTAGTCTTGAAGATTATATAACCATACAACATATCGAATTGATGAACATTGTAATTATGATTACAGGTTCTATTGTTGGTGTTGCTTACATAACCGAATTATTTGTTGCATGGTATTCAGGTGTAGAATTTGAACAATATGCTTTTTTAAATAGAGCAACAGGTCCATATTGGTGGGCATATTGGGCAATGATGTCTTGTAATGTTTTTTCTCCCCAATTTATGTGGTTTAAACGTTTAAGAACAAGTATTATGTTTTCTTTTATAATCTCAATCGTAGTAAACATTGGAATGTGGTTTGAAAGATTTGTAATCATAGTAACCTCGTTGCATAGAGATTACCTCCCTTCATCATGGACAATGTTCCAACCTACATTTGTAGATATTGGAATTTTCATTGGGACTATAGGATTTTTCTTTGTACTCTTTTTATTATATGCAAGAACATTCCCAGTAATAGCTCAAGCAGAGGTGAAAACAATTTTGAAATCTTCTGGCGAAAATTTTAAAAGAGCAAGAGAATTAGCAGGTGACAATCATTCAGAAAAACATTAATAATTATTATGAGTAGTAATTTAGTTATACACGCAATATACAATGATGATGACATCTTAATGGATGCTGTAAAGCAAGCTAGAAAAGCACATCACCATATCGAAGAAGTTTATACACCGTTTCCAGTTCACGGATTGGATAAAGCAATGGGTTTAGCACCAACTAGATTAGCAATATGTGCATTTATTTATGGATGTATTGGACTAACTATAGCCATAACATTGATGAATTTCATTATGATTCAAGATTGGCCACAAGATATTGGAGGAAAGCCAAGTTTTGCTTATTATCAAAACATGCCAGCTTTTGTGCCAATTATGTTTGAGATGACCGTATTTCACGCTGCGCACTTAATGGTAATTACTTTTTATATGAGAAGTAAATTATGGCCATTTAAAAAAGCAGAAAACCCAGACGTAAGAACAACTGATGATCATTTTTTAATGGAAATAGCTGTAAATAATAATGAAAAAGAATTAACTTCTTTTTTACAGAGTACTGGCGCAATTGAAGTTAAAGTAATTGAAAAGCATTAATTTAGATATGAAAAGTGTATTAAAAATAACAGTACTATTGTTGGTTATGATTTCAATATCTTCTTGTAAAGATAATTTGAAGCCTAATTATCAATATATGCCTAACATGTATGAACCTGTTAGTTATGAAACCTACGGTGAGTCGAATGCTTTTAATTCGCCTTATGGTCTTAAAGGAAAAGAAGGACAATTACCTGCAGCTGGATCTATTAAAAGAGGATTTATTCCTTACGATTATCCAAATACACCCGAAGCATATGCTGCAGTTAAAGCGGCTAATCTAAAATCACCTTTAGATTCAACAGCTATTGACATGAAAAAAGCTGAAGAGTTGTTTGGTATTTATTGCGCAATTTGTCACGGTACGGAGGGTAATGGTAAAGGAAAATTAGTAACTCAAGAAAAATTTCTAGGAGTGCCAAGTTATAAGGATAGAGAGGTTAACAGAGGAAGTATTTTCCACGTTCTTACTTACGGATTAAATTCTATGGGTTCTCATGCAAATCAATTAGATCAAAACGAAAGATGGTTAGTTGCTGAGTATGTACTACAACTAAAAAGTAAATTGTAATTGTTGAATAAACAGATAGTTAAAAGATATGTATACATTTTCAAATAAATTAAGAACCACAGCAATTGTACTAATGATTTTAGGGTTAGTAGGTATTACTTATGGTTTCTTATCTACTCCTAAAACTATTGAAGACGTAGAAAAAATTGTTGCTGCCGAACATCACGAAGGAGGACATGAAGCGGCTACAGAACACAAACCAGAATTAAAAGATATTCCAGCACCAGCAGAAACTAAAGCTGAAGAAATATCTCATACTACAGTTGAACAGCATGCAGTAGCAAAGGATACAACTGAACATGACTCTATCGCATCTACAGTAGCTCCTGTTCTAGAAGATCATGCCTCTGAAGAAATAGCTTCAAAAGAAGAACATGTAGATGAACATGCTGAACACGAAAAACATTTACATCACGTATTACATCAATTGCAAAATAAACCATGGGCTGCTCTTTATGTAGCTTGTATTTTCTTTTTGTTAATTACAATGGGAGTGTTAGCCTTCTATGGTATACAACAAGTTGCTCAAGCGGGTTGGTCACCAGTATTGTTTAGAGTGATGCAAGGAATAACAGCATTCTTACCCGTAATTTCTATAATATTCTTTGTGATTTTGTTACTTACAGGTTTGCATTTTTTCGAAACCAATCATCTATTTGCATGGATGGAAAAAGGAATTACCGATCCAACATCACCAAATTATGATAAAATGATTGCTGGAAAATCGGGTTATTTGAATTTCCCTTTCTGGATAATAAGAGCAGCCATTTTCTTATTAGGATGGAACTTATACCGTTATTTCTCAAGAAAAAATTGTCTTGCTCAAGATGAAGCGAATGACAATGCTTACTACAAAAAGAATTTTAATATATCCGCAGGATTTCTTGTATTCTTTATAGTTTCTGAATCTATTATGTCATGGGATTGGATTATGTCTGTAGACCCTCATTGGTTTAGTACTTTATTTGGATGGTATGTATTTGCTAGTTTCTTTGTAAGCGGTATTACTACTATTTCAATGGTAACTTTATATTTAAAATCAAAAGGGTATTTAGAACACGTAAATTCTAGTCACATTCATGATTTATCAAAATTCATGTTTGGTATAAGTGTATTTTGGACATACTTATGGTTCTCTCAATTCATGTTAATTTGGTATGCCAATATTCCTGAAGAAGTAACTTATTTTGTTACTAGAATAGAACATTATAACTTACCATTCTTTGGCGCAGTAGTTATGAATTTTGTTTTCCCAATATTAGTGCTTATCAATACTGATTTTAAAAGAATTGCTCCGATTATTGTTGCCGCAGGAGTAGTTATTTTATTAGGACATTATATAGATTTCTTCAATATGATCATGCCTGCAACAGTTGGTGACCAATGGTTTATTGGAATTTCAGAAATTGCATCATTGTTATTTTTCTTAGGATTATTTATTTACGTTGTATTTACCGCTTTAACAAAAGCACCATTAACACCAAAAAGAAATCCTTACATAGAAGAAAGTAAACATTTTCATTATTAATATTTAAAGTAAACAACAAATGACAAGTTTATTGGTACTTATTGTTTTAGTTCTATTATCAATTGCTATATGGCAGTTAACTAAAATATTTGATTTAACACAAATTGGACAAAAAAGAGATAATTCTCAAGTTGCTAATAATGATGACAACAAAGTACAAGGTTACTTAATGTTTGCTTTTTTAGTATTTATCTATTTAACAACTATTTTAAGTATATATTATTGCGGTAAGTTTCCTTTAATAGGCGATTCAGCATCTGTTCACGGACCAGAAGTAGATAATTTGATGGCTATTTCAATGATATTAATATTCATTGTACAAACTATTACCCAAGCATTATTACATTATTTCGCCTACAAATACAGAGGTAAAGAAGGACAAGTTGCTACTTATTTTGCAGACAATAATAAATTAGAATTTATTTGGAGCGCAATTCCAGCTGTAGTTTTAGCAGTTTTAATTTTCTACGGTTTATATGCATGGTCAGATATAATGTTTGTTGATAAAGAAGACGAACAAGATTCAATTGTAATTGAATTATATGCAAAACAATTTGCATGGGAAGCAAGATATGCTGGTAATGATAATGTTCTTGGTAAAGCTAATGTAAGATATATTGAAGGTTTAAATACTACAGGTACTGATTTATCCGATCCAAATGCGCAAGATGATAAAACGGTAACTGGCGAATTTCACATCCCTAAAGGTAAAAGAGTCATCTTTAAAATTCGCTCTCAAGACGTTCTTCATTCCGCTTATATGCCGCATTTTAGAGCACAAATGAATTGTGTTCCCGGAATGGTAACCAACTTTTCTTTTATTCCATCTCTAACAACTGTAGAGATGAGAGAAAATGAAAACATGATTGCAAAAGTGGACAATATTAATAAAATAAGAGAGAAAAATAGTGCCAAATTAGTAGCAGAAGGTAAAGCACCTCTAGATCCTTACACCTTTGATTTCTTATTATTATGTAATAAAATATGTGGTACATCACATTATAATATGCAAATGAAAATTGTTGTTGATACTCCAGCAGACTATAAAAAATGGTTAAGTGGAAAACCTACTTTAATTCAAGCAATAAAAGATGCAGCAGCAGCCGATGCTAAACCAGCTGAAGGAGATACAAAAACAAATGATTCAACAGCTACAACTAAAAAAGATTCGACTTTAGTTGCAGAAGTTCCAATGAAATAATAAAATAATTAAGATTTATAAATGTCAGCAATGAGTCACGAACACGATCACCACGAACACGATCACCACGAAGAGCACCATCATAAAGATACCTTCATTACTAAATACATTTTTAGTATTGATCATAAAATGATTGCCAAACAATACCTTTTAACTGGTATTATAATGGGTACAATTGGTGTAGGAATGTCAATGTTATTCAGAATGCAATTAGCTTGGCCAGAAGAATCTTTTAAAATCTTTAGTTTTTTCCTTGGCGAAAAAATGGCTCCAGGAGGCATAATGACTAATGAAACTTATCTTTCATTAATTACGATTCACGGAACAATAATGGTGTTCTTTGTACTTACAGCTGCGTTAAGCGGTACGTTTAGTAATTTACTTATTCCACTTCAATGTGGCGCTAGAGATATGGCATCAGGTTTATTAAACATGATATCTTATTGGTTATTTTTCCTTTCTAGTGTTGTAATGGTAAGTTCCCTTTTTGTAGAATCAGGAGCAGCATCTGCTGGGTGGACAATTTATCCTCCATTAAGCGCTTTACCTCAAGCTATTTCTGGATCTGGATTAGGGATGACTTTATGGTTGGTATCGATGGCAATTTTTATTGCAGCATCATTGTTAGGGTCATTGAATTATATTGTAACAGTAATTAATTTAAGAACAAAAGGGATGTCTTTTACAAGACTTCCATTAACAATTTGGGCGTTTTTTATTACTGCCGTAATAGGTGTGATATCTTTCCCAGTTTTACTTTCTGCTGCTTTAATGTTAATTATGGATAGAAGTTTTGGAACTTCTTTCTTCTTATCAGATATCTATATTGCTGGTGAAGTTTTAAATTATCAAGGAGGTTCACCAGTATTGTTTGAACATTTATTTTGGTTCTTAGGACATCCTGAAGTTTATATTATATTATTACCTGCATTAGGAATAACATCAGAAGTATTAGCTACTAATTCTAGAAAACCAATTTTTGGTTATAGAGCGATGATTATGTCTATTCTTGCTATAGCATTTTTATCTACAATAGTTTGGGGTCACCATATGTTTATCTCAGGAATGAATCCATTTTTAGGGTCGGTGTTTACATTCACTACTTTATTAATCGCAATTCCTTCTGCTGTAAAAGCATTTAATTATATTACTACTTTATGGAAAGGTAATTTACAATTAAATCCGGGTATGCTTTTCTCTATCGGATTGGTTTCTACTTTTATTACTGGTGGATTAACAGGAATTATTCTAGGAGACAGTACACTTGATATTAATGTTCACGACACCTATTTCGTAGTAGCTCACTTTCACTTGGTAATGGGAATTTCTGCTCTTTATGGTATGTTTGCCGGAATCTATCACTGGTATCCTAAAATGTACAGAAGAATGATGAATAAAAATCTAGGATATGTTCACTTTTGGGTAACTGCAGTTTGCGCTTATGGAGTTTTCTTTCCTATGCACTTTATTGGAATGGCAGGTTTACCAAGACGTTATTATACTAATACCAATTTTCCGTTATTTGATGATTTAAATGATGTAAATGTTGTAATTACAATATTCGCTTTAGTAGGTGGTGTTTTTCAATTGGTTTTCTTATGGAACTTCTTTTACAGTATGTTTTACGGAGAAAGAACAGTTCAAAACCCATGGAAATCCAATACACTTGAATGGACAGCTCCAATAGAACACATCCACGGAAACTGGCCTGGAGAAATTCCAGAAGTACACAGATGGCCATATGACTACAGCAAACCAGGTCATGATGATGATTTTGTGCCACAAAATGTTCCAATGAAACCAGGTGAAGAAGTACTACACCATTAATAAATAAATATAAATTTAAAAATGCCTTTCTTGCTTGAGAGGCATTTTTTTTTAAATAAGTTCAAATAATAACTTTATCATATATTTGTAGTATGAACGAAAATTTAGATCCAACAAATACGAATTTTAATCCAGAAGAACTTGATCTTGAAAAAAAATTAAGACCGCTTACTTTTGATGATTTTGCAGGACAAGAACAAGTTTTAGAAAATCTAAAAGTGTTTGTAGAAGCTGCAAATCAAAGAAATGAAGCACTCGATCATACGCTTTTTCATGGCCCTCCTGGATTAGGAAAAACTACTTTGGCTAATATTTTAGCAAATGAACTGGGAGTTGGAATAAAAATAACATCTGGACCAGTATTAGATAAGCCAGGAGATTTAGCGGGATTACTTACCAATTTAGAAGATAGAGATGTACTTTTTATTGATGAAATTCATCGTTTAAGTCCTGTTGTAGAAGAATATTTATATTCGGCTATGGAAGATTTTAAAATTGATATCATGATTGAATCGGGACCAAACGCAAGAACTGTGCAACTCAATCTTAATCCTTTTACCTTAGTTGGCGCAACTACAAGATCTGGCTTACTAACCGCTCCAATGCGTGCTCGTTTCGGAATCCAAAGTAG
>CALPIE020000043.1 GCA_943323545.2 Bifidobacterium breve | reverse complement strand
GATTTAAAAAAGAAAAAAATATTAGCAGTCCGAAGCTTTGCTGGCATAGCTATTCCATACGGAAATTCTAATAGCGTTCCGTTTTCTAGAAGTTATTTTGGCGGTGGAACAAATGATAATCGAGCATGGCAACCTTATAGTTTAGGGCCAGGCAGTAGTGGTGGTATAAATGATTTTAATGAAGCAAACATGAAATTAGCTTTTAATGCAGAATTTCGTTTTAATGTTACTGGAGCTTGGAATGGTGTTTTGTTTGCTGATGCTGGAAATATTTGGAATGTTCTAGACAATGTAGTCGATGAAAAATACCAATTTAAAGGATTTAATTCTCTTAAAAATATAGCGCTTGGAACTGGTTTCGGAATTCGATATGATTTTGGAATATTTGTACTTCGTGGTGAATTAGGCTTTAAAACATTCAATCCTTCTAAAGCAGAAAATGAAAAATGGTTCAAAGAATTTAATTTATCAGAATCAGTATTAAATATTGGAATAAATTATCCATTCTAAATTTAGAAATTATTATTTTTGTAAACTTAACTAATTCACAACTTATAAATGTCACATTCTATTAAACCCGGAGTTGCAACAGGAGATGAAGTTCAAGCCATTTTTAAATATGCAAAAGAAAAAGGTTTTGCTCTTCCAGCAGTAAATGTAATAGGGTCAAGTACCATAAATTGTGTTATTGAAACTGCAGCAAAATTAAATGCTCCTGTAATTATTCAATTTTCAAATGGAGGCGCTCAGTTTAACGCTGGAAAAGGACTATCAAATGAAAATGAAAAATCGGCTATTGCTGGAGGTATTGCTGGAGCAAAACACATACATACCATAGCAGAAGCTTATGGAGCAACTGTAATTTTGCATACCGATCACTGTGCTAAAAAACTACTACCGTGGATTGACGGTTTATTAGATGCTTCTGAAAAACATTTCGCTGAAACAGGGAAGCCTTTATACTCCTCCCATATGATCGATTTATCTGAAGAGCCAATACATGAAAACATTGAAATCTGTAAATCGTATTTAACTCGAATGAGTAAAATGGGAATGACACTTGAAATCGAACTCGGAATTACAGGTGGCGAAGAAGACGGTGTAGACAATTCAGATGTTGATAGCTCTAAATTATATACCCAGCCAGATGAAGTAGCTTATGCTTATGATGAATTAATGAAAGTGAGTCCACGCTTTACTATAGCTGCTGCTTTTGGTAATGTACACGGTGTTTACAAACCAGGAAATGTGAAATTAACACCAAAAATTTTAAAAAATTCGCAAGATTATGTTCAAAATAAATTCAATACAGGGCCTAATCCGGTTGACTTTGTTTTTCATGGTGGCTCTGGTTCTACATTAGAAGAAATTCGTGAAGGCATTTCGTATGGCGTAATTAAAATGAATATAGACACCGATTTACAATTCGCTTTTACGGAAGGAATTCGTGATTATATGACTTCAAAAATTGATTATTTAAGAACCCAAATTGGAAGTCCAGATGGTCCTGATTCTCCCAATAAAAAACATTACGATCCTAGAAAATGGATTCGTGAAGGTGAAATGACTTTCAATAAAAGATTAGAACAGGCATTTGCTGATTTGAATAATGTAAACACTTTATAATTATGAATTATGAATTATGAGTTATGAGTTAACGCTCATGCTTTTTAATTAATAACTCATAATTCTTAACTTATAACTAGAATTATGGCTTGGTTTAAAAGAAATGAAAAAGGCATTACAACTGCTACCGAAGATAAAATGGATGTCCCTAAAGGACTTTGGTACAAATCGCCAACAGGTAAAATAATTGATACTGATGAACTTACTAGAAATTTATGGGTAAGTCCAGAAGATGATTTTCACGTTAGAATTGGTAGCGCTGAATACTTTGAAATTTTATTTGACGATAATCAATTTAAAGAATTAGATGCTAAAATGACCTCTAAAGATCCACTTGGATTTGTAGATACTAAAAAATATTCTGACCGATTAAAAGATGTAATGGATAAAACCAAATTAAAAGATGCCGTTCGAACTGCTGTTGGAAAATCGAAAGGAAAAGATTTGGTGGTTTGTTGTATGGATTTCGTTTTTATTGGAGGATCTATGGGAGCAGTAGTGGGAGAAAAAATTGCTCGAGGAATTGACCATTCTATAAAAAATAACATCCCTTTTTTGATGATATCCAAGTCGGGTGGTGCACGTATGATGGAAGCTGCCTATTCGCTAATGCAATTGGCAAAAACATCGGCAAAATTAGCACAATTAGCCGAAGCAAAAATTCCTTATATTTCATTATGTACCGATCCAACTACTGGAGGAACAACAGCTTCATATGCTATGTTAGGCGATATTAATATTGGCGAACCTGGCGCATTAATTGGGTTTGCCGGACCAAGAGTGGTGAAAGATACAACAGGTAAAGATTTACCAGAAGGATTTCAAACTTCTGAATTTTTACTAGAACATGGCTTTCTTGATTTTATAGCGCATCGTAAAGAATTAAAAAACAAAATAAATTTGTATTTGGATTTGATTTTGAATGAAGAAATACGGTAAAGTTTTATTACCGTAAAAGCACAAAGAAAATAAAAAGCACAAAGTTCAGAATAGCTTTGTGTTTTTTTTATTTTAATTTATTAAGAAACAGACTTCAAAGCACCGATAAATCAAAAACTACATTCCACTTCTAATCGCCTCTACAGGATCTAATTTAGAGGCAGAAATAGCAGGTAATATTCCGGCAATCAATCCTATTATTATAGATATTGAAGTGCCTAAAATAATATTTCCAAAACTTAAAACAAACTCAAATTCTAATGCATTAGTTAAAATAATTGTAATTATCCAAACCAAAAGTAATCCTATAGCCCCACCAATTACACAAAGAATAATAGCTTCGAATAGAAATTGAAAAAGTATGAACTTATTTTTGGCGCCAAGTGATTTTTGAATACCTATTAAATTGGTTCTTTCTTTTACTGAAACAAACATAATATTAGCAATACCAAAACCACCAACTAACAATGAAAATCCGGCAATTACCCAACCCATTATATTCATATTAGCAATAATACCGTCCAATAAATCGGTAAATCCAGAAAGCACATTGATAAAAAAATTGTCTATTTCACCCGTTTTCATTCCACGATAATTACGCAATTTTTGAGTTATTTCTGCTTTAAATTCATCCATGTCGATGCCTTTTTCAGGTTTAATAATAATCACATGAATCATATTTTCATTAGAATCCCCAAAGCGTTTTCTTAAATAATTCACCGGAATATAAACAGAAGTATCATTACTATCTCCAAACAAACCTTCTCCTTGTTTTTTCAATACACCAATTACATTAAAACGTTGACCGTATAACCGAACTACTTTTCCAATTGGGTCAATATCTTCAAATAATGTTTTTGCAATTTCATCACCAATAACTATAACCTGCGCGCCTGAATTGGCTTCTGATTCATTGTAAAAGCGTCCGTTTTGAAATTCTAAACCATTTATATCAATAAATTCATGTGAAACAGGCTTAACTTTTACACTGCTTACAGTATTGGCTTCATATTTTATTTTTTCGGATCCTACAAAAAGTTGGTATCCCAATTCATCTGCTTTTGGGAGCGCTGATTTTAAATACTCATATTCTTCATATGATACTTGAGGAAATTGTTGCCTTTTCCATTTCGGAATTTCAGACGGGCCAAATGTTGCTTTAAATAGATAAATAGTGTTTTTATCTAAACTGCTTAAATCTTTTTTTATTTTCCTATCTAAAGAATCAACAGCGGCAAGCACTGCTATTATTGAAAAAATTCCTATTGTAATACCAAGTAAGGAAAGTAATGTTCGTAGTTTATTATTACGCAAAGCATTCATTGCAAAACTAAAACTCTCTTTAAATAATCGTAAATAAACTATCATACTATAAATTCAATTCCAAAGTTAAACATTAGTAAATAACTTTAACTAAATGTTACAAAATAAATGAATAGCGCAAATTTTCTTTCAAATAAATAATAATATTAAGGCAAAAAATGATTGTAAAAAGCAACAAAATTATTTACAATTCTGAAATTAATTCCATTAAAAAAACTACTTTTGTTTGCTTAAACAAAATTACAATGAGCACTGAAAAAATAATACAATCAGCACTAATTTCTGTATTTGATAAAACAGGATTAGAGCCAATTGTAAGACAACTTCACCGACAAAATGCCACAATATATTCTACTGGTGGGACAGAAGATTTTATTAAAAATTTAGGAATTCCTGTTATAGCAGTGGAAGATGTAACTTCTTATCCTTCTATTCTTGGAGGTAGAGTAAAAACTTTACATCCAAAAGTGTT
This sequence comes from Bifidobacterium breve, assembly GCA_943323545.2. GTDB lineage: Bacteria > Bacteroidota > Bacteroidia > Flavobacteriales > Flavobacteriaceae > Flavobacterium. Next base: position 11,413 of record CALPIE020000043.1, on the reverse strand, counting down.
TGGTGGCATATTAAATCGTCAAGATAATGCAACCGATGTTGCGCAAATGAAAGAGTTTGATATTCCTCAAATCGACTTAGTAATTGTTGATTTATACCCTTTTGAGAAAACTGTTGCATCTGGAGCTAATGAAGCTGATGTAATTGAAAAAATTGATATTGGCGGTATTTCATTAATTCGAGCCGCCGCTAAAAATTTTAAAGACACTGTTATTGTTCCATCTGTTGATGAATATGATTTATTTTTAAATATGATTTTGGAAGGAAATGGAGCAACAACTTTAGAACAACGAAAATATTTGGCATCAAAAGCGTTTCATGTATCTTCACATTATGATGCTGCCATTTTTAATTATTTTAATAACGAGGATTCTATTTTTAAAACAAGTATTGCCAATGGACAATCGCTTCGTTATGGTGAAAACCCGCATCAGAAAGGTTTTTTCTTTGGCGATTTTGACGCTATGTTTACCAAATTGCACGGAAAAGAATTGTCGTATAACAATTTATTAGATGTTGATGCTGCAGTAAATTTAATTTTAGAATTTAAAGATAACGACCCAACATTTGCGATATTAAAACACAATAACGCCTGTGGAATTGCAACAAGAAAAACAATGAGAGAAGCCTATTTAGATGCTTTAGCCGGTGACCCTACATCAGCTTTTGGCGGTGTTCTTATTGCAAATGGCAATATTGATGTAGCTACTGCAAAAGAAATAACGAATTTATTTTGTGAAGTTGTAATTGCCCCTAGTTATAATGCCGAGGCCGTATCTATTTTACAAGAAAAGAAAAACAGAATTATATTGGTACTAAATGATGTACCTTTACCTCAACGCCAAGTCAGAACATGCTTAAACGGATTATTAGTTCAAGATAAAAATAATCTAACAGATACTAAAAGTCATCTTAAAAACGTTACTGTTACAGAACCAACTAGTCAAGAAATTGAAGATTTGTTATTTGCTTCAAAAATTTGTAAAAATACCAAATCAAATACGATAGTTTTAGCAAAAAATGAACAATTAATTGCTTCCGGAACAGGACAAACCTCAAGAGTTGATGCATTAAATCAAGCCATTGAAAAAGCAAAAAACTTTAAATTTGATTTAAAAGGCGCTGTAATGGCAAGTGATGCTTTTTTTCCATTTCCGGATTGTGTAGCTATCGCACATGAAGCTGGAATTAGTGCAGTAATTCAACCAGGAGGGTCTATAAAAGATGAATTGAGTATTAATTATTGTAATGAAAATAAAGTTGCAATGGTATTTACAGGAACTCGTCATTTTAAACATTAATTTTATTATTTTTGTGTGCTAAAATATTTATAACAAACTAATACCCTTTATATACTTATGGGATTTTTTGATTTCATGACTGAGGACATTGCAATTGACCTTGGAACCGCTAATACGCTAATCATTCACAATGACAAAGTTGTGATTGATAGCCCTTCTATTGTTGCTAGAAACAGAATAACTGGAAAAATTATTGCCGTTGGTAAAGAGGCAAACATGATGCAAGGTAAAACTCATGAAAACATAAAAACCATTCGACCATTAAAGGACGGTGTAATTGCCGATTTCGATGCTTCCGAACAAATGATTAGTATGTTTATTAAAAGCATCCCTGCTTTAAAGAAAAAAATGTTCACCCCTGCATTACGTATGGTAGTTTGTATTCCGTCTGGAATTACAGAAGTAGAAATGCGTGCTGTAAAAGAATCATGTGAACGTGTTAACGGAAAAGAAGTTTATCTTATTCATGAACCAATGGCTGCTGCTATTGGAATCGGAATCGATATTATGCAACCAAAAGGAAACATGATTGTAGATATTGGTGGCGGAACTACAGAAATTGCAGTAATCGCTCTTGGCGGAATTGTTTGTGATAAATCAGTTAAAATTGCTGGAGATGTTTTTACCAATGATATTATTTATTACATGAGAACCCAACATAATTTATTTGTTGGGGAAACCACTGCAGAAAAAATTAAAATTACTGTTGGTGCAGCAACTGATGCTTTAGAAACTCCTCCCGACGATATGTCAGTTCAAGGTAGAGATCTACTTACTGGAAAACCGAAACAAGTAGAAGTAACTTTCAGAGAAATTGCTAAAGCACTAGATAAATCTATTCAACGTATAGAAGATGCCATTATGGAGACCTTATCTCAAACACCTCCCGAATTAGCAGCTGATATTTATAACACAGGTATATATCTTGCAGGTGGTGGTTCTATGTTGCGAGGATTAGATAAACGTATTTCATTAAAAACTGATTTGCCAGTATATATTGCAGAAGATCCATTGAAAGCTGTAGTTAGAGGAACTGGAATGGCATTAAAAAACATTCCAAAATTTAGAAGCATCCTTATTAAATAAGTTTTCAAAAAATACGTTTCTTACAGAAAACTGAATATTGACCACATACAAGAGCATAGCGAACTGACGAAAGTAATACTTAAAAGATGCAGCAAATATTTAATTTTATATTTAAAAACAGCTATCGTATGCTGTTTTTGCTGCTTATAATTGTGTCACTTTCATTAACAATTCAATCGCATTCATTTCATAAAAGTAAGATAATTAGTTCTGCAAATTTCTTGTCAGGTGGTGTTTACGAAAAAATGAATAATATCAATGAATATTTTAATTTGAAAATTCAAAATGATGAGTTAGCAAAAGAAAATGCACGTCTTAAAAGTTTACTTTTTAACTTAAAAGACACCACAAAATTACCCGAAGTAGATAGCATTTATGGCGTTAAAAAAATTGACATTATCATTTCAAAAGTCATCAAAAACTCCTACAGTGTTCACGAAAATTACTTAACTTTAAATTCTGGGAGTAAACAAGGTATTAAACAAGATATGGGTGTTATCAATAGTTTAGGAATTGTTGGTGTCATAGAAAATACATCTACAAACTACGCTACAGTTTTAAGTATTTTAAATACAAGTCGCCCATTAAATGCAAAAATTAAAAAATCGGGGCATTATGGTTCTTTAACTTGGAATGGAAAAAGTACTGGTTTTGTTCAATTAACAGATGTCCCAAGATTAGCTTCCGTTAGAAAAGGAGATACTATTGTAACAGGAGGATTATCTGATATTTTTCCAGAAAACATCAATATCGGAACTATTGATAGAGTATTAACAGATAACGAAACGAATTTTTACACTTTAGACATAAAGTTATTTAATGATATGACAAGTTTAGGCTATGTCTATATTATAAAAAACAAAGACACACCCGAAATTAAAAACCTGGAAAAAAAGTCGCAAAAAAATGAATAGTGCTTTATTAAATAATATAGCTCGTTTTATTTTACTGTTAGCCGCACAAATTTTGCTGTTTAACAATATCAATTTCTTAGGCTTTATTAATCCTTATCCTTATATTTTGTTTATTATTTTATATCCAGTAAATGGAAATAAATATGGTTTATTATTCGCCAGTTTCTTAATCGGATTGTTAATGGATATGTTTTTGAATTCAGGCGGTGTTCATGCAACTTCATGTTTAGTATTGGCTTTTTTTAGACCTACAATTTTTAAATTTTCATTTGGATTAAGTTATGAATATCAAACCGTGAGATTAAATGATGTAGTTACTCCCGAACGATTTTCTTTTTTATTTTTAGCTGTAGTCCTTCACCATATTACATTATTTATTTTAGAAATTTTTACTTTAAATTTCTTCTTTAATATTATTGTTAGAACTTTACTAAGTACGCTTTTTACATTGATCATTAGTTTATTAATTATATATTTAATTAAGCCAAATAAACGATGAGAAAAACATTACTTCCTTTTCTTGTTATCATAACAGCTTCATTGTTATTGATACGACTTTTTTATTTGCAAGTTATAGATGATTCTTTACGTTTAAAGTCTGAGAATAATGCTATTAAAATTAATTATGTATATCCAGAACGAGGTTATATTTATGATAGAAATGGCAAATTATTAGTAGCCAATCAACCTTCTTATGACATCATGGTCATCCCAAGAGAAACTAAAGACTTAGATGTAAAACAATTTTGTACTTTATTAAATATTACTGAAGCCGATTTTAATAAAAAAATGGAAAAAGCAAGAATATATAGTCCTATGTTGCCTTCCGTTTTTTTGCCTCAATTAAATAAAATAGAATATGCTGCATTTCAAGAAAAACTGAGACGATTTAGTGGTTTTTATATTCAAAAAAGATCACTTAGAGATTATCAGGTTAATTATGGCGCTAATGTTTTTGGATTTATTACTCAAGTAAATGAAAAAATTATTGCCAAAAATAAATACTATGTAGGTGGCGATTTAATAGGCAAACAAGGAGTAGAAGAAAGTTATGAAAAAATACTAAGAGGTCAAAAAGGAGTTCGTTACGTTCAAAAAGATAAATTCAATAGAGAAATTGGGTCATATAAAGATGGGAAATTTGACACTATCGCCAAACAAGGTGAAGATGTTACTTTAACCATTGATGCTGAACTTCAAAAATATGGTGAAGAATTAATGATAAATAAGCGTGGCGGTATAGTTGCTATTGAACCCAAAACAGGTGAAATATTAGCTTTAGTAACGGCTCCTTCCTATGATCCTGCCATTTTGGTTGGAAGAAAACGTTCTACAAACTACACCAAATTATACCGCGATTCAATTGCAAAACCTTTATATGACAGATCGTTACTTGCTGAATATCCTCCTGGTTCTCCATTTAAAATCCTTACCGGATTGGTGGCACTTCAAGAAGGTGTGATTTCCGACAGCACTCGGGTTTCTTGCCGTCACGGATTTAGTTATGCAAGAGGAAGATTCATGAAATGCCACTGTCACGGAGGTTCATTACAATTACATAGAGCTATTTACGAGTCGTGTAACTCCTTTTTTTCAACTGCCTATATTCGAACAATTAACAAGTATAGAGATCATGGATATGCCGTAGATGTTTGGGCTAAACACTTAAAAAGTTTTGGTTTAGGTGAATTCATGGGATATGATTTACCTACGGGCAGAAAAGGAAAAATTCCGAATTCTAAATTGTATAATAAAGTTTATAAGGGATGGAAATGGGATGGAAAGACAATAGTTTCCAATGCCATTGGGCAAGGAGAAGTTTTAATGACACCAATCCAATTAGCCAATTTTATGGCTATCATCGCCAATAGAGGTTATTATTATACGCCACATATTATTAAAAAAATTGAAGGAGAAATTATCGATAAAAGTTACAGAACTAAACATACTACCACAATCGATAAAAAATATTTTTATCCAATAATTAGTGGAATGTTTGATGTTTACAACAAAGGAACTGCTCATGGCTTGGGCGCTGTAGGTATTGAAATTTGTGGAAAAACAGGAACAGCAGAAAATTTTGCCAAAATAAATGGAAAAAGAGTAAAATTACAAGATCACTCCATTTTTGTTGCTTTTGCACCTAAAGACAATCCGAAAATTGCAATTGCAGTAGAAGTAGAAAATGGGTATTGGGGTGCTCGATGGGCGGGACCAATTACAACGTTAATGATTGAAAAATATTTAAACAAAAAAATATCACGAATTGATTTTGAAAAAAGAATGTTAGAAGGAAGTTTAAAATCACAATATGATAAACTACTTCCTCAAAAACAACAGGATAGTATTTTTAGAAAAAAAGATTCTATTTCAGTTTCTAAAAAACGATTAGATTCGATTGCCAAAGAAAAAACATTAAAAAAAGCGAAACTTGAAGATAGTGCAAAAGAAAATTAAAAAATGAAAAACCAAGGCGTTTCACAAAATATTGACTGGGTTTGTATAACCATCTACATAGTTTTAGTTATTATGGGTTGGTTAAACATTTACTCTTCTTCTTTGTCGAGTGCTGTTGAGGAAACCTCAATATTCGATCCCAATCAAATTTATGGAAAACAATTTATATTCATTTTACTTACAGTTCCTATTATTTTTATTGTATTATTTGTAGAGGCAAAATTTTATGAAAAATTTTCTATAGTAATTTTTGCTGTGGCGCTTGTAGCTTTACTTGGATTATTTGTTGCAGGTAAAACCATTGCCGGACAACGCTGTTGGTATGCCATCGGAAGTTTTACATTACAACCATCTGAGTTCGCTAAAGCCGCAACTGCCCTCGCTTTAGCAAAGTATTTAAGTGATGTCCAAATCAATTTAAAAAATGTAAATCGGCAAATTCAAGTCCTTATTATTGTCTTTTTACCTGTAATACTAATACTTCCCCAACCCGATCCCGGAAGTGCACTAATTTATAGTATTTTCTTCATAGTCCTTTATAGAGAAGGATTACCTGCCTGGTATTTACTTACTGGTTTTATAGCAATTATTCTATTTGTTTTAACACTGGCTTTTAATAATCCTTTTATTGTAATTGGAATAACCGCTATAGTTTTAGTTTTAAATTATATAAGAAGTAGATTAGTAGATAGAAACATTATTGCCAGTTTAATATTATTAGTCTTGATTTCTGGATTTTCATTCTCTGTAAACTATGTTTTCAATAATGTATTTAAACAACATCATCGCGACAGATTTAACATACTACTTGGCCGGGAAGTCGATATGAAAGGAATCGGATACAACACCAATCAATCGGAAATTGCTGTGGGCTCTGGTGGATTTTTTGGAAAAGGTTATTTAGAAGGTACACAAACCAAAGGAGGTTTCGTTCCCGAACAACATACCGATTATATCTTTACAACCGTTGGAGAAGAATGGGGATTTTTAGGATGTGTATTTGTAATTGGGTTATTTGTCGGACTCATATTGCGGATTATTTATCTCGCAGAAAGGCAAAAAACAAAGTTCAGTAGGGTTTATGGTTATTGTGTAGCCGGAATTTTATTCATTCATTTCTTCGTAAACATTGCTATGGTTTTAGGCGTATTCCCAACTATTGGAGTGCCGCTTCCTTTCTTTTCATATGGTGGTTCAGGCCTATGGGGATTTACAATTTTACTCTTTATTTTCCTAAAAATGGATGCAAATAAAGTAAATGAGTGGTAAGAAAGTTGTCGGTTGTCGGTTGTCAGTTATCGGTTTGAAGAAGCTATTTCCTGCTATTCGTTGCAAGTTTTTTGTTTCATTTTAGTTTTTAAAATTTTGTCAATAGCTTCCTTTGGTCGCTTTGTCAAAATAAAAAAACTATAAAATCAACCTTCAAAAGCTTTCCACTTTTATCAGGGCTAGTTAAAACTCCAGTTTTTATAATCGCTGCTTTTTTCCATACGGGTTTCGATAGCATCATCTAACTTAGGAAAAAAGTCAATGCCAGTTAAACGTTCTATTTCATCCACAGGAACTACAAATTCATATAATGGTTTATCGCTATCCTCAGCCGGAATCAGAAATCCGATCATTCTATATTTTCCATTGTATTCATCCAATAGCACTTTATAAAAATAATTAGGAACAGCTACATTTTCATTACCAATAGTGGCAAGTCCTTTTTCTAAAACACCGGCTGTTATAACATAAACACCGTCGTATTTAGTCGCCCAATATCGAACCTTTTGCTCCAACCTATTCCAAACACCATCATTAAATTCATGTTTTTGTGGCGAAATATTAGATGTTAAAAAAGTTTCTTCAAACGCGCTTTTGGAAAATTTTCTATCTGCAGCCGGACAAAGATGTCCTTTATCAAATCCCGATTGTTTGTAATTGCGCCAATTGGCAGATCCTGTTTTTACTTTATGGTCTTCTATAAAAAAAGGACGACGAAAATTAGAATTAGTTATTTGTTCTTTTTTTAATTCATAAGCTACCCATTCTGCTTGTTCATATTCTTCTACATAAGATAAACTGTAATTATCGTGAACTATTATTTGGTTTGAAGTTGAGGTTGGATTAAAATCAAATGTTACAGTTAACCCTGTAGAAGGGACCTCCTTATTTTCATTTGCTTCTTCACTGTTAATAAAATTACAGGACACAAACAAAAATGAAGTGAGTACAAATAAAAAATTAAATCTAACCATATTGTTATTCATGATGCTATAATTAGATTATTACTAATATGATTAAAAATAAAAAAGCAGTTTTTTTTACTGCTTTTTTATAAAATAACAACTAGCTAAATCTAAGATTTAATTAATTTTTCATTTTTTACTTTAGAAGTTAATCCTTTCTTTACTGCATTACCTCCTTTTAAATCATCTAAAATGTTTAAAGCTTCTTCAACATAAATATCTTTAGTTAAACTCTCAAACCAACTTTCTCTTTTGTCTTTTAAAACAATATCCTTTTTCATTAATTCACTTTCATAAGATAATGCGCTAAATGGCAATTTATTAGAATAATCAGAAATTGCTTTATACTTTTTATTTGTTTCTTCTAATTTCTTTTGTTCGTTTTTAAATTTATCAATTTGCAAACTATAAACATTCACTTTATTTCTTTCATCTACCCATTTTGCATTTTCATCTATCAATTTCATTTGTGAATTGTCATTAATTCTTTTTTTACTATTCACAATAGCTTTATCAAAATTATTTTGTTTGCTCCAAACTGAATAATCTGCAGCGTCTATTTTATCCCATGCCATTGCATTGTCGGTATCTTTCTCTCCCATTTTTAGATAGGCATATCTATCTGGCATAACAATATCGCTTGCTACCCCTTCTAATTGTGTAGAGCCGCCATTAATTCTATAAAATTTTTGAGTTGTTGTTTTTAAGGCGCCTAAATCCCCTAAATCACTTCCTCTAACAAACTGGTTTAAGTCAATTACATTTTGAACAGTACCTTTGCCATAAGTTTGTTTACTTCCTATAATAATAGCTCTCTTATAATCTTGCATAGCGGCAGCTAAAATCTCTGATGCTGAAGCTGAAAATTCATTAACCATTATTACTAGTGGGCCATCCCATTTTACAGATTCATCTTTATCAAATAAAACTTCTTTTTTACCTGCTGCCGATTTAACTTGAACAATTGGCCCTTGTTCAATAAACAATCCTGCAATATCAACTACTGTTTTTAATGAGCCACCACCATTATCGCGAACATCCATTATTATTCCTTGTACTCCTTCACTTTTCAATCGCTCTATTTCTAAAGCAACATCTTTACCAGCGTCTCTACTATTTTTGTCTTCAAAATCAATGTAGAACTTTGGTAAATAGATAATTCCATATTTCCCTCCATCTCTTTCAATAATACTTGATTTTGCATAAGTTTCTTCAATTTCTACCTCATCTCTAATAATAGAAATTACTTTTATAGTTCCATCCGTTTTTTTAACCGTTAATCTAACTTCAGTACCTTTAGGTCCTTTAATTTTTTTAACTACATCGTCTAAACGCATCCCAACTACTTCAATAGGCTCTTTATCGCCTTGGGCTACTTTAAGTATAATATCACCAGATTCTAATTCTTTTTCCCTCCAAGCTGGTCCTCCTGAAATGATTTCTGTAATTTCTGTAAAATCATTTTTCTTTTGTAATCTAGCTCCAATTCCTTCTAATTTTCCACTCATACTGACATCAAATCGGGCTTTTTCATCTGGAGCAAAATAAGAAGTATGTGGATCAAAACAAGATGCAATTGCATTTATAAATACAGAAAACCAATCATCTCTATCTAAGTCTTTAATAAATCCGAAATATTCGTTTAATGATTTTAAACTACTCTCTCTACTTTCTTTTTCAAGTTGTTCATCAGATTTTGGAGCTTCGTCTTTTTCCTTATTTAAATTATCCAAAAATTTCTTTTCTAAAGCTGGAGTAAATTTACCTCCTAATTTAGTTTTGTAATCATTAAGTTTTTCCTCAGTAGTTTTATTTTTATTCTTAATTTTATCTTCTTCTAATTTTTGTTTATCAACAAAAGTTGCCAAAGTAGAAAGTTTAATTTGTTTACGCCATTTTTCTTTTAATTCTTCAATATTTTGAGCGTATGGTAATTTTTCATAATCAGTATTAGATTCCTCGTCAATAGAATAATCAAAAGGTTTGTTTAGTATTTCTGGATAATATGATTTTGATTCTTCCATTCTTTTTACCAAACGTGTATAGGTCAAATCAAAAAAAGTTAAATCTTTATTTTTTATTTGATCATCAACTTGAAGTTCATATTTTGAAAATTCATTTATATCAGATTGTAGAAAAAAACGTTTTGAAGGATCGAGTGCAGTGATATAATCTTTATAAATCCCTTTTGACAAATTATCATCAATTGCTACTGGATTGTAATGCCCTTTTTCAATAACATAAGCCAAAAGTTCTAATAATAATTTGTCTTTTTCAGGGTCACTTTTAGATGACTTAGGTATAAAACTCCATAGTCCAACTGATAAAGCCAATACTAGTAACAGTACTTTATAATTCCTTTTCATATATATAATTATTGAATTCATTAATTTTTTATCGAAAATACATAAAATAATATTTCATAATAATTTAGCCAGCATAATTTTTTGTTAAAACAAAAATTCGTTTATATAAAATAAAATTTAATAGGCCAAAGTTATAAAATTTGTAATGTAATAAGCATGATTTTAAGTACTTTTGTCAACGTAAAATTTAACATTTAATGCAAAAAAAACCAACTATTTTAGTCACCAATGATGATGGTATTTCTGCTCCAGGAATAAGGGCTTTAATTGAAGTTATGTCTGAAATTGGACAAGTTGTTATTGTGGCACCAGATAGTCCTCAAAGTGCGATGGGCCACGCTATAACTATTAATAATACTTTACAAATCAATAAAATATCTAGTGATACTGATGCTATAATTGAATACAGTTGCTCTGGAACTCCAGTAGATTGCGTGAAAATTGCTGTAAATGAAATATTAAAACACAAACCTGATTTGTGTGTTTCTGGAATAAATCATGGCTCCAATTCATCTATAAATGTAATTTATTCTGGCACCATGAGTGCCGCAGTAGAAGCCGGAATTGAAGGAATTCCTGCAATTGGTTTCTCATTATTGGATTACAATTGGAATGCGAATTTTGAGGAAATCAAACGCTTTGTGAAAAAAATTGCTTTAGAAGTTTTAAAAAACAAATTGCCAGAAGGAGTTGTTTTAAATGTTAACTTCCCAAAACTAACTGAAAAAGAAATTAAAGGAATTAAAATTTGTCGTCAAGCAAAAGCCATCTGGGAAGAGAAATTTGATAAACGTCAAACTCCTATGGGAAAGGACTATTATTGGCTTTCGGGAGAATTTGTAAATTTAGATAAGGGCGAGGATACAGATGAATGGGCATTAGCAAATGGTTATATTTCTATAGTTCCTGTTCATTATGATTTAACAGCACATCACGCCATTCAGAATTTAAATAGTTGGAATTTTTAAATATTTAAGATGAAATTTACTCAAATAATTATAGGTTTTTTAATTGGCTTGCTCTCTGCATTTTTGGGTGGTTTTTTGTTTTTACTTT
>CALPIE020000042.1 GCA_943323545.2 Bifidobacterium breve | reverse complement strand
TCAAGCTTCTGCATTGGCAGATGTTTTAGATTTCCCATTGCTAGTTCGTCCTTCCTATGTATTAGGGGGACAAGGAATGAAAATTGTCATCAACAAACAAGAATTGGAAGAACATGTTATTGACTTATTAAAATCTATTCCAGGAAATAAATTATTGTTAGATCATTATTTGGATGGAGCGATAGAAGCCGAAGCCGATGCGATTTGCGATGGCGAAAATGTTTACATAATCGGAATTATGGAACACATTGAACCTTGCGGTATTCATTCGGGCGATTCTAATGCCACTTTGCCACCGTTTAATTTAGGTGAGTTTGTAATGCAACAAATAAAAGATCATACTAAGAAAATAGCTTTAGCACTCAGAACTGTTGGTTTAATCAACATTCAGTTTGCGATAAAAGATGATGTTGTTTACATTATAGAAGCCAATCCAAGAGCTTCTAGAACGGTTCCGTTTATTGCAAAAGCTTATGGCGAGCCATATGTAAATTATGCTACAAAAGTAATGCTTGGTGTAAATAAAGTAACCGATTTTAATTTCAATCCACAATTAAAAGGTTATGCTATTAAACAACCTGTTTTTTCGTTTAGTAAATTTAAAGATGTGAACAAAGCACTCGGACCCGAAATGAAATCGACAGGAGAAAGTATATTGTTTATAGACGATTTAAAAGACGATCAATTTTATGAATTGTATAGTCGACGTAAAATGTACTTGAGTAAATAAATAAAAAATCCCATCATTACGATGGGATTTTTTTGCTTAACTAATTTGACATTCAACAATTTAAATTGTAAAATTCGTAAGCTAATTAACCAATATTTTTTTTGTAAAAGAGGTGTTTTCGTTTTCCATTTTAATGAGATAAATACCTTTGTCTGCGTTTTGAATCGTGTTAACTTCGGTTAGTTTTAACTTTTTAATTTCTTTTCCGAGTAGGTCATAAACCACAACATTAGTACCTATAAGTTCTTCACTAATATCGATATATAATTTATTTAATGATGAGTAAATAGCAACATTCGAATTCCAATCGTAGTCATTATTTGCTAACGGACACAGAATAACTGTACTCGCAAATCCCCAACCAGCACCAGCCAATCCGGTAACTTTAAAAGAAGTTACATTGGTTGTTCTAAGCTGAATATCGTTATAAGAATAATTACCAGCTACATTAGAATTGGCACCAACAAGATTTCCGTTTGAAAACAGAACACCATCTGGTCCTGGTGATATTCCGCAAACGACTTTAGGATCATAAACAGCAGATGTTGTGTTTAAAGGATAACTTACTCCGTTTACCATAACAGAAGCGATATCGTCGGTGTTCATTCCCCACACTCTAAATTTTGGATAATTTTGTGGAGTTGAAAAAGTAACGGTAACCGAGCAAGTACTACCAGCCATCCAATAAGTTGGATCAATTGGAGCGCAGCCATAACTTTGGAATGAACCGCCTATAAATGAGTAGGTTACCCCGTTTGATGGAGCGCTTGCAGGAATATTTGTACATTGAGAATAACTCTCAAAATTAAAGAGAAGCAAAATTAAAATAAGTAGTTTTGTTTTCATAGTTTAGTTAATTAAGTTATTGATACTAACAAAAATAGTAGTTTAAACTATTGAAGAAAATACGACATTTGTCGTATTTAATTTCATGAATTAATTAAAAATTCAGACTCATTTTAAAACGGAACGGGATTTTCAGCAAAAATATACCCATACTAACTTAATTACTTTAGACGTTCCTCTGGATATAAAATGCTAATTAATTTTAAACTTCTTTTATTTCGCAGACAATTGTTTTTAGAAACTCGTTCTTTTACAAATGATTTGTTTTAGCCCAGATGGAAGTGCAACTCTTTTAAATAAAAAAACTTATTTTTGTTACTATAAAAGAGCGACAGTAGGAGCTACTTTTATGGTTTACAAAAATTGTTTTTTTGCTAAAAAGTGGAGAGGACAGCTGGATTGGCTTCTAGAAAAAATTATATTATGGCATTCTTAAAAAAAATAAATGCAAAAGCGAAAGCTGAATCGAATACTGGTTTCGGAACTAATGCATCGAGTTATGGTGGACGATTTGTTACAAAAGCCGGAAATGCTAATGTAAGAAAATCAGGTATAGGTTTTTTAGATGGTATTAGTTGGTATCATACCATGCTCAATTTGCCAAGATGGAAGTTTATGATGATCGTAGTGCTATTTTATTTTGTAGTAAATTGTTTTTTTGCCACTTTGTATTTTGTAATAGGAGTAGAGCATTTAAGGGGAGTAGAAATGACTACTGCGATGGATAAATTTGGACAGGCTTTCTTTTTTAGTATTCAAACTTTCACTACTGTAGGTTATGGACATATTAGTCCAAATGGCTTTGCTACAAGTTCTATTGCTGCTATTGAAGCTTTATTTGGATTGTTGAGTTTTGCCATTGCAACAGGTTTATTTTACGGGCGATTTAGTAAACCTAAAGCACATATTCTATTTTCTAATAACGCTATTATTGCCCCTTATAATGATGGTAAGGCTTTTATGATGAGGGTTACTCCGTATAAAAATGCTCATTTGACTGATGTTGAAGCTAAAATAACATTAGGTTTACAAACCGAAGAGAAAGGAAAAATTACCAATAAATTTTACATTTTAGAATTAGAAATGGAAAAAGTAAATGCTTTAAATTTAAGTTGGACTTTAGTGCATCCAATTACTGAAACGAGTCCGCTTTTTGGTTTTACAGAAGAAGATTATCAAAAAAGCATAGGTGAATTTATAGTATTTATTAAAGCTTTTGATGATATGTACAGTACTTCGGTTGTAAAACGCACCTCGTATATTTTTAAAGAATTGATTTATGGAGCCAAATTTGTTCCTATGTATTCAAGAAGTGATGACGATAGTAAAACCATATTACACATTGACAAACTAAATACTTTTGATAAGGTAAGTGTATAAAAAAATCCTCAAGATTAATTTTGAGGATTTTTTATAATGTTTATTTATTTATTTCAAAGTAAAATCAATTTTGACAGCTACTTTTTTAGATAATTTTTTGCTAACAACACTTGGTATTTCAATATCATAATCATCAGTATTTAAATTGAAATCAGATACTAAATTAACTCCATCATTTGTTTTTTTGATTTTTACTATAATTGAAATATCTTTTGATTTACCATGAAGTTCTATTTTTCCCTTTACTGTATAGTCTTTTGCATCTGAAGTTAATTTAGCAAAATCAAAGTTGTCTATTTTACCTTTAAAGGTTGATTTTGGATATTTATCGCTTTCAATATAGTTTTCATTGAAGTGTTCTTCCATTAATGCGGTTTTAAATCGAAAACCTTTAACCAGAATTAAAGATGCTATTTCACCAGTTTTAGTGTTAATAACACAAGTTACGCCTTCGTTTTTTGCTTTTACTTCTTCAAAAGCAGGGACAGAAGCTTCAAAAGTTACTTTACCGTTTTTTGTGATGATTTTATCTTGAGCAAAACTAATAGTTGAGATCAAGATCAAAGTCAATAAAATTAATTTTTTCATAAGTCTTTTTTCTTTATTCTACAAATCCTCCATTTTGCCAAGCAATTAAAACATTTATAGTTGCTTGTGGTAAACGGGTTCCTCCACTAGGCATCATTCCAGACGCACCTTGAGGTCTTGAAATTCTGTCTATTAAACCTCGTGTCAAAATTGCATTTTTCACATCGTTATAAGAAGTTAATTGCATTGGAGCTCCGTTTATTGGTGGTGATGTATGACAAAAAAGGCAATTATTTTGAATGATATTTTTAACTTGTGAATTATAAGTGATAGCAGAATTGTTATTTTCGATTAAATCATCTGTTGAATTTTCAGAACAACTTAAAAATGATATCATTACGAATGTCAATAATATGTTTTTAATTTTCATGTTATTTTTTTGTTTTGTTAAAGTTAATAATATTTTTAATTTTAAATGGTTAAATTTGAAAAAATAATAATTTTATGAAAAAGAAGTTTATAATAATATTTGCCCTACTTTTAATAGTTTTGTATTTTGGATATAAGTATATTTACAAGTCACATAGAGATATTTCATCAGAAAATGCAGCTTTTACAATAACATCAGCTATGATTTTAAATGATTATAAAAATGATGAAAAGAACGCAAATGCAAAGTATTCAGACAAAACGATTGTTGTAAAAGGGAAAATAACTCAAATAGATTTAACAACTAAATCGATTGTAATTGATGAAAAGTTATATGGAATGATGTTAAATTTAGACAAAGATTTAAAGGTAAATGATTCGGTTTCTATAAAAGGCAGATTTCTAGGCTATGATGAATTACTGGAAGAATTAAAAATGGATCAAATTACTATTAATAAATAATAAAAAAATAAAAATGAAAAAGTCATTGCTATGTTTGTTATTACTGCCATGTTTTACCATGGCACAAAATGATTTATTAAAAGATCTTGATAGTGTTTATACAAAGCAAAAAGTAGAATCTGCTTTTAAAGGATTAAAGATTGTAAATATTGAATCTACTAAATTAGCCGCGAAAGGAGATTTGTATTTAGTAGTTGCACATCGATTTGGTTCTATTAAAGATAATTTTGAAGGGTTTTTCGGATTGGATAATGCTTTAACTCAAATTAAATTTGTTTATGGTTTAAATAATTGGCTTACATTAAGTGGTGCGAGATCAGAACAAGCATATGATTTTTCAGGTAAATATTTATTAAAATCTCAAATCGAAAATGGATTTCCAGTAGCAATTGCTGGATTTAGTAGTATTGCTTTTAATAATACATTAAAAGAAAGCAATTATCCTAAAATGAAATTTGAAGACCGAATGGTTTATGTTAATCAATTATTAGTATCTAGAAAATTTAATAATAATTTATCATTACAACTAGCTCCGACTTATTTACATGAAAATTTTGTAATTGATGATAATCAAGATAATAGTCAGTTTTTGATTGGAATGGGAGGTAGGTATAAATTTGCAAAAAGATGGTCTTTAAATGTTGATTATGCTACTCATTTAAATAGATCGGATTCATCTCCATTTAACGATCCTCTCTCTATAGGAATTGATTTAGAAACAGGTGGTCACGTTTTTCAAATGCATTTTAGCAATTCTCAAGGAATTCATGAAGCCGGATTCTTAGGAAATACAACTGGTAGCTGGGAAAGAAGTGATATCTTTTTTGGATTTAATTTGTTAAGAGTTTTTTAGAAAAAAGCATTTATATAAAAAGTCCCTTTTGATATTTATCAGAAGGGACTTTTTATATTTATAAATGATTGAATTATTCTTTTATAAATTTTTGAGAATAATCTTTACCATTACTATCTCTTAATAATAAAATATAAGTTCCTGTTGTTAATGATTCAACATTAATTGAAGGAGTATCTAATTGTGATTCAAGAATTTGTTTTCCATTTAAATCAAATACTTGAGCAAATTTCATTTCAAGATTGTCATTAGTTTTTATATTCAAAACATGTTGAGCAGGATTTGGTGATATACTAAATACAGAAGAATTGAAATTATCTATTGATAAAGTAGAACCTTCTATTACAAATAACGATTGATTTACTGCCGGATTATTTATTGTATCTACCAAACCAGATGGCCATCTAATTATCACTTGGGTTATTGCAGTTGCTTGACCAATTCCGAAATGAGCATTTAAACTATTCATATATCTAAATCCTTCGCCACTTCTAATATCTCTAATTTGTTTTCCCCAAGCTCCGTAAATTTCAACTCTAGCGCCAATTCCGTTGCTATTGCTTTGTATTCCTTTTAAGTTAATTTTTATCCATTTATTTGTGTTGCCGCTATTTATTTTAAGTGTACTTCCGTTTTGGACATCAAGAAATCCATCATTATTAAAATCTCCAACAGCACCAATTGCTAATCCTGCAAAGTTGCTTGCTGTAAATGTCATATTACCTTGATTGAATAATATTTTATTTCCACCTCCCATTATATCAACAAATCCGTCATTATTAAAATCATAAGCAATATGTTCTATACTTGTTGAGGTTCCAATTTCTAAACCAGATCCTGTAGTAATATTAGAGAAAGCTTCTTCAACAGTATTGGTTGTATCAAGATTATTTCTAAATAGTTTGTGTGTGCCGCTACTTGCTCCAATCATGATATCCATATCGCCATCATTATCAAAATCTGCTATTGATGAAGACCAAGATTGAATAGGAGTAATGTTTATTTGAGCTAATGCAGAGATATCAGTGTAAGAATCACTTCCTTGTTTTTTGTTGTTTCTCCACAATTCACATGGAGGTCCAGAGCATTTAGAAATAAATACATCACTATCACCATCATTATCAAAATCGGTCCATAATGTAGAATAATTTCCACCATTAGGAATAATTCCAATACTATAGGCTCCGGGAGTAACACCTGATTGAAAGTAAGTCATTCCAGCAGATCCATTGTTAATATAATATACATTCGGATCTACATCATGACAAGAAAAAGCATCTAAATGGCCATCATTATTAATATCTACAAAGTTAGTTCTTTGGCAAAATATATATTGACCCGGAGTATCTTGTGTAAAGGCTGTACCAGTAGCATTAGATCTCATAAATGTCAAACCACTTCCAGCTCCATAAAGTAAATCGTTAAATCCATCTTTATTATAATCACCAGCAGCCAAACTCCATGTAGGAAGAAATCCTGCAGCAGTTGTTGGAATATCAGTCATTGTAAATGTACCATTTGCATTTTGATAATGTACTCTTACATTTGTAGAGCTAACGCCAACTATATCATCTCTGTAATCTCCATTCATATCAACAGCACAAATATTGTAAGAACTATTTATTGTACTTAATGCTTGTGAGGTAAATGTAATAGCACCAGGAAGAGGAACAGCTATTGGACTTTGTATTAATTGAAAAGTGAATCCTGTATTATTAGCTACTGTAAGCCATCTGTTATCAAAAACAATCGTATAATTTGTGCCAGCTGTAACATTAAATGAAGCAGTAGAAGAATAAGAAGCACCTGAATCATCATCACCTGCATAACATACTAAATTACTACAAGTTCCTGTGTATACATGAAAACGGGTATCTTTTAAAGGATTATTTTGAGTGATATCAGTTGTAATTGTTACTGTGTAATTTTGCGATGGCGTGTATGAATACCATACACCCGCGGGAACATTTGCAACAGGGATGGCGCCATTAGCAGCACAAAAATTGGTTGGGGCAGTTCCATTTATTGTTCCAACCACATACAAACCTGCAGTTGAAATGACTTGTGGAGCAGCACATGAACTTTGTCCATTAGCAAACTGCATGGAAAAAAATAAAATAGTTAGTAATGTAATTTTTTTCATTATTTTTAGTTTTTTTAAATAAGATTTCAAATATAATAAAAAAATCTCAAATGCCTCAATATTATTAATTTAACAGATGTTAAAATAGTAATAAATAAACAAAAAAGCCCTAAAATAGTATTTTTAGGGCTTTAATGAAAAAGTAATAATTTTACTATTCTTTTAAGAATTTTTGAGAATAACCTTTACCATTCTCATCTGTTAATAATAGAATATATGTTCCTGTTGTAAGTTTTTCAACATTAATTGTATCACCAATAACATCAGCTTCTAATACTAATTTTCCGTTTAAATCAAAAATTTGTCCTGATTTTAAAGTGATTTCATTAGTTTTTATATTTAAGATATTCTTAGCTGGAATTGGGAATATACTTAATTCAGAATTTTCAAAACTTGCGGTGCCAAGTGGTGAAGATCCTTCAATAATGGTCATTGATTGGTTTGGATTTACATTGTTAATAGCGTCAACAATTCCTGAAGGCCATTTAATTATTATTTGCGTAATTGTAGTTGCTTGTCCAATTCCAAAATGAGCTGTTATTGTACTCATATTTTGAAATCCAGTGCCACTTTGAACATCTCTAATTTGTTTACCCCATGCGCCATATATTTCAACTCTTGCTCCAATTCCATTTCTGTTACTTTGAACACCTTGCAGATTTATTTTTATCCATTTATTAGAATTACCATTATTGAATAATACATTAGTTCCGTTTTGAATGTCTAAAAATCCGTCATTATTTAAATCTCCTACAGGTCTATCTACACTTGATAAAGGATATGTATTTGGGTTTTGCACAAAATGAAAAGCACCATCGCCAAACATTATAGTATTTCCAGAACCCAATACATCAAGAAATCCATCATTATCAAAATCTTGTGCAATATATTCTCTACCTGTACTAGTTACAGTATCATAACCAGATCCAGCTGTTACACTGGTAAATGTTCCATCTCCATTGTTTCTTTTTACGTTAGTATAACCATTAGTTCCAGCATTTACTCCTACTACCACATCCATCCATCCATCATTGTTGAAATCACCAACTGCAGATGACCAAGTTTGTTCTGGATCTGCCATATTTGCAGCAGCAGCTATATTAGTGTAAGTGCCGTCTCCATTATTACGATACAACTCATTAATGTTTCCACCAACACCAGCACCTCCTTGACCACATTTTGATAAATGCATGTCTATTTTACCATCATTATTATAGTCTATCCAATTGGATGCATAGTTTCCTCCGGTAGGAAAATTACCGATTCCACCTTGAGTTTGACCTAACAAATTGCCAGTACCATCATTTAAATAATATCTATTTGGGGCGTTGTCATCACAAGCAAAAACATCTAAGTCTCCGTCATTATTTAAGTCTATAAAATTGGTACGTTGAACTAAATAACCTTGAGGCTTTCTGTCAACTGTAAAAGCAGTACCATTAGCATTTGCTTTTAAAAAGGTTACACCACTACCAGATCCATAAACTAAATCATTGTAACCGTTATTGTCATAATCGCCAGCAGCTATGCTCCAAGATGGTTGAACAGATGTATTTGCTAAAGTAAAAGTTGTTGTTGTAAAAGTACCGCCAGTTTGTTGATAAGAAATTGCTAATTGTGTATTGCTTATTGCAGAAACAATATCATCTTTATAATCGCCATTCATGTCTACTATACAATTATTATAACCTCCAGTTATTCCTGCTACAGGTGTAGAAGTAAAAGACAATCTATCAACACCTGCAGGTGCTGCCAACATTAATGTGAAAGCAAACCCAGCCTGACTATATCTATTGTCAAATGCAATTGTATAGGTAGTTCCTGCAGTTACTGTAAAACTTAGGAAAGACGATAAAGTGCCGTTATAATCATCGTTAGATCCAACACAAACTAGGTTGTTACATGGTCCAGTATATACTATCACACGTGTATCAGCATTATTGTTTTGTGGCAAAAGAGTAGATAATTCAACAGTGTTATTTGCTAATGCAGTATAGGTGTACCATTTTCCTTTAGTGGGAGCTCCATTACCATTTGTTAATCCACAAAGATTTGTAGGAACAGTTCCTGTTTCATTTGTAAAAGCTGGTGCCGTTGTAGTAGAGCCTAAAAGTATACTAAGAGGAGTACTACAATCTGCTTGCGCCATGCTTAGTTGGTAAATAAAAAACAATATAAATATAGATAAAGATTTTTTCATGATAATTATGTATTTTTTTTAAATGTTATTATTAATTGCAAGTTTGTGTAAGAGATGAAATCCATTGTTCCATTAATGTAACGCCTTCATCATGAATTATTGTTCTACCAATTAAAGGCATTCTAACGCTTTCATCATTAGAGATCATTCTAAAATGAAGAATAGATTTATCATATAAACCTGGTGTAACAATTTTTTGTAATGTTGGACTTATTTCTTCATCAGCATTAATACAAATTCCTAAATTAATTGAATTAGAAGTATCTCCAAATCCAAGACGTATTGGTCGATAATCACAACGACCTTGGTATTGGTGGCAATGGGCACAATTTGCATCTAAATAAGAGCGAGCTCTTAACTCTAATGATTGTGAAGTATCACGATAATTTATGGTTGAATTTATATTAGAAGGAAAACTTGACAAATACCCTTGTTCAACTAGTTTTTGTAATTGGTTTTTATTTCCGTCAGAATAATTATAGTTGTAATTTAAATTTTGTGGTTTAGGCCCAATTGGTGTTCGAATGTCATTTATTTTATGGCAAGCGAAACATTCAGATTCTGAAGGAATTCTATAATCAATTGTGACAATACTATTATCTGGTTTTTTGAAAGTAATGGTTTTAGAACTTCCATTCTCAAAGTCTTCTCCTACAACTAAATTTGCTTCTGTTTGCTCATCATTCCATAGATATTCATAAAATACCCATCCTTCTTCTTTACGAATCAATAATCGAGTTTCAATAATTTTTGTTGTGTTTGAAGGTTGAATTGTATTATAATAAAAAGTTTTAATTAATACTGTTCCTACTGGAAATAACATTACTTTGTTATCTGCGTCATAGGTTGCATGTACATTTGAAGGCATCCAAACAAATCTTTTTTTCAAAGCATAGTCTGTAAAAAGACTACTTGCTGGTTCATAGGGAATTACATTCAAAGATGGAATTTGATTTTTCATTTCGCCATCAAAGAAATGATAATCAGATAATTTACTGTAAGGAACTTGAGTTAAATCAACAACAACTGGTGAAACAGGGATGTATTCCTCGTCATCTGAATCAGTACACGATACAATAACAGTAGTAAAAATCAATAATGCAAATGCGGCTAAATAATATTTTTTCATAGATTTGATAAATTCAAAACAAAAATAACAAAATAATTATAATTACCTATTAGTCATCAGTTAAATGTTGCTGTTTTGCTTGTAAATATGCAAATGATTTGCAGAATTGATATTTCTATAAATTAATTATTTTCAGCTTTTAGCAATCCATTACCGTTTTTAATTCAAATCATTCTCTGTATTTTCAAAAACATTTGCTCTACTAATGATATTTTCTGGCAGCGATTTCTTAGCTTTTGCCCCCATTTTTTTTAATTTTTCAACGCTCGTTATTAGATTTCCTTTTCCATCAACTAATTTATTCATTGCACCTTGGTATTCTACTTTAGCTTCATCCATTTTTTTGCCAATTTTGACTAAATCAGAAACAAAACCTTCAAATTTATCGTACAAAGCTCCTGCTTGTCGGGCAATTTCTAATGCATTCTCTTGTTGTTTTTGATTTGTCCACATACTATCAATGGTTCTCAAAGTGGCGAGTAATGTTGAAGGCGTTACTATAACAATATTCTTCTCAAATGCTTTGTTATAAAGTGTAGTGTCTTCATTTAAAGCAATCGCAAAAGCGGATTCAATTGGTATAAATAGCAATACAAAATCTGGACTTTCAATTTGATATAAATCGTGGTAATTTTTATTTCCCAATTGTTCTACATGGCGATTTATAGCTATGATGTGTTCTTTTAAATATTGCGATTTTAATTCATCGTCGTCTTCATTGCTGTATCTTTCATAAGCAGTTAAAGTCACTTTAGAATCGACTATCATTTTCTTTCCATCTGGTAAATTGATTACAACATCTGGGAAAACTCTGTTTCCATCTTCTGTTACAAAACTCTGTTGTACAAAATATTCGCGGTCTTTTTCCAAACCCGATTTTTCTAATACTCTTTCTAAAATCAACTCGCCCCAATTCCCTTGCATCTTACTGTCGCCTTTTAATGCTTTTGTAAGATTAATTGTTTCCTTGCTCATTTGCTCGTTCATCTTACTCAAACCTATAATTTGTTGACGTAATGCAGCATGATAATCGATACTTTCTTTATGAGTGTCCTCAACTTTCTTTTCAAAAAGTTGAATTTTATCTTGCAATGGTGTAAGGATATTTTTAAGATTTTCCTTATTTTGTTCGGTGAATTTGGTGGTTTTTTCCTCCAGAATTTTATTGGCCAAATTCTCAAATTCTTTCGTGAATTTCTCCTGAAGCTTCTCAACTTCCATCTTTTGCTCTTTGCTTCGCTCTAAAAAATTTTCAAAATCATTTTCTTTTTTTGCTAATTGAATAGCAAAAGCTTCTTTTTCGCTCTGAACCACTTCTTTTTCTTTAGCAATTTGATGGGTTTGATTTTTAAATTGTTCAATTTGGAAAAGTAGTCCGTTGATTTTTTCTTCTAAGGAAGCTTTTTCGGAATTTGATTTACCAGAAAATATTAATTTTCCAATTAATAATCCAATAACAAAAGCAAAAAATAAAAATAAATAAGGTAAATCAGACGTCATAAATTAATAAATATAAGAATGTAAATGTACTAAAAAATGTACTAGCTGTATATTAGATTAAATAGTATTTTTGTCACAAATCAAAACAATGTTAAATCACCGTCATTTCTTAATTCACAAACCTTACGGCTATTTGAGTCAGTTTGTTTATGAACTCAAACGCAACAAAAAAAAGCTTGGTGAATTATATGATTTTCCACCCAAAACCATGGCAATTGGGCGATTAGATGAAGACTCAGAAGGTCTACTCTTGTTAACAACGGATGGCATGATGAGCGAAATCGTTCGTAGTAAAAAAGTCGAAAAAGAATATTATGTTCAAGTCGACGGAGTCATAAATCAAGAAGCAATTGAACAATTAAAAAATGGTGTTGAAATAGGTTTTGACGGAAAAAAATATACCACAAAAAAATGCCAAGCTTTTATTTTAGAAAAGGTTCCAGAGTTTGGTGAACGCGGCAAAAAAATACGCGATGATCGTCACGGTCCTACATCTTGGTTGTCAATTACAATCAACGAAGGAAAAAATAGGCAAGTACGAAAAATGACTTCCGCAGTCGGATTTCCAACCTTGCGATTAATACGAATTCGCATAGGAAACATTCATTTAAACAAGATGAAATCTGGAGAAGTTCTCGAAGTTGAAAATTTCCAAATCTAATACACGAGCGTCAGCGAACTGGCGAAGCAATCTAATAATCTAAGCAGTCTAAAAAAATGTTAAACATCGTCCTAGTAGAACCCGAAATCCCAAACAACACAGGCAATATTGGTCGCTTATGTGTTGGTACAGAAAGTCGTTTGCATTTAATTCATCCATTCGGATTTGAAATTAATGATAAAAATTTAAAACGTTCAGGTTTGGATTATTGGGTGCATCTTGATGTTGCTGAATATCAAAGTGTTGAAGAATGGATGACTAAAATTCAAAATAAATCAAGGGTTTTTTTAATGAGTTCTCACGCTGAGAAATCAATTTACGATACACAATTCCAAGATGAAGATTGGCTAGTTTTCGGAAAAGAAAGTGTTGGATTGAGTCAAAATGTTTTAAATTTATTTGGCAACCATTTAAAAATTCCAATGTCACCATTAATTAGAAGTTTTAATGTTGCTAATTCGGTTGCTTTTGTAGTTGGAGAAGCAAAACGTCAAATTAAATAAAAAGTATATATTTGGATTCATAATATATATTTTAAGATTATGTTAGATAAAAGTCTTTTGCGCAGTACTATTTTCAGACATTTAGATGGATTGGCAACTGCTCCTGTTGCAATTGCTTTACAAAAAAAAGGAGTTTTAGATTTTATTCTGGATGCTAAAGAGGCAACTTTATCAAATCTAACCAATCATTTCAATGCAAATGAAGGTTATCTCAATGTTGGATTACGCGTTTTGTGTTCACAAGGATTTTTAGATTATCATATTAATAATGAAACACAAGAAATTAAATACTTTATTAATAATAAAAGTAAAATAGCATTTTCATTTTTCTATTTGTATCAAGATGTAGTTGATTTATTACATTTTTCTTCCCAATTTCATCCCAGATTATTTGAAGAAGCACCTTTTAAAAAACTGAATTTAATTTTTGAAAGATACAAATATAATTACGGAATTAGCTTTGCTGATGATGTTATAACAAATGGGATACAACATCAAATTCTAACTCATATTGAAGGATATTTAGTAGGTCCAACTTTGGTCCGTTTGGGAATGAACGGTATGTTTCATAAATATTTTATGGAAATTTCTTTTCGTCCAGAAGAGTTTCATAAATCGCCCGAAATGTTTGCTAAAATTCTTGATTTTTTTGTTCATTTAAATTGGTTTAAAGAAAAGAACGGCAATTATCAATTCACTGAAACTGGATTGTTTTTTGCAAAAAGAGCTTCTGCATATGGAGTCACAGTCTCGTATTTGCCTACTTTTGAAAAAATTGAGGATTTGATTTTTAAAAACCCTTCCATTTTAAGGATGCAATCTAATGGTAACGATGAAATTCATGTTGATAGAGAAATGAATGTATGGGGAAGTGGAGGTGCTCATGATATTTATTTTAAAGTAGTAGACGAAATACTAATCCAGCTTTTTAATTTACCAATTGAAGAACAACCTAAAGGTGTTTTAGATATGGGTTGCGGAAACGGTGCTTTTTTAGAACATATTTTTGAAGTTATTGATCGACAAACATTACGGGGTAAAATGCTTGATGAATATCCATTATTTCTTGTTGGTGTTGATTATAATCAGGCAGCTTTAAAAGTGTCGCGTGCTAATTTGATTAAAGCCGATATTTGGGCCAAAGTAATTTGGGGTGATATAGGAAGACCCGATATATTGTCAAATGATCTAAAAGAGAATTACAATATCGATTTAAAAGACTTACTCAATGTTAGAACTTTCTTAGATCACAACAGAATTTGGTCAACACCAAACAATAAAAATATAACAAGAACAAGTACTTCAACTGGAGCGTTTGCTCACAGAGGAAATCGTATAAACAATAATTTAGTCGAAGAAAATCTGTTAGAGCACTTGCAAAAATGGTCGCCATTCGTAAGTAAATTCGGTTTGCTATTAATAGAATTGCATACCATATCAGCCGATTTAACAGCCAAAAATTTAGGAAAAACAGCAGCCACTGCCTACGATGCTACTCATGGTTTTTCTGATCAATATATTGTAGAAATTGATGTGTTTAATAAAATTGCTGCAGAAGCAGGATTGTTCCCTGACAGCAATGTATTCAAGCGTTTTCCAGATTCCGATTACGCAACAGTGAGTATCAATTTATTAAAAGGAAAGTAAATAGATTAATTAGAAAGTTAGACTTCTTAGATTTTTTACTGATTTAAATTGTATAAATCGAACAATCGAATATTCGAACAATCGAACTATCAATCTAAGAAGTCTAACATGTTTATTTTACAATAAACTTCCCTTTTTCTCCATCAAAAGTTATTTGTTCATCTTTGAATAACAAATTGAAAACACCTTTTGTAATTAAGTTACATGGTTGGTCTTTTAAGACTTCATTCTCCGTCATGACAATTATTTCATCCGATAATTGAATTGCCAAATCAATATCATGTGTCGAAAAAAGAATACACTTATTGGTCATTTCTGATAATTTTTTCAACAGTTTAAAAACCGAAACTTTGTGTAGCAAATCCAAATGTGTCGTGGGTTCGTCGAGAATTATTAATGGTGTGTCTTGTGCCAATGCGCGTGCAATCAATACTTTTTGTAGTTGACCGTCACTAATTTCATGGTGTTTTTTATTCGATAAATGTTCAATTTGTGTGAGCTCCATTGCAAGATTGACTTTCTCTAAATCGGCAACAGATAGTTTACCAAGCCAATTGGTATACGGTTGTCTTCCCAAAGCTACCAATTCGAAAACAGTCAAATTACTTGAAGGTAATTTATCGATCAATACCAAACTTAAATTTTGCGCTAATGCCAAAGGTTCGAAGGTGCGAATGTTTTTATCGTTTACTAAAACTGTTCCAGACAGCGGTTTTTGAATACCACAAAGTGTTCGCAATAAAGTCGATTTTCCAATTCCGTTCGCACCAATTAATGCAACTAATTTTCCCGTTTGTAAATTTAAATTGAGATTTTCAGCAATAACAATAGGTTTCTTTTTGGATGCATATCCAATAGATAAATTTGAAGTAGAAAGGATGTTTTTAGCACTCATTTTATATCAAACTTTTCTTTCTCATTAATAGCCAAATCACCACTGGAGCACCAATAATAGAAGTGATGGCATTGATG
>CALPIE020000041.1 GCA_943323545.2 Bifidobacterium breve | reverse complement strand
TCTTTTATATTTTCAATGTAAATACTGATATTATTTGTAGTGTTTTTTTTTGATTTGGTTAGCACTTTTAATTCAAAATCATACTTACTCCGTAAATAGGCATTAAATAGATCAATCTCATTATTATCAACGTCATTTACTAAAAAATATGTAGTATTTTTTATAAGAAAATTACCAGTTCCAATTTGAATTTCTATTGGCTGTGGAATTAAAGCTAACTGTGAATATGCAATATGATTGAAAAGAAAGAAAAATACAGCTATTTTTTTCATTGTTTTTTTTTATAAAAATAAGAAAAAAAAGCAATGAATTGTTGTTTAGTTATAAATCTATTCTAAATATAACCACAAAAAAATGCCTTCCAAAATTGGAAGGCATTTTTGCATTTTGTGAACTAATAATTATTTTATAGCTTCTACTTTTGCTTTTACTTCGGCTTCTGTTCCTTCAAAAGTTTGAGAAGTTGATTTACCTGCAAGAGTTATTGTTACAGTCGCTTTAGCTTTACCATTTCCACTATTCATGATTTCAACTCTAACTTCTTTTCCGGCTGTTTCTTTCATCCCTTTTTTAGCGCAACAGTCTCCTTTTTTATCAGCGATGAATTTACCATCAGCATCATAATGAGAAAGACATGCTTCTTTTTGTTCTGGTGAACATTTCAAAGAATCACACATTTTAGCACATTCGTCTTTAGTCATAGTAGCACATTTGCTCATATCACATTTGCCCATATCTTTACACTCCATTTTCATTTCCATCGTGCATTCCATTTTCTTATCACCACCTTCTTTAACGCCATTTCCTAAGATTGGAGCAATTACCAATCCGATAAGACACGTTAATTTGATTAAGATGTTCATCGATGGACCAGAAGTATCTTTAAATGGATCTCCAACAGTATCTCCTGTTACCGCTGCTTTGTGAGCATCAGAACCTTTGAATGTCATTTCACCATTGATTTCAACTCCAGCTTCAAATGATTTTTTAGCATTATCCCAAGCACCACCAGCGTTGTTTTGGAACACAGCCCAAAGTACTCCAGATACGGTTACTCCAGCCATATAACCACCCAACATTTCAGCGATTAATTGATTGTCATCACCATAAACTAATTTACCCAAAAGGACAATTGCAATTGGAAAACCTATTGTCATTATTCCTGGCAACATCATTTCACGTAAGGCTGCTTTAGTAGAAATCTCTACACATTTACCATATTCTGGTTTACCAGTTCCTTCCATAATTCCTGGAATTTCTTTAAACTGACGACGCACTTCATATACCATGTCCATAGCCGCTTTTCCAACAGAATTCATTGCTAATGCAGAGAATACAACTGGAATCATTCCACCAACAAATAACATAGCTAATACAGGTGCTTTGAAAATATTGATACCGTCAATACCAGTAAAAGTTACATACGCAGCAAATAATGCTAACGATGTTAATGCGGCAGAAGCGATTGCAAAACCTTTTCCTGTAGCAGCAGTTGTGTTACCAACAGAATCTAAAATATCTGTACGAGTACGAACTTCTTTTGGTAATTCACTCATTTCAGCAATTCCACCAGCATTATCAGAGATTGGTCCGAAAGCATCGATTGCTAATTGCATTGCCGTTGTAGCCATCATTGCAGAAGCTGCTAGAGCAACTCCGTAAAATCCTGCTAAAGCGTAAGAACCCCAAATGGCACCAGCAAATAATAAAACCGTTGGAAAAGTAGAAATCATACCTGTTGCTAAACCAGCGATTACGTTAGTTCCTGCCCCCGTTGACGATTTTTGCACAATTGCTAAAACTGGTTTTGTTCCCAATCCTGTATAATATTCAGTTACTGATGAAATAGCTCCACCTACAACCAATCCGATTATAGTGGCATAAAACACTCTCATTGAAGATATATCTTTTAATCCTTCGCCAAAGAATCCCATTTTCATCGTTTCTGGCAACATGAATTTCACCAAGAAGAAACAAGCAACAGCTGTTAAAACAATTGAAACCCAGTTTCCAATGTTTAATGCTTTTTGCACTTGTGCTTCTTTAGCATCATCACTTGATATTTTTACTAACATCGTTCCGATGATAGAGAATAAGATTCCGAAACCTGCAATAGCCATTGGTAATAAAATTGGACCGATTCCGCCAAAAGCGTCTTCAATTTTTCCGCCCATATCTTTAATCACGTAGTTACCTAAAACCATTGCAGCTAGAACTGTTGCAACATATGATCCGAATAAATCGGCACCCATTCCGGCAACATCACCTACGTTATCTCCAACGTTATCAGCAATAGTAGCAGGATTACGAGGATCATCTTCTGGAATACCTGCTTCTACTTTTCCTACTAAATCCGCTCCAACATCGGCAGCTTTGGTATAAATACCACCCCCAACTCTTGCAAATAAAGCGATAGATTCAGCTCCAAGAGAAAAGCCAGCTAATGTTTCAAGAACTACAGTCATGTCTTCAGTAGAAGTCCATGTACCATTCATAAAAACTTGGAATAATATAATAAAGAAACCAGTTAAACCTAAAACTGCTAAACCAGCTACTCCTAATCCCATTACGGTTCCACCACCAAAAGATACTTTTAATGCTTGTGGCAAACTAGTACGGGCAGCTTGTGTAGTACGAACGTTTGTTTTTGTTGCGATTTTCATTCCCATGTTTCCTGCTAAAGCTGAAAAGAAAGCTCCGAAAATAAAAGCAACCACTATTAAAAGGTGTGTTTTAACGCCGTCTATTTGAGTAATTCCAGCTAAAACAACACTAGCAATAACTACAAAAATTGCTAATAAACGGTATTCAGCTTTTAGAAAAGCTAGAGCACCTTCGTAGATGTAATCTGAAATTTCTTTCATCTTACCGTCTCCAGCGTCTTGTTTTAATACCCAAGATCTTTTGATTGCCATAAAAGCTAATCCTATTAACGCCATAACTATTGGCGCATAAATCATCATTGATTCCATAAATTTAAAATGTTTGTTATAAATTTTATCGGGTGCAAAAATAACAAAATTTTAAGAAAGAAAGCAACTTATGACGAAAATCTGTTTCAGAACTACTTTATAATTAAAAATTACTATTTTTGAAAATACTAATTAACCAACCAATAAAAAAACTATTATGGCAAAACTACTTACTTTTTCATCAAATCCAATTAACAGTGATTTTGGATTATTACTAATTCGATTAATTCTTGGACTTTTAATGGCGTTTTACGGCTATGAAAAATTCATTCATTTTAATGAAATGGCAGCTTCTGATTTTTGGGCTAACAACGTTAGTTTCATTGGAATGAAAGGAGCGACTCCTTTGGCATTCACAATTTTTGCTGAACTCTTTTGCAGTTTATTTTTAATTCTTGGTGTATTTACCCGATTCAGTTTATTGGTACTGATGTTTTGCATGGGCTATATTTTTATGGTAATTTTTCCAATGTCGATTTTGGATAAAGGTGATAATGGATATCAATTTAATGATGCCTTTGTTTATTTTATTATTTATTTAGGATTGTTTTTTACAGGGCCAGGCAAATACAGTTTGGATAATAAATTCTTTAACAATAAAAATTAGAATTGATAATAAATTTATTTTCCAATTACTTTTCAAAATCATTAAGGATTGATTTGATATTATCAACTTGCATTTTTTTGGCTTTGATTACTTTATTTTTATCCAGAATATAAATTACTGGAGTAGTTCGAACTTCATATTTATCGACTACATTATTAAAGTATACACCATCATAAACATTTATAAAATCTAATTTATTTTCTTCAATGTATTTTATATATTTATCTATTTCATGATACACATATACCGAAAATACTTTTACGTCTAGGTTCTCTTTTTGAAATTCATGATAAAGGTTTAATAGTTTGGGGATTTCCTTTTTGCAATGGCCGCAGTCAACATCCCAAAAAGCTACTATTAAATATTTTGCTTGAATAGCGTTCATTTTTAAATACAATTCGCTTATCTCTTTTTCTTTGCTAAAATATAAATTGGAGAGCTCGTCGTTTGTTTTTACGTTTTCAAACCCCATTTTAGCAATCTTATTTCTATCGGAAGCCCTAATCATAGCCAAATCGGGCGCAATTTTACCCACTTGTAAGGGTCTTATTTTATCTGCTCGTCTGATGATTCTATCGATTTCACTTTGATCTTTATAAAAAGCTTTTGCTTTTCCTGTAATAAAATAAGTATCAACGAGGTGAATTAAAACTTTATCAAATCCCATAGCTGCTATTTCATATTTATTCACCAAATGATCTAACAAAAGTTTAGTTAAGGTAGTATTTGTTTTGGTTTTATTTATGAATTTGTCAATTTCAACAGTTACTGTATCTACATTTGAAGTTATTACATTATCAAAAAAATTATTCACTTTGGCTACAAAAAATTGATTTCTATAAATACCTTCATCGTTAAAGTTTACATTATCCCAAAAGTGATTTCTATAATATTTTCTAATGAGTAAACTATCTGGTTTACCATTAGCAGCATTTGGAGCATCTCTTAATGTGCGTTCGATTTTTAAATTAATTACATCTGCAATATAAGTCCCTTTATTTTGTTTAATAAACTGTTCTTCGTAATTGTAAATATCATTTAAAGTAGCTTTAAATTTTGGACTCACCAAAGCAATTGAATCTTTTTTTGGCAGCCCTTTCCCTTTAGAAAAAAGCTCATTAAGATCGGTGCTTTGTTTGATTAAGTATTTAATATACGTATAAAAATCGTTTTCTAATTTTGAATTGATGGCCACTACCCCTTTTAAATAATTTTCAGTTTCGTCACTTTTCAATTCTAAAATTTGGGTCGATTCGTCAATAAAAAAATCCAAATAACTTTTTTTGTCTTGACCCATTAAAGTATAGATTCCTCTTTTTAATTTTC
This sequence comes from Bifidobacterium breve, assembly GCA_943323545.2. Lineage (GTDB taxonomy): Bacteria > Bacteroidota > Bacteroidia > Flavobacteriales > Flavobacteriaceae > Flavobacterium. The sequence continues at coordinate 11,123 of CALPIE020000041.1, read as the reverse complement.
CGTCCCCTTTGAAAATTATTTTACCATTTTTTATTCCTTTACAAGTTGCAGCTGTTAGTTTATTTCCAAACTCATAATAGTTTAAATAAGCAATTGTGTCTTTACAGTTTTTAAGATTAATTGTAATTTCAAAACCCGATTTAACATTTTTGGATTGGGCACTTGAAATTAATGGAGAACAACACAATACAAGGAAAAAAAATACTTTTTTCATAAACTAAAAAGTTTGATTAATGATGATAAATTGAAAAGCAAATTTGATTTTTTTTTTATAAAAATGACAATTTTTAACTATTAAAAATTAGTTAAAATAAATATGCATTGAATTTTTATATTTTTTTTGCTTTATAAAGATAATAGCATTAAAAAATATTCATTGTATTTGAGATAGCTTCTAAAAATAAAATCCAAAAGACCCTTTAATAGTAAAATTATTAGCTCCTGGAGTATCCCTATAATTTCCCCTCCAACTGCAATCAAGGCGGAACACTTTGAAAATATTTCCGATTCCAGCACTGTATTCCCAATACGGTTTTTCAGGAGAAAGATAAGTCAACCCTGAAGCATTAATAAATCTATTTTCATCAGACACGTTCCCGTATACAGCTTTAACGCCAACAATTTCTCTCCAATTTAGTTTACGCATTAATGGAATTCTTGAAAAAAGTCGTCCGTTAAAATTATGATTCCACTGAAAAGTGGCATATTCATCGGCAACAAATTCGTAAAAATTTAAGTTATTAAAAGTGTTTTCGATAGTAAAATAGGTTTGATTACCCGGAATAATACTCATTAATCCCAATGGAATTTGACCGAAAGTTTTTCCTAATTCCATTATTAAATTTGTTCTTCCTAGAGGCCCAATAATAATTGGTTGCTTGTAATACAATTGAATTTTTTGATAATCGAAATCACTGTTAAATACCCCTTTAATTCCCTGACTATAATTCACAAAGAAATGGCTATACGGATTGTCAACACTCAGTCTTTCAACGCCATATCCTACAAATTTTTTCTTAGATGTATATTCAACTTGTAAATTAATTTCAGATTGGTTCAAATTTGGTTTTGTAGTTGTTTGCGTTTCATCAGTAAAATAATCAAGCTTAAAAGTATCGGATGCTGATTCGAGAGTTCTATAAGATGCCCCTAGTTGAAAAGTAAGATTTTTTAAAGGTTCTACTTCTACCGATAACATACTTAAATTAATATTTGTCAATTTACCATTATTACCTGAAGCAAACAAACTAGAAGAAGCGAAACTTCTTCCTAACACATCGTTTGTTGTGGTTAAACTGGCTCCAATTTGTTCGATATCACGTCGATTTCCTGCAGTAATAATGACTCTGTTTTTCTTGTCTATCATCCATTTTCCCGACAATCCGTATTTGAATTTATTATCATCAAAACCGTAAGCAGTAAATCCTTGTAATCGCCATAAATCATTTGGACCAAAATAGGTTCTTCCACCAACTCTTACACGAATGCCTTCGACAACATTGTAGCCAAACGTGGAAAAAATAGGTCCGTAATCGAGATGAAGTAACGGAATCTCGATGTAACCACTTCCTAAAATTTCTACAACATTATAAATCTGCTTGAATTTTTTTACCGTTTTTAGCGTGTCGATGAGTTTGTAAACGCCTTGTTCGTCTTTATTGAGCTTTTCAAATCGGTTTTCACTCCAATAATTTTCATCTTTATTATAAGCAGATAAGTCAACAAAATTGACTTCTTGTTTGTAAAATTTTTCGGGCTTTACTTCATTGAATTTATGATTTCGATATAAGGAAGTTCTTTTTCCGTATACTCCTTTTGATTCTTCTTTTTTATTTAAAGCAAAATCTGACATTAAATAATCGCGTGTTAAAAGAAAAACCGAATCGTTCAAAACTTCAAATTCTTGTTCTAAATAAATATCTTTTACCCAATTGATATTGGCACTTTTTGTCACTGCCATATTGATATTTTTAATAGCAAATGTTGTATCATTTACCCAAAAGTCACCTTTAAAAGTGAGTTCGTTTTTTCTTCTTGGATAAAAAACAATATTAAAACACCATTTGTTGTCAATATAGGAACTGTCGGTTAGCACATAATTGTAAACATCGATTCCGGTTCGTGAAAGTGGACTTGTAAAACTCTTATCAAAAAAGTTTAGGTAATTATTATAAATATCGTAATCGTTGTATAAATCTTTTATAAATGTATTTACACCATCTCCACTTCCTAATCCAGAGTTTTTATTGGCTTTGAGAATTTCTTTTGTTTTTCCTGTTTTATTATCACCATAAACGTCTGATATAGCTTCATTTAAAAAAATAGGCAAATAGGTTTTACCTGTAATTTTAGAAGTGTCAATTTTATTAAAAACAAATTCCATTCCTTTAAAAATCTTTCTGTTCATAAAAGCACTGTCAATTGTATTTAAATCGAATTCGACTTTTTCATACTTTTCAAATTGGTACTGATTAAACATTTTCAATCCGTTTTTACGCTTTCTTTCCCATATTTTTCTAAGAATATCTAATGCTGGATTGTTTTTTTTGGATGTCTTTCCGGCAAATATTTTTACCTCATCTAAAACTTCTTCAGAATTTAAAATAATTTTCATTTCATAATTAACCAACTTGGTCAACTCGATTTCTTTGGTTACATAACCGCTAAAAGCAATAATTAAAGTAGCATAATTACTTTTCGATTCCATATAGAATCGTCCGTCTTCATTACAAACTGTACCCTCGTTTGATCCTTTAAAAACTATATTAGCAAATGAGATAGGTTGGTTTTTTTTATCTAGTACAATTCCGCTAATTTTTGTTTGAGCAAAAACAAAAGTGAAGGTTAAATTTAAAATTATAAGGAAATAAAAGAAAACTATTTTTTTCATAGTTAATTTAATAAAAAAACTTCATCAATTGGTGTTTTGATGAAGTTTCAAATATAGTTATTTTGATAATTGGATTGTTGGATTTTTCGATAATTCGATATTAAAAATTCGAATCCTCGAAAAATCGGAAAATCGAACAATCGATTTATTTATACATTACTTTTTTTACTGCTTTTACTACATCTGCTGCATTAGGCAACCATTCTTTTAGCAAAGTTGGTGAGTAAGGCGCAGGTGTATCGGCTGTTGTAATTCTTTGAATTGGAGCGTCTAAATAATCGAAAGCTTTATCTTGAACCATATAAGTAATTTCGGAAGCTACACTTGCAAAAGGCCAAGCTTCTTCAAGAACCACCAAGCGATTTGTTTTTTTAACAGAGTTGATAATCGCATCATAATCCATCGGGCGAACCGTTCTTAAATCGATGATTTCACATGAAATATTTTCTTTCGATAGTTCATCGGCTGCAATGAAAGCTTCTTTAATGATTTTCCCGAAAGAAACGATAGTCACATCAGAACCTTCTCTTTTGATATCGGCAACTCCTAGAGGAATAATATATTCTCCTTCTGGCACTTCACCTTTGTCACCATACATTTGTTCCGATTCCATGAAAATAACCGGATCATTATCACGAATAGCTGCTTTTAATAATCCTTTAGCATCATAAACGGTTGATGGAACGACTACTTTTAAACCTGGTGTATTGGCAAACCAGTTTTCAAAAGCTTGTGAATGTGTTGCTCCTAATTGTCCAGCAGAAGCTGTTGGTCCTCGAAAAACCATTGGCATTGGAAATTGTCCCGCCGACATTTGACGCATTTTTGCTGCATTATTAATAATTTGATCAATTCCAACTAATGAGAAATTGAAGGTCATGTATTCTACTATTGGACGACAACCGTTCATGGCAGAACCAACTGCAATTCCTGCAAAACCAAGTTCGGCTATTGGTGTATCGATAACTCTTTTTGGACCGAATTCGTCTAACATCCCTTTTGATGCTTTATAAGCTCCGTTGTATTCGGCTACCTCTTCACCCATCAAGTATACTGATTCGTCGCGACGCATTTCTTCACTCATCGCTTCACAAATAGCTTCTCTAAATTGTATCGTTCTCATATATAAATTTCTTTATGTCAATTTTGGATAGCAAAAGTAAAAATTTAAAATGATAAAAAAACATTATAACTCTAAATTATGACTTGTGTTTTTCTTACTTTTAAAATTGAACAAAAGTTAAATCTTTTTGTATTACTATTTATTTTCTAACGAAATCGATTGAATACTGTTGTTTTTTAAAAAATTTATTATGCGCGCATACAATTATTCCAATTAAATTTTATACTTTTACACGCAGAAAAAATCTTTATAATTTTTATATATGAAAATATTAGTTTGCATCAGCCATGTGCCTGATACTACTTCCAAAATCAATTTTATTAATGGTGATACAGAATTCGATACAAACGGTGTTCAGTATGTAATTAATCCGAATGACGAATTTGGATTAACACGTGCCATTTGGTTTCAAGAACAACAAGCCGCAAATGTTACTGTTGTAAATGTTGGCGGTGCTGATACTGAACCGACTTTGCGAAAAGCATTGGCAATTGGAGCTAACGAAGCAATTCGTGTAAACGCTTCGGCTACCGATGGATTTTTTGTTGCCAAACAATTAGCCGAAGTAGTTAAAACAGGCGGTTATGATTTGGTGATTTGCGGAAAAGAATCATTAGATTACAATGGCGGAATGGTTCCGGGAATGTTAGCGGGATTATTAAACTACAATTTTGTTAACTCTTGCACAGAACTTACTGTTGATGGAAATACTGCAAAAGCAGGACGCGAAATTGATGGCGGAAAAGAAATCATATCAGCTTCACTCCCATTAGTAATTGGTGGACAAAAAGGTTTGGTAGAAGAAAAAGACCTTCGTATTCCAAACATGAGAGGTATCATGACTGCAAGAACCAAAGTATTAACAGTTCTTGAACCAGTTGCTGCTTCAGTTGAAACAAAAGCAGTAAAGTTTGAAAAACCAGCTCCAAAATCGGCGGTGAAATTATTTGCTTCAGATGATATAGATGGATTAATCAACGCTTTGCATAACGAAGCGAAAGTGATTTAAGGCAATAGCCATTAGTCTAAAGTCAATAGTAAACAATATAACTAAAAAATAATCTCTGATTTATTGATTAGCAAATCCTAAATCTTTAAATCCTAAATCCTAAATTAATCATGTCATTATTAATATACGCAGAATCACAAGAAGGAAAATTTAAAAAAGTAGCTTTTGAATTGGCATCGTATGCAAAAAAAGTTGCCGATTCAATAGGAACAACTGTTACAGCAGTAACCGTAAATACCGCAGATGTATCTGAATTGGCTAACTATGGTGTTACAAAAGTATTGAAAGTAACAAACGAAAAGTTAGCTAACTTTAATGCAAAAACCTACGCCGATATTATTAAACAAGCTGCACAAAAAGAAGGAAGTAAAATTATTGTACTTTCTTCAACAACCGATAGTTTATACCTTGCTCCTTTGGTTGCTGTTGGATTGGAAGCTGGATTTGCATCTAATGTTGTTGGTTTGCCTATTGCTACTTCTCCATTTCAAGTAAAAAGAACAGCATTCTCGAATAAAGCATTTAATATCACCGAAATTTCAACAGATATTAAATTATTGTCCATTGGTAAAAACTCATTTGGATTGTTAGAAAGCGCTAGCTCATTATCAGAAGAAGATTTTGTACCAACTTTAAACGATGCCGATTTTGATATAAAAGTAATTTCTGTAGAAAAAGCATCTGGTAAAGTAACCATCGCCGATGCTGATGTAGTAGTTTCGGGTGGACGTGGTTTAAAAGGTCCTGAAAACTGGGAAATGTTAGAAGAGTTAGCTTCTGTACTAGGAGCAGCAACCGCTTGTTCTAAACCCGTTTCCGATTTGGGATGGCGTCCACATAGTGAGCACGTTGGGCAAACTGGAAAGCCTGTTGCAACCAATTTATACATTGCAGTTGGAATTTCTGGAGCGATACAACACATAGCTGGTATTAATTCTTCTAAAATAAAAGTGGTCATTAACACCGATGCTGAAGCGCCTTTCTTTAAAGTTGCAGATTATGGAATTGTAGGTGATGCTTTTGACATTTTACCAAAATTAACTCAAAAATTAGCAGCGTTTAAAACTCAGAATAGTTAAATTTCAAAATCATAAAATTATCAAATTCAAAAAACATCTAAAAAAATTAGATGGTTTTTTTGTTATTGGATTTTTTGAAGCGAAAGTTTTTTGTTACTTTGCAGTCTGGAATCAAAATTCAACCATGAGTTTAGTAAAACTTACCATAAAAGGGATCTCTTATAGCCAAACACAAAACGGTGCTTATGCACTTATATTAAATGAAGTAGATGGTGAACGAAAATTACCAATAGTTATTGGTGCTTTTGAGGCACAATCAATTGCAATAGCACTTGAAAAAGAAATTAAGCCCCCTCGACCTTTAACACATGATTTATTTAAAAGTTTTGCTGATCGATTTGAAATTGTAGTAAAACAAGTTATAATTCACAAGTTAGTTGATGGTGTTTTTTATTCTAGTATCATATGTGAGAGAGATAAAATAGAAGAAATTATAGATGCACGTACTTCTGATGCAATTGCACTTGCTTTGCGATTTCAAGCACCAATTTTTACCTATAAAAATATACTTGACAAAGCTGGCGTTTATTTAAATCCAAATACTCCTGAAATCGAAGGACAAAATTTTGAAAACGAAAATGTATTATCTACTTCTGAAACTTTTGGCTTAGAAGGTGATGAAAAAGAAAATACTGATGTTTATTCAAAATTAAGTTTAATTGAGTTACACGAATTGTTAGAAAAATCTGTGCAAGATGAAGATTACGAAAAAGCAGCACGCATTAGAGACGAGATATCTAAGAGAGAAAGCTAAATATTATTTTAAATTTTGAATTATAAATTTTAAATATTTTGATTCTCAATTTAAAATTCAAAATTTATTATTTATAATAACCAAATGAAACAATACCACGATTTAGTAAAACACGTTTTAGAAAACGGAACTCAAAAAGGTGACCGCACAGGAACGGGAACCAAAAGTGTATTTGGTTACCAAATGCGATTTGATTTGAGCGAAGGTTTTCCGATGGTTACTACAAAAAAACTCCATTTAAAATCGATTGTTTACGAATTACTTTGGTTTTTAAAAGGCGATACCAATATTGGTTATTTGAAAGAAAATGGCGTTAAAATTTGGGATGAATGGGCGGATGAAAATGGCGATTTAGGTCCGGTTTACGGACACCAATGGCGCAATTGGAACAGTGAAGAAATTGATCAAATTACTGAATTAATCGAAACGTTGCAGCAGAATCCGAACAGCAGAAGAATGTTAGTTTCGGCATGGAATCCTTCAGTTTTACCAGATACTTCTAAATCATTTGCAGAAAATGTAGCCAACGGAAAAGCAGCTTTACCACCTTGTCATGCATTTTTTCAATTTTATGTTGCCGATGGAAAATTGTCTTGCCAGCTGTATCAAAGAAGTGCTGATATTTTTCTAGGAGTGCCTTTTAACATTGCATCGTATGCTTTATTTACAATGATGGTAGCGCAAGTTTGCGATTTAGAAGTCGGCGAATTTATTCACACTTTTGGAGATGCGCACATTTATAACAATCATTTTGAACAGGTAGCATTGCAATTATCACGGGATATAAGACCACTTCCAAAAATGATTTTAAATCCGAATGTGAAAAATATATTCGATTTTACATTTGATGATTTTACTTTAGAAAATTATGATCCGCATCCGCATATTAAAGGAATTGTAGCGGTATAATAAAAACAAAAAAGTCTGTTTAACCTTTGCTAAACAGACTTTTTATTTACTAAAACCCAATAAACTAAACTTCTAAAACGCTATTTTCAGCATTTGCAAATTCATTCCAACGGTAGCTATCAGCTTCTGGATCATTTAAAAATGTTCCATCAACTAAATATTTGAACTCAAAAGAATTTTCTTTTGGTAAATCAAAAGTAGCTTTGAAAGTTCCGTTTTTTAATTTTACTAATTCTCCTTCTGAAGCATTCCAATTATTGAAATCTCCAATTACTGCAGCAGTATTTGCTTCTTTAGCTTCGATAGAAAAAGTAACTTTACATACTGGTTTTGTTTTTATAACTTGTTTTTTAATTGACATAACTATTTCATTTATAGATTAATGACGTAAAGTAAAGAAATATTATGCAACAATTTACCCCCTATTGCAGTTTTATTGTTTTAGCAAAAACACCAAAGAAAAAAAAGTGTATTCTTATTTTTTAAGGAATATTATTATTATATTAGAATATGAAAACGTTTTCATATTGAATTTATGAAAATTGACTTTTTTCTAATTTTAAATATTTTTGTATCTTTAAACCTAAATATTTAGCTTATGAACTCGGAAGAACATGAATTATATGAATATGCTCAAAAAAGAATTCATCAAAAAAAAAGATTGTATTACCACTTTGTTTTTTTAATAGTTGGAAGTTTATTTTTATTTGTTGCTAATAAATGGTTAAAATATGGGGAACCAACTAATTGGTATATTTGGGCTATAACTGCTTGGACTTTTACTTTTATATTACATATAATTAATGTTTTTATTACAGATAGCTTTATGGATAAGAATTGGGAACGAAATCAAATTAACAAGTTAATGGCCTTGCAAAAGAAAAAAATTAAAGAATTAAAAACTGATTTAAATAATAAAACCCAATGATTATTCTTATTGCTGCTGCAGCCGAAAATAATGCATTAGGTTTGAACAATGAATTGATTTGGCATTTACCAGATGATTTTAAGCGATTTAAAGCCCTTACTTCTGGACATTATATTATTATGGGAAGAAAAACTTTTGAAAGTTTTCCAAAACCATTACCCAATAGAACTCATATAATAATTACTCGTCAAAACAACTATCACCCAGAGGGTTGTTTAATTGCCAAAAGTTTGCAAGAAGCTGTTGCAAAAGCTCCGAAAAATGAATCTGTTTTTATTATTGGGGGGGGAGAAATTTACAAACAATCTATAGAAATAGCTGATAAAATTGAACTTACTAGGGTGCATCATAATTTTAATGCCGATACTTTTTTTCCTGAAATTGATGAAAAAAATTGGAAATTAATTTTCGAGGAGTTTCATCCAAAAGATGAAAAACACCTTTTTGATTTTACTTTTCAAACCTATGTTAAAAAATAAATTTCTTACCTTAGAAAAATTGAATTTTGGGTTTTCTTATTTGTATTATTAGTACTTTTGCACTTCAAAAAACAATAAATGTCTAAATTGGTCACACCTTATAAAGATTCTACTTTAGGTAAAAAAGAACAAGTTACACAAATGTTTGACGCTATCTCTTCTAATTATGACGAATTAAACCGCGTCATTTCATTTGGAATAGATGTAAAATGGCGTAAAAAAGTATTGGGATTAGTTGCTGCTAAAAATCCAGATACTATTCTTGACATTGCAACTGGAACTGGAGATTTAGCTATTTTAATGACTAAAACTAGTGCTAAAACTATTATAGGATTAGATCTTTCTGCCGGAATGCTCGAAGTTGGTAAAACAAAAATCGAAGGGGAAAAATTATCCAATAAAATTGAAATGGTACTTGGCGACAGTGAAAATATTCCGTATAACGACAACCATTTTGATGCTATAACAGTTTCTTTTGGAATTAGAAACTTTGAAAATTTAGAAAAAGGACTTTCCGAAATAATACGGGTCTTAAAACCAAATGGCATTTTTGTTATTTTAGAAACTTCAGTCCCAAATAAAACGCCATATAAACAAGGCTATTCAATTTATACAAAATATATTTTACCATTAATTGGAAAATTATTTTCTAAAGACAATGTTGCTTATGGCTACTTATCTGAATCGGCTAATGTTTTTCCATATGGAGAAGAACTAAACAATATTTTAAGAAAAATTGGGTTTATAGATGTGAAAGCTATGCCTCAAACATTTGGAGTAGCAACTATTTATTCAGCATCAAAAAAATAATGCTGCATTATTGCATTAATATATGAGAAATTTCTTTTTTATTTTTACTCTAATTTATACTTTACCATTATGTGCTCAAACTAAAGGCATATTTAGTAAAGATCCTATTATAAATCTTGAAAATTTTGACAAGCAAAGGGTGTATTGGGGTTATTATTTAGGATTTAATGCTTTTGATTTTAAAATTGATTATATTGAAACGCCCGATACAGATATTGTAGTTAAAGGAAATACTGGATTTAATGTCGGACTTGTTGGGGATTTACGTGTACACGATTATATAAACTTACGCTTTGAGCCCGGACTATATTATACCCAACGAAATTTAACCTACACTGGGTTTACAAGACAAATTGATGCTGAAAGACAAGTTAAATCTACCTATATTCATTTTCCGCTTTTGGTAAAATTTTCTTCTTTACGCTTTGGTAATGTTCGCCCTTATTTAGTTGGCGGGGCATCTATGACGCTTAATTTATCGAGTAACTCTAAATCCCAAGACGACAATTTAGAACAACGATTTAGAGTAAAACCATGGACGAAAAATTATGAACTAGGTTTTGGAATTGATTTATATTTAGAATATTTTAAATTTTCTCCTTCCATTCGTGGCGTTTTTGGAATTGGTGATGAACTAATTAGAGATAATGACCCAAATAGTCCTTGGACCGGTAATATACACGCCTTAAGATCTAGAGCAGTTTTTGTTAACTTTACATTTCACTAATAGCATTCAAATTCTTTTGAATTCACTTAAAAAGATGGCTGCAGCAGTTGCAACATTTAAACTTTCTGTTTTTTGTAAATCTCCAAATCGAGGAATTGCCAATTTATAATTTACTAATTGCTTAATTTCATCAGAAATACCATTGGCTTCATTACCAAAAACCAGTATTCCTTCTTTTGGTAATTTTTCTTCATAAACATTTTTTCCATCCATGAATGTCCCAAATATTGGCATATCTATTTCTTTAAGGTATTTAGGTAAATCGAGATAGGTAATATTTACTCTAGCAATAGAGCCCATTGTAGCTTGAATCACTTTCGGATTATATACATCTACCGTTTCATTAGAACATACTATTTGGTGAATACCAAACCAATCACACAAACGGATTATAGTGCCTAAATTACCCGGATCT
>CALPIE020000040.1 GCA_943323545.2 Bifidobacterium breve | reverse complement strand
GTCCCTAATCAAAATCAAGGGCAAGGACAAGGGCGACAAGAAGCAAATGCGAACAGAGCAGAGCAAAATCAAGCCAAACCCCAAGGACAAAATCAAAATCCTCAAGTAAAAAGACCTATAATTATTAAAAAGAATGAAGATAAAAAATAGCATACTGCTTCTTTTAGTAGCGCTTTTAATTATTTCTTGTGACAAAAATCGGGTTTTTGACGAATACAAATCGGTTGGAAACTCTTGGCATAAAGACAGTATTGTTTCTTTTGATTTACCCCAACTTGATCAAACTAAAAATTACAATTTATTTGTAACAATCAGAGACAATAACGATTACCCTTTTAATAATATTTTTTTAATCGTAGCCATGCAACAACCTAATAAAAAAGTTGTCATTGATACCTTAGAATACGAAATGACTGAAGCTGATGGCTCTTTGCTTGGAGATGGATTTACCGATGTTAAAGAAAGTAAACTTTTTTATAAAGAAAATGTAAAATTCAATTTAAAAGGGAAATACAAAGTTAAAATTCAACAAGCAAATAGACAAACTGGAAAAATTTCGGGCGTAACAAAACTAGAGGGAATTTCCGATGTAGGTTTTAGAATTGAATCTAAATAATAATAAAATGGCACAAAAAAATACAACTCAAATAAAAGATATTAAATACTATTCAAAAAAGTTTTGGAGGTTGTTTTTTTATACTCTTGGTAGTATTTTTCTGTTTTTCTTATTTGCCTCATGGGGTTTATTTGGCTCAATGCCTTCTTTTGAAGATTTAGAAAACCCCGAGTCTAATTTAGCTACTGAAATTATTTCTTCTGATGGTGTAACACTTGGGAAATTTTACAATGAAAACAGAACGGCAATAAAATACAAAGATTTACCTAAAACTTTAGTAAATGCGTTAGTGTCTACAGAAGACGAACGCTTTTATGAACATTCAGGAATAGATGCCAAAAGAACTTTTGGTGCTGCATTAAAATTAGGTTCTAATGGTGGTGCAAGTACCTTAACACAACAATTGGCCAAATTATTATTTCATGGCGAAGGATCTAAATTTTTACCATTTAGAATTGTGCAAAAAGCAAAAGAATGGATTATTGCCATCCGATTAGAAAGACAATATACCAAAAACGAAATCATTGCCATGTATTTTAATCGTGTCGATTTTGTTAATAATGCAGTTGGTATTCGCTCAGCATCTAAAGTATATTTCAATTTAGAACCAAGAGATTTAACTGTTGATCAAAGCGCAATGTTGGTCGGAATGCTAACTAATCCTTCTCTTTTCAATCCTGTACGCCGACCAGAAAAAGCATTAAAAAGAAGAAATATCGTTCTTGGGCAGTTGGTTCGAAACGGTCATTTAAGTGTGTCTAGTAAAAAAATATTAGAGAAAAAACCTATCATCCTTGATTTTCATCCCGAAAGTCATTTAGATGGAACCGCTACTTATTTTAGAGAATACCTGCGTGACTATTTGAAAAACTGGGTGAAAGATCATAAAAAACCAGATGGTGAAGAATACGATATTTATAGTGATGGATTGAAAATTTATACCACTATCGATTCTAAAATTCAAGAACACGCTGAAGAAGCAGTTCAATCGCATATTAAAAACCTGCAAGAAGAATTTTATATCCAACAAAAAGGAAATAAAAACGCTCCTTTTTTAAGCATCACAGATGCAGAAACACAAAAAATAATGGATAAAGCTATGAAGAATTCTGAAAGATGGCGCATCCTAAAAGACCTCGATAAAAGTGATGAAGAAATTATAGCTTCCTTTAAAGTGAAAACAAAAATGACTGTTTTTTCTTGGAAAGGCGAAAGAGATACCATAATGACTCCTTTAGATTCTATTCGTTATTACAAACATTTTCTACAAGCTGGATTAATGTCGATGGAACCGCAAACCGGACAAATAAAAGCGTGGGTTGGTGGTATCAATTATAAATATTTTCAATACGATCACGTTGGCCAAGGTGCCCGTCAAGTAGGATCTACTTTCAAACCGTTTGTGTATGCTACTGCTATTGAACAATTGGGCTACTCTCCTTGTGATACTTTTGTAGACGGTCCATTCATTATTCGCAAAGGTCGCCATCATGTAACTGCCGATTGGGAACCTAGAAATTCTGATAATAAATACCGCGGAATGGTTACATTAAAAACAGCCTTAGCCAATTCTATAAACACCATTTCTGCCAAATTAATTGACAAAACTGGTCCAGAAGCTGTTGTAGAAATGACGCACAAATTAGGCGTAACCTCCGAAATTCCAGTGCAACCTTCTATTGCACTTGGAGCTGTAGATATAACTGTTCAAGATATGGTTGCCGCTTACAGCACTTTTGCCAATCAAGGGGTTTATATCAAACCACAGTTTATTCTAAGAATTGAAGATAAAAACGGCGCTAACGTATATGAACCTACAATGGAATCGCATGATGTGCTTAGTAAAGATATTGCTTTCGCAGTTATCAAACTTCTTGAAGGCGTAACAGAAAGTGGCTCTGGTGTTCGATTAAGAACGCAAGGTGGCGGAAGTGGCGATGTTCGCTGGACGGGTTATCCTTACATGTTTACCAATCCGATTGCCGGAAAAACAGGAACTACACAAAATCAATCCGATGGTTGGTTTATGGGCATGGTTCCGAATTTAGTAACCGGAGTTTGGGTAGGTTGTGAAGATCGTTCTGCCCGTTTTAAAGGAATTACATATGGCCAAGGCGCAACTGCTGCACTACCAATTTGGGGTTATTTTATGAAAAAATGTTACGAAGATAAAGACCTTCTTATTTCTAAAGACGAGTTTGAAAGACCTGAAAATTTCAATATTAAAGTAGATTGTTATGGTGGATCAGAAAGGGTAAATGACAGCACCGCCATCGATTCAACTAATGTAGAACAAGACACTAAAGAATTTGAACAGTAAGTCATTGCGGTTTTTTTGAAGCTATTCCTGCTATTCGGCTTTATCTTTTTATCGTCAGTACGAGTTCGCTTGTAAAGCGAGTATAAAGAAACGATAAAAAGGATACCGCCTGCTATCAGGGCTAAAACATTATACTAAATACAAAATCAAACAATAAAACATATTTTCAAAATATGATTAATAAAAAAGTAAATTCAGTTCAGGAAGCACTAATTGGAATTGAAGACAACATGACTATCATGTTAGGTGGATTCGGACTTTGTGGTATTCCAGAAAATAGCATCGCCGAATTGGTAGTTAAAAAAACTAAAAATCTTACGTGTATATCAAATAACGCTGGCGTTGATGATTTTGGTTTAGGTTTGTTATTACAACAAAAACAAATCAAAAAAATGATTTCTTCTTATGTTGGAGAAAATGCCGAATTTGAACGTCAAATGCTTTCAGGTGAATTAGACGTAGAACTTATTCCGCAAGGAACTTTAGCAGAACGTTGCAGAGCAGCTCAAGCCGGAATTCCAGCGTTTTTCACGCCAGCAGGTTACGGAACAGAAGTGGCCATCGGAAAAGAAACCCGCGAATTTAACGGAAAAATGCACGTGATGGAACACGCTTTTAAAGCCGATTTTTCTATCGTAAAAGCTTGGAAAGGAGATGAAGCAGGTAATCTAATCTTTAAAGGAACAGCACGTAATTTCAATCCGTGTATGTGTGGCGCCGGAAAAATAACTATTGCTGAAGTAGAAGAGTTGCTTCCTGCAGGAACTCTCGATCCAAATCAAGTTCATATTCCCGGTATATTAATTCAACGCATTTTTCAAGGAGAGAAATTCGAAAAGAGAATTGAGCAGAGAACGGTTAGAAAAAAATAAATTTGAAATTGAGTTAATTTGAAAATTTGAAGATGAGAAACGACAAAGACAATTTAATTGTGAAAATGAGCTTTGAATTTTCTTTGAAAATCATTGCATATGCTGAATTAATCCGTCAATCGAATCGTTTCGAAATGGCTTCTCAAATTTTCAGAAGCGGAACATCAATAGGAGCAAATATTAGAGAAGCACAAAATGCAGAAAGCAAAGCTGATTTTATTCATAAATTCAAAATTGCTGCTAAAGAAGCTGATGAAGTTCAATATTGGCTAACATTATGTAAAGAATCTGAATCTTATCCCAACCCAAGTGAACAATTATTTAAAGAAATACAATCTATAAATTTGATTTTATCGAAAATTATTGCTACCAGCAAGAAGTCCTAATTTTCAAATCATCAAATTTTCAAATCATCAAATCATGTTAACAAAAGAAGATATCGCCAAACGAATAGCCAAAGAAGTAAAAGACGGTTATTATGTTAATTTAGGAATCGGAATTCCGACTTTAGTTGCCAATTATGTTCGCAACGATATTTCGGTTGAATTTCAAAGTGAAAACGGTGTGCTCGGTATGGGGCCTTTCCCATTTGAAGGTGAAGAAGACGCCGATTTAATCAATGCCGGAAAACAAACCATCACAACATTACCCGGAGCCAGTTTCTTCGATTCGGCTTTTAGTTTCGGAATGATTCGTGGGCAACATGTTGATTTAACTATTCTTGGTGCCATGGAAGTTTCAGAAAATGGCGACATCGCCAACTGGAAGATTCCCGGAAAAATGGTAAAAGGAATGGGCGGCGCTATGGATTTAGTGGCCTCTGCCGAAAATATCATCGTTGCCATGATGCATATTAACAAAGCAGGTGAAAGCAAAATTCTTAAAAAATGCAGCCTGCCTTTAACTGGTGTTGGTTGTGTAAAAAAAGTAGTAACCGAATTGGCCGTTTTAGAAATCACACCCAAAGGATTTAAATTACTAGAACGTGCTCCCGGAATAACAGTCGAAAACATTATTGCGTCCACTGAAGCTGATTTAATTATTGAAGGCGAAATCCCAGAAATGGTGATTTAAAAATAAATACAACCTGAGTTTGTGTTTTTTTTGTCTTTTAACCGACTTTATTTTATCGGTTAAATGTTTGATTTTTTAATTAATTCTTTTTATTTGTTATTACATTAGTTTATAACTGCATTTCAATTAAATATTAAAAATAATTTTTTTCCTTTCAATATGAAAAATTCTTTACTCTCAGCTTTGTATTTTCTTACAATAACTTCATTCTTTTCGTTTTCTGCTTTTGGTCAAGATACTAAAGAAAATGTAAATCAGAAAATTCAAGGCGATAATGGATTGCCTAATTTCATAACCTTTAAAGATAATTCAACTTATAGATCCAGTGATTTTCAACAAGTTTTTGTAGAGCAATTGGGATTAAAACAAAATCAGGTTTTTACTTCTATTAAATCTGAAGTAGACCAAATTGGCTATACACATCAAAAATTTCAATTATTCCATCAAGGAATTAAAGTTGAATATGCGACTTACACCCTACATTCTAAAAACGGAAAATTAGAATCGATGAATGGTGATTTTTACAACATTGTAGAGGTGAGTACCACTCCCGCAATTTCATCACAAACAGCGTTTAATAAAGCAACAGCTCAAATTGGTGCTACAAAATATTTATGGGAAAATCCTGAAGAAGCTGCATTAATGAATTATCAACAACCTCAAGGGGAATTGGTTTTTTTGCCTTCCATGAAAGAACAAGGATTAGAACGAACTTCTGATAAAGTCCGACTTGCTTACAAATTTGATATTTATGCGACTAGTCCTATTAGCCGTGGTGATATCTATATAGATGCTGAAACTGGAGCAGTTTTGTACTACAATGCAACTATAAAACATTTGGGAGAACATGCACATGGGAAATCGAATTCGTCAACTTCGAATGAAATCGTTACATCTCCAAATAGTACAACTTTAGTTCCAGCCAATGCAGCAACTCGTTACTCTGGAACACAATCGATACAAACTTTTAACAACGGAACAACATTTATTTTACTTGATAACACTCGTGGTGGCGGAATGGAAACATACAATATGAATAAAGGTCTCAATTATTCAGCCGCTACAAATTTTACGGATGCAAATAATGACTGGACTGCTTTAGAATTTAATAATGTTAATAAAGATAATGCTGCTTTAGATGCACATTGGGGAGCTGAAAAAACATTTGATTATTTTTTGAGTGCTCATGGCAGAAATAGTTACAATAATTCTGGAGCCGCTATAAAAAGTTATGTTCATTATGACAACCTTTATAACAATGCTTTTTGGAATGGATCTGTAATGACCTATGGTGATGGAAGCGGAACCGTATTTGATGCATTAACATCATTAGATGTTGCTGCTCATGAAATAGGTCATGCCGTTTGTTCATCAACAGCAAACTTAGCGTATCAACGAGAATCGGGCGCCTTGAATGAAGGATTTTCAGATATTTGGGGCGCTTGTGTAGAATATTTTGCTGCTCCAGCTAAAGCCACATGGTTAATAGGGGAAGACATTGAAAGAAGAGCAGGTCGTGCCGCATTACGTTCTATGAGCAATCCAAATTCATTAGGTCAACCTGATACTTATGGAGGGACACAATGGATTAATCCAGAATGTGGTACACCAACAAGCACTAACGATTATTGTGGTGTGCATAGGAATAGTGGCGTTTTAAATTATTGGTTTTATCTTTTAGCTATTGGTGGTTCTGGAACCAATGATATTGCAAATGTTTTTAATGTAACGGGAATCACAATAGATAAAGCGGCAAAAATTGCCTACCGTTTAGAATCGGTTTATTTATCAGCAAATTCAAACTTTGCCAATGCAAGAACTTTCGGAATTCAGTCGGCAATTGATCTTTATGGAGCAAATTCTCCCGAAGTTATTGCAACTACCAATGCTTTTTTTGCTGTAGGTATTGGAACAGCATTTGTTGCAGCTGGTGGTGATAATATTCCACCTTCAGCTCCCTTAAATTTAGTTGCTTCTGGTACAACTGATATAACTACCAATCTATCATGGTCAGCTTCTACAGATAATGTTGCCGTAACTGGCTACAATGTATATAACGGCGCTAATTTAATCGGAACTCCATCAACTACAAATTTTACAGTTCTTAACTTATTGCCTTTAACCTCCTATACTTTTACAGTAAGAGCTAAAGATGCAATAGGAAATATTTCCTCACAAAGTAATTCCGTAACGATTACAACCTTAGCTTTAGTGCCAACCTATTGTACTTCATCAGGGAATAGTGTTGTAGATGAACTTATTGGAAGAGTTCAACTTGGAACGATAGACAACACTTCTACTGGAGGGACAGGTTATACTAATTTTACACACATTTCAACAAATGTACTATTAGGTTCAAGTCAAACCATTACTATTACACCATTTTGGACAGGAACCATATATGCTGAAGGCTATGCTGTTTTTATTGATTACAATCGCGACTTGGACTTTTTAGATGCTGGAGAAACCGTTTATACTAGAGCTGCTACAACTGCAACGCCAATTGTAGGGACTTTTACAATTCCTTTAACCGCAACTCTTGGCCCAACTAGAATGCGTGTATCTATGCGATATAATGCACTTCCAACTTCTTGCCTAACATTTGATTACGGACAAGTAGAAGATTACACTGTTAACATCGTTGCGCCAAATACGGTTGTGACTACTAAATTCAATATTGAAGGGTATTATGATTTAGCAACACATGCCATGCGTCCGGTAAAAGCAAACCAAGGAAATGGTGTTAGTCCTACTGATGTTGATACCGTCACAATCGAACTAAGAGACGCAGTTACTAAAGTGCTTTTTGCTTCAACGACAACTACACTACAAACAAATGGAATCGCAACAGCAACATTCAATTCAGCAATTAATGGTTTGTATTATTTAGCTATAAAACATAGAAATGGAGTGCAAACATGGAGTGCAAATCCTATTACAATTAATTCACTAACCCCAACCTATGATTTTACAAATGTTGCTACAAAAGCATTTGGAAGCAATATGGTATTGGTAGAACCTGGAGTTTGGGCTTTTTACTCTGGAGATCTTGATCAAGATGAAGTTATTGACGGTACTGACATTGTTGACATATCTAATGATTCTAATAACTCTGCATTTGGAAATCTTGTAACAGATATTAATGGCGATGGCGCGGTAGACAATTCAGATTTGATTTATCCACTAAATAATTTAGCTAATTCTATTTTTTCTTCACATCCGTAGTAAGTAAAAATCAAATCATATAAGGATAATAATTTGTCTATTTTTCTTTCTGTAAATACTCTAAAATAACGGGTGATGCATTATTAAAACTTGGAAATTGTTCTATGATACTAGCAATCCTTTTTTTATTCAATTTATAGGTCAAATCAAACTCTGTAGTAAATAATATTGCCGATAAAAACGGGTTGTTCAGATAGGTTTTTAATTTTTCCCTCGTGGCATCGATTGTATGAACTTCAAACAATTCTTCTTCTTGATAACGAAATTTTAATTCCAAATTCAGAACCCCTTCATTAATTATCGGACGAACATATATATTCTTTAAATCGGTTTTGCCTATAGTTTTAGCTAAAGTCAATTTTGCGAAAGTGCCATCGGTTAAACTTTCTTTAACTTTTATGTAAAATTCATCAAATGTTTCAGAAAATGGCATTTTAATTATTTTATAAATTGGCAAAGAAATCATTTCCTTTATCATCTGTAATTATGAACGCTGGGAAATCTTTGACTGTAATTTTTCGAACTGCTTCCATTCCTAATTCTTCAAAATCGACCACTTCTACTTTCAAAATATTATCTTGAGCTAATATCGCTGCAGGTCCGCCAATAGAACCCAAATAAAATCCGCCGTATTTTTTACACGATTCCATTACCTCTTTCGTTCGGTTTCCTTTGGCTAGCATAATCATACTTCCTCCTTGTTTTTGAAACTCATCTACATATACATCCATTCGCCCAGCTGTGGTTGGCCCGAAACTTCCCGATGGCATTCCGTCTGGTGTTTTAGCTGGACCCGCATAATACACAGGATGATTTTTAAAATAATCGGGCATTGGTTTTCCTGAATTTAATAATTCTTTTATTTTGGCATGAGCTATATCGCGAGCCACTATCAAAGTCCCATTTAATTTCAATCGGGTTTTTATAGGATAGTTAGATAATTCAGCTAAAATATCATTCATTGGTTTGTTTAAATCTATTTCAATAGCTTCTTCTAAATGTGGCGGCGTTTCTGGTAAGAATCGTTTTGGATTAACTTCCAATTGTTCTACAAAAATTCCGTCTTTAGTAATTTTGCCTTTGATATTTCTATCGGCAGAACAAGAAACGCCTAAACCAACCGGACAAGAAGCAGCATGACGAGGCAAGCGAATTACACGAACATCATGAGCAAAATATTTTCCTCCAAATTGTGCTCCAATCGTACTTTCCTGACAATAGAGTAATACTTTTTTCTCCCATTCTAAATCACGAAATGCCTGACCAGCCATGTTTCCTGATGTGGGTAGATTATCGAAATAACCAGCCGATGCTTTTTTAACTGCGGCTAAATTAGCTTCGGCAGAAGTGCCTCCAATAACCAATGCTAAATGATATGGCGGACAAGCAGAAGTTCCTAAATCTTTGATTTTTTCACGAACGAATTCTTCCATCGATTTGTCGTTCAGTAATGATTTTGTTTTTTGATACAAAAAAGTTTTGTTGGCAGAACCTCCTCCTTTAGCTAAGAATAGAAATTCATACGAACTTCCTTTTTTGGCATAAATATCAATTTGAGCCGGTAAGTTTGAACCCGAATTTTTTTCTTCAAACATACTTATTGGAACGATTTGAGAATAGCGAAGGTTTTTTATTTGATAGGTATTGAAAATCCCTTTCGACAACCATTCAGCATCATCCACGCCAGTATAAACATCCTCTCCTTTTTTGGCCATAACAATCGCAGTTCCGGTATCTTGACATGAAGGCAACTGCCCTTCGACAGCCACAACTGCATTTTGCAATAAATTGTAGGCAACAAATCGATCATTATCAGTTGCTTCTGGATCGTTGAGTATGTTGTTTAGTTTTTGTAAATGTGACGTTCGCAACATAAACGAAACGTCGTTCATGGCTTCTTGCGCTAGTAACTCCAATCCTTTTGGATTGATAGTTAAAATTTCTCTTTCTCCAAACTTTTCGACTTTTACGTAATCGGAAGTGAGTTTTTTATAAGCAGTATCGTCTTTTAAAATGGGATACGGATCTTGGTATATAAAGTCCATTTTGTATGTAATTTTTGGAGTGTAAAGTTAGGGAAAGTTGCGAAAATTTGTAATATGTTTTGTGAATTTTGTAGCTAGGTTTTAAAAAAACCAACTTGCTACAAAAATCGCAGTAATAACACAAATTAAGTCAACTAAAAGCATTGTTCCTAAGGTGTAACGAGTGTTTTTTACTTTTATTGATCCAAAGTAAACGGCAATAACATAAAAAGTAGTTTCGGCACTGCATTGGAAAATACAACTTAATCTTCCCGTAAATGAATCGGCACCAAATGTTCGCATCGAATCAATCATAAATCCACGTGACCCTCCAGAACTAAATGGTCGTAACATGGCAACTGGTAAAGAATCGGTAACTTGTTTGCTTACGCCAATATTAGAAAAAACAACCGAAATTCCATCGCTAATTAATTCAAACAAACCGCTATTTCTAAAAAATGAAATGGCTACTAACATTCCCATAACATATGGAAAAATAGTAACTCCCGTTTTTAATCCGTTGTTAGCTCCTGTGACAAAAGCGTCAAAAATTGTTGTTTCTTTTTCGATGAATTTTTTTTCGTTTTTAAAAGAAAAAACCAATGTAAATCCGATTATCGCCACCAACATCAAACCCGATAAATTAGATGTAAAAAAGTTTTTACCAATCAAATCCAAACCGTTCACATAAAATAACAATCCGACTATCGCTGCAATTATCGTCATTAATGCTACAACCAAAGAAGCACTTTTAAAGTTAATTTTTTGTCGGATGCCAACAATTAAAAAAGCAGCGATGGTTCCAATAAAAGAAGTAATAATACAAGGCAGCATAACATCTGCAGGATTACTTGCATTTTCCGCTGCACGATATCCAATTATTGAAGTTGGAATTAAAGTTAACCCCGCCGCATGCAAACACATAAACATAATTTGGGCGTCACTGGCTTTATCTTTAGTTGGATTTAATTCTTGTAAACTTTCCATGGCTTTTAAACCGAAAGGTGTTGCGGCAGAATCTAATCCTAAAAAATTAGCAGCAAAATTCAATGTCATGTACGAAATAGATTCATGGTTTTTTGGCAATGACGGAAATACTTTTACAAATACCGGACTCAGTTTTTTGGCCAATCTTTCGGCAGCACCTGAGTCGATTAACAACTGCATTAGTCCACAGAAAAAAGCCAAATAGGCAATTAACGGAATGATTAAATCGAGTAAACTATTTTTACAAGTAGGTAATAGCCCGTCTGATTTTTGAATTCCGCTGTATATTTTTACCGTTTTACTTTTATAAACATAAGTGGTGTCAAGGTTTAACGTGTCTTTGTTTACCACCATGGTCATATCTGGAGCTTTTTCGATGCTATCTTTTACAAAAACCGGTATTTGATTTAGGTATTTTTCGGAAATTAAAATGGGTTCATCTTTCTTTCCATTCAAAACATAATCAATCGTGTATGTATTACCAATAAATAAACTGAAAATAACAAAGACAATTGAAGAGATAAAAATTGCCAACCAAAATCGACTTAAAACCATAATCTTTTTTTTGTAAATGTAACATTTATCACAATAAATAATTAATCGATGTTTAACAATTATATATTTAATGTTAAAAAATCATTTTATTTAAAATGTGATTTATATATTTGACTGCATTTTTAAAAAATAAACCTCTATAAATTACCCATTTAAATGAAAAATTTATACTTAATTGCTTTCGTTTTTACTGTTTTTAGCGCTTCTGTTTTTGGACAATCCCCTAGTGATGTAAAGGAAATCGTTTCTCACTATGACTTGAACAAAATTAAAGAGAGAGAAATATATTACAGAAAAAAAGCAGAAGTTGAAAAACAAAAAGCTATTACTATTGCTAGAATTAATAATTGGCCGCTCATTATTGAAAATGAAAATGGTTCTAAGTCAGAATTAATGAAATTAACTGCTGACGGATATCCAATTTACTATACTACCGATAACGTTAATGCTGCCAGAACTACAAGAACTAATTTTTTACACAATAATGGTGGAATGGGTTTAAATCTTGAAGGACAAGGTATGACAGTTCGTGAATGGGACGGCGATAGAGTTAGAGAAACTCACAATGCTTTTGGTGGTCGTGTTACAGTAGTAGATGATCCAGCTGGTGCTTTAAGTACACACTCAACTCATGTTTGCGGAACTATGATTGCTTCTGCAAATCCAGCTTCTGTAAAAGGAATGGCCCCTCAAGCTACTGCAAGAACATTTAATTGGACTAGTGATGAAAGCGAAGCATTAGCAGAAGTTCAATTGGGAATGTTAGTATCTAATCATTCTTATGGCGTTCCTGTTTCTGGTACCGGAGGTCCTTTGGCTCCATGGATTATTGGTGCGTATATTTATGATACCGCTGCTTGGGATGAAATAGCTTATCTTTCTCCATACTATTTAAAAGTGGCATCAGCAGGAAACGATGGAGGCAGTAATGCAAATGCAGATCCAATTGCATTTGGATTTGATAAGTTAACTTTTGACAAAACAGCAAAAAACATTATGGTTGTTGCTAATGCGCAAGATGCAGTAATTGGCACAAATGGCGTATTAACAAGTGTTGCTATTAACTCATTTAGTAGCCAAGGGCCAACAGATGATTTTAGAATAAAACCAGACATTGCAGGTAATGGTACAAGTTTAACATCTACAAGTAGTTCTAGTAATACCGCAACTGCCGTTTTAACAGGAACCTCTATGGCTTCACCTAATATTGCTGGTAGTTTACTATTATTGCAACAACATTATAAAAATTTAACCAATAGTTTTATGCGATCTTCTACTCTTAAAGGACTTGCATGCCATACTGCAGATGATGCTGGTGAGGTTGGTCCAGATCCTGTTTGGGGATGGGGTTTAATGAATGCTAAAAAAGCTGTTGAAACTTTAAATACTAATGGTTTAACTTCTTGGGTTTCTGAAGAAAGTTTAAATCAAGGTGAAACGTATACAATTAATGTAAATTCTTTGGGAACATCTCCTCTTATGGCTTCTATAACATGGACGGATGTGCCTGGACCTATAAATGCTGGAGTTACCCCTAATAACCCTATGAAAGCATTGGTAAACGATTTAGACATCCGAATTACCAGAAACACAACAACCTATTTCCCATGGAGACTTGACCCTGCTGATCCTGTTGGCCCGGCAATTAGAGTATCTGACAACAATGTAGATAATGTAGAACAAGTAAAAATTGACACCCCACCAGCCGGTCAATATACTATAACAGTTACGCATAAAGGAACTCTTGTAAATTCAAATCAAAAATTTTCTTTGGTAATTACAGGAATAAATTCAGCATTCGCTCTTAATTCAACATCAGCTGATTTAGTAGTTTGCTCTAATGAAAATGCATTTTTTAGTTTTAATTATACTCAGACGGGGAGTGGAACAACCAATTTTACTGCTGTAGGATTACCTTCAGGAGCAACAGCAACATTCAGTCCGGCTTCATTAAGCGCAAATGGAACAGTAACCATGACTATTTCTGGATTATCTTCTATTGTTCCAGGCGAATATTCAATAGGTATAAGAGGAAACAACGGAACAGAAATAGAAACAAGATATAAATCTCTACGTGTTTACAATTCGACTTTTCAAAACGTTATATTAAATACACCTTTAGATGGACAGATAGCTATGTCAACTTCAGCAATTTTAAAATGGCAGGCACAATTAAATGCTGAAACTTATAGAATACAGGTTTCCGTATCTGAAACATTTGCTTCAAATTTTATTGATCAAGTTGTAACAACTAGTCAATACTTCGTTTCAGGTTTAAGTCAACAAACAAGATACTATTGGAGAGTATTACCAATTAACAGATGTGGCGCTGGGACTACAGCAAATGCATATACTTTTGTTACAGGAATATTAACTTGCGATCAGACCTTTACTGCAACCGATTTCTCTAATGCTTCAATCGCTTCTGTTGCGAATTCTAGTGCCAGTGTTCCTTTAACAATTACAGGGGGTTATACCATTGGAGATATTAACGTAAATATGAATATTACTCATACCTACGTTCAAGATATGACTATTTCATTACAAGGACCTGCTTCTATTGGAAGTCCTGTCATTATCTTATTACAAGAGCCTTGTGGTGACAATGATAATATTAATTGTACCATGGATGATATTGGTGGTATTCCAGCTTGTTCAGGAAATCCTTCTATTTCAGGATTCATTGCTCCATTCGATAGTTTAAGTTCTCTAAACTCTTTGCCTGCCGACGGCGAATGGACATTGCTTATAGATGATCCATATAATGGAGATGGTGGATCAGTTAATTTATTTAGTATTAATTTGTGTCGTATAGCTCCAGCACTTTCAATTGGAGAAAACCCTTCACTGTCTAATGTTAGTATTTATCCAAACCCTACAAAAGGAATTGTAAATGTTGCTATTCCTAATATTAATGAAAAAACAATGATTTACTTATATGATTTACAAGGAAGAAAAATTCTTTCTAAAGAAACTACTCAAATAGATACATCATTAAATATAGAAAACCTTCAAGATGGAATTTATCTTGTTAGTATAGAAAACACTATGGGATCTACTTCTAAAAAAATAATATTGCGTAAGTAATACTAATAAAAAAATAGCAAAAAAAGGATGTCTAAATAGACATCCTTTTTTTATATGTGAATAATTTCCTCTGGAATTAATAAGTCTTCTTTTCTAAATCGGAGAAAGACTTGCGCTACAGCAATGACGTCTTTTTCGCAATACGTTACAATTCGGTCGATGTCTTTTTCGACGTAAAAAACGTGTGCCACTTGGCTACCATCAATATCGTCTTTAGAGGTTGAAATTCCCAATATTTTCGTTAGCAATTTTAAAGAAGTAAAGTGTTTGAAATCGCCGAATTTCCATAACTCTAAGGTGTCGAGATGCGCAATTTCCCATGGTTTTTTTCCGAATAAATTAAGCTTGTTGGGAATCGCAACGTCATTGATAATCATTCTTCTTGCGATGAAAGGAAAATCAAATTCTTTAGCGTTGTGACCACACAAAACATGCTGGGCACCATTAAAGTGATTGTTAAGTAAATTATTAAAATCCAATAATATTTTTTTCTCTTCTCCAAAAAAGGAAGTCACTCTAAAGTTTCTAATGTCACCTTTTGTGATAAAATAGCCTACAGATATACAGACTATTTTTCCGAATTCTGCCCAGATTCCGGCGCGTTCGTAAAATGCTGAAGGCGTGTGTTCGTCTTTGCGTTGGTATTGGGTTTTAAGTTCCCAAAGGTATTGCATTTCTTTGTCAAGACTTTGGAAGTTGTCTTGCTCTGGAACCGTTTCTATATCAAGAAACAGAATGTTGTCTAATCGAATTTTTTCAATCATAATAACTTTTTTTTAGATGGCGTTGATTAATATTTTTTTGGCTTTGTGTTACGAAATTACACAAAAAGGTGTTTTCTTTTATAAGAAGTGTACTTTTTATTTATTGGATTTAAAATAAACTTTGTTGATTAGTTGGATTTTCATGTTCGAGCAACCATTTTTTGCGCCACAAACCGCCGGCATAACCTGTTAGTGAACCGTCGGAACCGATGACTCTGTGACACGGAATCACAATCCACAATGGGTTTTTACCATTAGCAGAAGCAACGGCACGAATCGCTTTTACATCACCTAATTTTTTTGATAAATCGAGATACGACATGGTTTTCCCAAAGGGAATCGTGCGCAATTCCTGCCAAACTTTTTGCTGAAAATCGGTGCCTTTTGGGTTAATTTTAAAATCGAAATCGTTTCGCTTTCCGTTAAAGTATTCATTAAGTTGGGTAATTGGTTTTTTTAAATTTTCAGGAACAGTTAAAGTAATTTCACCTGTTTGCAAAATTGAAATAACGGCTACACCCTTTTCATCTCCAGAAATTAAAGCAATGCCAATTGGTGTAGCAAAGAAGGCAATGTCCATACTAACGATGCATTATGTCTTTAGAATAGGTACTTTGGATGAGCTGTTTATGAATATCGATTGGTATATCGGGACCACATACATTTTGATTTTGGCTATTTATATAAGTATCTCTATAACGCTCTAATTTTCTAGCATCTTTATACCAACTGAAATTTTTTGGATTTAAATTTATGGTTTGAGCATTGGGATGGTTGTCCCAGGTTGTTTTGCCTAACATACCAATGGTGTAAAAAGCCAGATTTGCGGTTTCGTCTTTGTTGAACAATGTAGGACTAACCTCTTTTATAAACGTGCTAAAAATGGGTTTCTTTTGCGAAAAGGCCACTGAAATAAACAATAATAAAAGCAAAGAAAAAGTTATTGTCTTCATACTTCATTTGATTTGTATAAAGATAGTAATTTTAAATTTTAAAAAAAG
>CALPIE020000039.1 GCA_943323545.2 Bifidobacterium breve | reverse complement strand
TCTGCATCTTTATAATCAATGTATTTGATTCCAGATTTTTTGAAACGACAATACTTTTTAGTTTTGTTAATTTCAATGTTCAAAGGCGTTAAATATCTAATATCTCCGTCTTTTTTTCCTGAGGCTGATTGTTGTAGTGTTGCCATAATTACGCTTTTGCTGCTTTAAGTTTTGCTCTTCTTCTTTCTGCCCATGAAATAGCGTGTTTATCAAGACTTACAGTCAAGAAACGCATAATTCTTTCGTCTCTTCTAAATTCAGTTTCAAAAGCAATAAGTACTTCTGGAGTAACTTTGAATTCAAATAAATGGTAAAAACCACTTTTCTTGTTTTGGATTTCGTAAGCTAATTTTTTTAAGCCCCAATCCTCTTTGGATACCATTTCTGCTCCTTTGGAAGTAAGAAAATCTTCGAATTTGCTTACTGTTTCCTTTACCTGAACATCAGATAAAACGGGATTTAAAATGAAAACAGTTTCATAATGATTCATATAATATATTTTGATTAAATAAAATTGGGTGCAAAAGTAAAAATTATTTTTTAATATACAAGCTAAAAGTAAATTTAATCGCCAAAATGCAAAAAAAGCCGATTAAAATTAGTTTTTATAAAAAAAACGTTTTAATTTCGTCTTACCAAATCTATAATAAAATAAATTATGAAACTAAATTGTGTTGTTGTTGATGACAGTTCTCTTCAGAGGATGGTTATTGCAAAGTTAGTAAATAATCATCCTAATCTACACTTAGTGGGTGATTTTTCTAATGCAATTGAAGCGAAAAATTGTATGACGGTTCATACCGTCGATTTAATTTTTCTTGATGTAGAAATGCCCGTAATTAGTGGTTTCGATTTTATCGATGGTTTAAAAGCCAAACCTCAAGTAATTTTTATTACTTCAAAAGCAGAATATGCCCTAAAAGCTTTTGATTACGATGCAACAGATTACCTACAAAAACCTATTGTATTAGAGCGTTTTAACGCGTCTGTTAAACGTGCACTTGACTTACATTTGTTAAGACAAGAAAGTCACGAAGAAGATGGAGATCATATCTTTATCAAAAGTAACTTGAAAAAACTTAAAATTTTTACCAGCAAAATCAAATGGATTGAAGCTTATGGTGATTATGTGAAAGTGGTTACTGAAGAAGATACAAATCTGGTGCTTTCAACTATGAAATCATTTGAAAATGATTTGTCGAAAGATAAATTCATTAGAGTTCACAAATCGTATATTATCAATATTGATAAAGTGGAAAGATTTAATAGTAAGTTCGCAGAAATTGGAATAACTAAAATTCCATTAAGTAGAAACAAAAAAGAAGATTTAATTAGAGCATTAGCTATTGCTTAATAAAAATCGACGTTCAAGGCAATTTTAATTGCTTTGTATTGTGGAATAACATCAAAACTATTCAGTATTTTCTGGATAGTTTTTTTTGTTCCAATAATGGATTGATTTTGTGGAATCTTAATCATTATTGTTCTTATGTATTCATTCCGAATTCTATTTATAGCTGGTTCTTCTGGACCAAGAACTGGAGTTGTTAAATTTTGTTGCAAAACTTGATACAACCAAAAAGAACCTTCTTTTAGTTTTTCGAAATCACGATGCTTTAAAGTCAATTTTATCAATCTAAAAAAAGGTGGATATTTATAAATCTGTCTTTCGTACAATTGTTCTTTGTACATTCCCTCATAATCGTTATTCGTTACTTGTTGGATGACATTGTGATTGGGATTGTATGTTTGTATTATCACTTTTCCTCTTTTCTCCGAGCGTCCGGCTCTTCCCGAAACTTGTGTCATCATTTGAAAACTTCTTTCAAAAGCTCTAAAATCGGGCTGGTACAACATGTTATCAGCATTCATAATTCCGACTAACGAAACATTGTCAAAATCCAATCCTTTTGCTAACATTTGCGTTCCAACCAAAATATCAATTTCTCTATTTTTAAAACTATCAATCAATTTTTCAAAACTATATTTACCACGAGTGGTGTCTTGATCCATTCGTTTGATATTTTTGGAGGGAAACAATTCGGCTAATTCCAATTCAATTTGTTCCGTTCCAAATCCTTTCGTCGTAAGATGTGAACTTGAACAACTGTGACAATTCGTAGGTTTTGCTATCGAATGTCCACAATAATGACATCTCAATTGATTTTTAAACTTGTGATACGTTAAACTCACATCGCAATTCGGACATTGCGGTACATGACCACAAGTTAGACATTCCATTACCGGAGAAAATCCCCTGCGGTTTTGAAACAAAATAATTTGCTCTCCTAAAGCAAGCGCTTCGGTAATAGCATCGATTAAAATGGCACTGAAATGCCCGTTCATTCTTTTACGAAAATAACTGTCTTTTAAATCGACCAATTCGACTTCGGGCAAAGCCACATTTCCGAAACGTTCTTTTAAATTTACCAATCCAAATTTTCCAGATTGCGCATTAAAAAAAGTTTCTATACTTGGCGTTGCAGAACCCAAAAGCACTTTTGCACCATGTGATTGTGCTAAAACTATAGCAGCGTCACGTGCATGATAACGAGGTGCAGGATCTTGTTGTTTAAAAGTCTGCTCATGTTCTTCATCAATAATTAGCAATCCTAAATTCGAAAAAGGCAAAAACAACGACGACCTTGCTCCTATTACAATTTTGGCTTTATCAGAATTTTGCATCACTTGATTCCATACCTCAACTCGTTCATTATTCGAATATTTTGAATGAAAAACCGCCACTTTATTTCCAAAATACTGCGTTAACCGAAAAACCAATTGTGTGGTTAAAGCAATCTCTGGCAATAAATACAAAACTTGTTGGTTGGCTCTTAAATATTCTTCAATCAGTTGGATATACACTTCCGTCTTTCCGCTTGACGTTACACCATGCAACAAACAAACGTCTTTTTCTGCAAACGAAAGTTTGATTTCTTGAAACGCCTTTTGTTGTGCTGAACTGAGTTGTAAATTGGTTTCTATTTTATTTTTATCAAAATTGATTCGATCTTCCTGAATGTAGTATTCCTCAAAAATTTCTTTATCTACCAAAGCTTTTACAATTGCTGTTGTTGATTGTGCTTTTTCAACCAATTGTTTTACAGCAATTGCTTTTTTATCCTGTGCTTGCAATTGAAAGTAATTCAAAAGCAATTCCTTTTGTTTGACTCCTTTTAAGCTGTCGAGTAATGCAATTAAATTTTCTTCGCTAGTATAATTTTCGTGCAACCGAATGTATCGTGTGAGTTTGGGTTTGTATTCCTCCTGAATTTCTTCTTGCAGTGTTAATATGTTTTTCAATATCATTTTTTGGATGACTGGAAACACATTCTTTTTATTCAAAATAGACATCACATCTTGAACCTTTAATGAACTTTGATGTTGTAACGCTTCATATAAAAGAAATTCGTCGTCACTTAATTGCGTTTCATCCACGAAAGTGTCATTTTTTTTTGATATCAACGTTTCACTTTCCAACAAAAAAGCAGATGGCAAAGCCATTCGGTAAACGTCTCCAATAGCACACATATAATAAGTTGCAACCCAATTCCAATGATTAATTTGCAATTCATTTACTAATGGCTTTTCGTCTAAAATTTCATAGATTTCTTTTGCTTCGTATAATGCAGGTGGATTTTGATGCAAATCGATAACCAACGCAGTATACATTTTGCTTTTTCCAAAAGGAACAATCACTCGCATTCCTTTTTTAATGTAATGAAATTCTGCTTCAGAAACGCTGTATGTAAAGGTTTTTGGAAGTGAAAGTGGTAATATGGCTTCGATGAAAAACATGCTTCGAGTTATGAGTTATGAATTATGAGTTATGAGTTATGAATGGGGAGTATATCGTAAACTATTTTTTTACGCGGAACCAATATTGAGTTCTTCCTAATAAAGGAACTCCAATATAACCTCTTACTTTTAATTTATCATTTTCTTCCAATTTAACATAGCATTTGTAGTATTTCCCAATTTTTGGATCGACTATTTTTCCATTACTGTATTCGTTTTCTTCTTTTCTCAATCCCTTAATAATAATTAATCCTAAAATAGGTTTGTCTTTATCTTCGCCAGAGCAAAGAGTACATTTTTTATTTCTGTGTTCCTTTTCAAAAATTTCTACAATTCTAGCATAAAACACTCCACTTCTTTCAAAAATTTCAACAATTCCTTTTTCCTTTCCAGAGATGTCATCTATCGTTTTCCATTTTCCTAAAATTGATTGAGAAAAACCAAACTGATTGATAAATAATATGACTAAAAATCCAATGGAAATGTTGCTTAAAAAAGATACTCATAAAAAAAGATCTATTACTTTATACAAATGTAAGTTTTTTTAACTTCATCTTTTACCTGCCAAGTTTAACTCGATTGTGTTTCTAACTCTTTGGCCTTTTCACGTTTTAATTTTTGAATTATCGCATTAAGTTCAAAACCTAATAATAAAATCATTGAGTTTATCCAAATATAAAACATTATAACCAGAAGCGTTCCGATAGAACCATAAAGTTGGTTGTATTTTGAAAATTTGACAGCCCAAATTCCGAATAAATAAGAAGAAAAAATAATTAATACTGTTGTAAATACAGAACCAATTGAAATAAAATGACGCTTTCCACCATCATGTTTTGTTCCGTATTTAAAAAGAATAGAAGTAGTAGTTAAAATCATTAATATTAAAAAAATATACCTACTCATTTCAATAAGTGGAATTGTATCTGAAAGCACATCTTGAATTTTTGTCTTTTGTATAAAAACTTCAAAAACAACAATTGTAGCAATTGTTATAACTAATAATAATGACAATAAAATTGATATCGTTAAAGAAACAAAATATTGATGAAAATACTTCCGTTTAAGTATGATATGTTGTGAGTTTTCAAACCCTCCAAGAATTGCATTTACACCATTAGTCATCAAAAAAATCGACATGATAAAACCTGTTGATAGTAAACTATTGTAACTATTGTTAAGTATATCATTAATGATTTTATAAATAGCATCATAAGTATTTGGTGGCACACCCTCGCGTATAAATTCTAAAAAATCTTGTTGAAATCCTTGAATTGGAATATACGGAATAAGATTCAAAATAAATAATGTAAAAGGAAAAAGTGCCATAAAAAAACTAAAGGCAATGGCAGCTGCTCTGTAGGATAGCGCTCCTTCTATAATTCCGGTAACATACAGACTAAGTAGTTCATATAAAGACAATCCATATAACCATGGCAACTTGATGTTGCGACAAAATGCAATGAGCTGTTTGAT
Source organism: Bifidobacterium breve (assembly GCA_943323545.2). Taxonomy (GTDB): domain Bacteria; phylum Bacteroidota; class Bacteroidia; order Flavobacteriales; family Flavobacteriaceae; genus Flavobacterium. The sequence continues at coordinate 11,993 of CALPIE020000039.1, read as the reverse complement.
GATTGGGAAATTCTTTATTTTCATTGCACTATTTATTGTTTAGTGTTCAGTTGTAATCTAGATGCAGATTACATTTTTAAATCGCTTTCAAACTCAAATCCATATTATAAACTGAATGAGTTAATGCACCAGAGGAAATATAATCTACACCACAATCTGCATAAGCTCTTATTGTATTTTCATTAATATTTCCAGATGATTCAGTAAAACATTTATTACCAATCATAGCTACGGCTTTTATCGTATCATCGAAATTAAAATTGTCAATTAGGATTCGGTAAACACCTTCGTTTTGTAAAATTTCTGCTATTTCATTTAAATTTCTTGCTTCGACAATAATTTTCAAATCAAGATTATTTTCTCTTAAAAAAACTTTAGTTTTAGAAATTGCATTTGTAATTCCGCCAGCGAAATCATTGTGATTGTCTTTCAGCATAATCATGTCGTACAAAGCAAATCGGTGGTTTTCGCCACCGCCTATTTTTACGGCCCATTTCTCACAAGCACGAAAACCTGGAGTTGTTTTACGTGTATCTAAAATTTTGGTTTTCGTTCCTTCTAATAAACAAACGTATTTATTGGTTTTTGTTGCAATAGCACTCATTCGTTGCATCGAATTTAACACTAACCGTTCTGCTTTTAATATAGATTGTGAACTTCCGGAAACGTAAAAAACAACATCGCCATATTTAACTTTTTCGCCATCATTCATAAATGTTTCCATCTCTAAATTAGGATCTACGTAATGAAATATCATTTTTGCAAATGCAACACCCGCAATAATTCCTTCATCTTTAACTAAAAGTTTTGCTTTCCCTGTTGCATTTGATGGAATACATGCTAATGAAGAATAATCACCCGGACCAATATCTTCTCGAATGGCATTTTGTATAATTAATTGAAGTTCGTTTTGAAATTGTGCTTCTGAAATCATGCTATTATTATGAATGGCTAATGTAAAAAAAATTAAACTAGGTATCAAAACTATTTAACTATCTTTGATTAACTAACATAATTTAAAAGACGGAAACGCGATTTAAAACCTTTTATATTTAATTTAGAAAATGAACATCAAATTACTCGCTATTGGTAAAACCGACAACAAAGCTTTACAAACTTTAATCGACGATTATACCAAACGATTGTCATTTTACATAAAATTTGAGTTGGAAATTATTCCCGATATCAAAAACGTCAAAAACCTTTCAGAAATTCAACAAAAAGAAAAAGAAGGCGATTTGATTTTATCTAAAATTTCTCAAACTGACCAATTGATTTTGTTGGATGAAAACGGAACTACATTTTCAAGCATAGGTTTTTCAGATTATTTGCAAAAAAAAATGAATACTGGAATAAAAACTTTGGTCTTTGTAATTGGTGGCCCTTACGGTTTTAGTGAAGAAATCTATAAAAAAGCAAAAGGGAAAATTTCACTTTCAGAAATGACTTTTTCTCATCAAATGGTTCGTTTGTTTGTGATTGAACAGATTTATAGAGGATTTACGATTTTGAAAAACGAACCCTATCACCATCAATAAAAAAGTTGCCAGTGTTCAGTCATAGTGTTCAGTAATTTACTGCAATAAATTATACAATTGTATACACTCGACAGCTTCTTTTACATCGTGAACACGTAGTATTTTGGCACCTTTCATAAGTGCAATTGTGTTTAACGAAGTGGTTCCATTTAAGGCAAATTCTGAAGTAGTTGCTAATGGTTTATAAACCATCGATTTTCTTGAAACTCCGATTAGCAATGGTAATTCTAGTATTTGAAACAATTCTAATTTTTGTAAAACCTCAAAGTTTTGTTCGGTTGTTTTGGAGAATCCAAATCCGGGATCGATTATTAAATCGTTTATTCCGAAACTTCTAGCAAGCGCTATTTTTTCAGAAAAATAAAACAGCATTTCTTTTACAATATTTTCATAATTCGCTAATGATAGCATGGTTTGTGGATTTCCTTTCATGTGCATCATAATGTATGGAACTTGAAGTTTTGTTACCGTTTGCATCATATTTTCATCTAAACTTCCTGCGGAAATATCATTGATAATTGCTGCACCGTTATCGACACTTTGTCTTGCCACTTCGCTTCGAAAAGTATCAATCGAAATAATGGTTTTCGGAAATTCTTTTACAATTTTTTGAATTATCGGAATGACACGTAACAACTCTTCTTTTTCTGAAACTTCTTCAGCATTGGGTTTACTAGAATAACCACCAATATCTATAAAAGAAGCACCATCTGTTAGCATTTTTTCAACCTGATTAAGAACCTGTTTATCATCTGTAAATTTACCGCCATCATAAAAAGAATTGGGAGTTAAATTGAGTATTCCCATCACTTTTGGAGTAGTTAAATCGATAAGTTTTCCGTTGCAATTAATTGTCATTGTTCCGCTTTTTGCTTATATATTAAGCTTTAAGTTAAACCAGCTTATAGCATAAGGATTATTGCTTATTGCTTATTTTTTATTTACTTTTGACCCGAGACCATTAGGTCGAAATGTAAAAAGTAAAAAAAATCCATACAAAGATACCATTAATGAAGAATACTTCGCAAGAATACGATAAAGTAATTGGCATTTGCCGGGATTTATTTATCAAAAAAATGACTGATTACGGGAGTGCTTGGCGGATTTTGCGTTTACCATCGTTAACCGATCAAATATTTATTAAAGCACAACGCATTCGAAGTTTGCAAGAAAATAAAATTCGGAAAGTAGATGAAGATGAAACGGGCGAATTCATCGGAATTATCAATTATTGCATTATGGCTTTGATACAATTGGAATTGGGTGTTGTTGATCAACCCGATTTGAATGTGGCAAAGGCAACGCAACTTTATGACGAAAAAATTGCATTAACAAAATCGTTAATGGAAGACAAAAATCATGATTATGGCGAAGCTTGGCGTGAGATGAGAGTAAATTCATTAACTGATTTAATCCTTCAAAAATTACTACGAGTAAAGCAAATTGAAGATAATAAAGGAAAAACTATAGTTTCAGAAGGTATCGATGCCAATTACCAAGACATGATTAATTATTCGGTGTTTGCTTTAATTTTAATGGGAATTGGACAATAACAATTCGTTAACACTATAAAACAATAACCCTCTTTAAATTTGTGCCTCGTGGACAATTGGTCCGAATTGAACAATGTAAAAAATAATTTTTTATGAAAAACAATACCAAAACTTATATCGCTTGGACGATTAGATTATTAGTTTCGTTCTTATTTATTATTTCTGCCATAGCTAAGATGTATCCTTCTCCTTATTTTGCCATTTCTACATTTGAGGTAAAACAGTTGTATACCTTAGGTTTTTCAGAAACTATTGCTCCTTATTTTTCACGAACATTAATTGGTATTGAATTAGCACTGGGATTATTATTACTTCAAAAACATTATCTAAAAAGATTTATTATACCGACTACCATTTTGCTATTAGCTGTTTTTGTTGGACATTTAACCTATGTTACTTACCTAAGTGGTGGAAATTCAGGAAATTGTGGTTGCTTTGGCGAATTAATTCCTATGACACCAATTGAAGCAATAATAAAAAATATTGTTGCTATTGGACTATTAGTTTATTTATATTATCTGTTACCAAAAGAAACAGCAAGACATAATTTTTGGATTTTAACTACGGTTCTTTTCGCTACAATTTTAGGGATTTATATGGTTGCTCCTATTCAACCTATTGCTACTGAATTTACAGTTACTCCAATTTCTGAAGTTGTTGAAGATACATTAACTATAAATAATTCTCCTATTGATACTCTTAAATCAAATTTACCCATTGTAGAAGTTAAAAAAGACTCCATTAAAAAAGTTGAAGTTGCAGCTAATGAACCTAAAAAAATAAAATCGGGTAATGCTAAATTTTTTCCTAACATCGATAATGGTAAAAAAATACTTTGCTATTTTGTTCCTGGTTGTGATCATTGCAGAGATGCTGCGAAAGAACTAACAGAAATGCGGAAAAAAGATGCAAGTATACCACCTCTTTCAATTATTTTTATGAATGAAGAAGCCGATTTGATTCCGGCATTTTTCAAAGAAGCAGGAGCTACTTATCCATACACCATTATCGAAATAATCCCATTTTGGAATATTCTTGGTAGTGGAAAAGACACTCCGGGTGTAAAATATTTGTGGAATGGTAACGAAATTAAATACTATTGGGGAATTTCTGATAATAAATTTAATGGTGTAGAATTGAACACTTATCTTAAAAAATCATATGCCGAATTAAAGAAATAGTTTTAAAATTAACACCAATTTTTGATGGTTCTAACATCACTTTATATAAATTTGTTAAAAAAAATTATGAAAAATATTATATTACTTTTAACTATTGCTATTTCATCTTTTTCTTGTGCTCAAAAGAAAGAATTTTCAAAAGAAAGTTTATCTTATGAATTGACCAAATTAGATCAAACCAAAATTAATTTTCAAAGTGTTTTAGATAAACATAAAGGAAAGAAAGTACTTATTGAAATATGGGCTGGTTGGTGTAGCGATTGTGTGAAAGCAATGCCTCTAGTTAGAGAATTACAAAATGTTCATACAAATGTTGATTATGTATTTATTTCTATGGATAAAACTTTTGACAAATGGAAAGAAGCAGTTGCTAAACATGAGTTAGAAGGTGATATGTATTGGGTAAATGATGAAAAAATGATGAAAGGTGCCTTTGGACAATCACTTGAATTGGATTGGATTCCGCGTTATATTGTAATTGACGAAAAAGGTAAAATTAAAATATTTAGAGCTATTGAAACGGATATGGAAAAAATCGACATGGCATTAAAAAACTAAAAACCAATGAGAAGAAAAATTGTTGCAGGCAATTGGAAAATGAACAAAAATGCCGAAGAAACAGAAGATTTATTAAACGAACTTATCGATAAATTACCCGATGATATTGAGGCTCAAATTATTGTAGCACCAACGTTTGTCAATTTAGCATCAGCAGTAGATCATGTAGAATTTACTAATATTACTATCGCTGCACAAAACATGCATCAGGCTGAAAGTGGTGCTTATACAGGCGAAATTTCTGCAAGTATGTTAAAAAGTATTGGAGTTGAAACGGTAATTATTGGTCATTCTGAACGTCGCGCTTATTTTCATGAAACTGATTCGATTTTAGCTTATAAAGTTGATACTGCATTGAATCACAATATGACCGTTATTTTTTGTTTTGGAGAAGAATTGAAAGACCGTCAAGACAAACAACATTTTAATATTGTAGAAAACCAACTTCGCGATGGATTGTTTCATCTCAAAAACGAATCTTGGCAAAATATTATTTTAGCTTACGAACCTGTATGGGCTATCGGAACTGGAGAAACCGCTTCTCCTGAACAAGCACAAGAAATGCATCGTTTTATTAGAGAAACAGTTCGTCATACTTTTGGAAGTAACATCGCCGAAGAGGTTTCAATTCTGTATGGAGGTAGTGTAAAACCTGATAATGCCAAAGAAATTTTTTCAAAACCCGATGTTGATGGTGGATTAATTGGTGGTGCTGCTTTAAAAGCAGATGATTTTGTGGCGATAGTGAATGGAATAAATTAATAAAAAAAATATAACTAAATTAAATCCCCAATTGTAATACAGTTGGGGATTTTTTGTTTTGCCTGTTAATGAAGAAAAGAATAAATCTCATCTTTCATGTGTAACAGTTTTGATTTTAATTTATGAAGATAATCATCAGAAGCAATCTCTGACCCTAAGTTTATTCGACGTATTTCATGTTCTACTTCATGATAATCATCAAATAATTTTCTGAAATGAGCATTTTCAATTTTAAGATTGTGAATTTTATCCTTATGTTCAGGAAATTCGTGTAATAAATCGTGTTTTTCCATAATAATAAATTTAAATTATAAACTATATTCTCTTTCTACTAATGCAATTCTAACAGTATACTTTTCATACCATTTACTTCTTCCTTTTATCTGAGCATCGAGATGATCGAGGTTTTGTTTCCATTTTTTTATGGACTCTAAGTCTTTCCAATAGGAAACGGTAATTCCAATCTCATTTCGTGCCGATTCAACACCAAGAAAACCAGGTTGTTGTTTAGCTAACGCTACCATTTTAATAGCCATTTCATCATAACCTTCATCAAATTCTGACTTTATGGAAGTGAAAATAACGGCATAATACGGTATTATCATTTATGATACTTTTTTCGCCACTGATTAAACTGATTTAAATTGTCTAAGTATAAATCAGTGGCAATTACTTTTACTTAAATTACTATTCTTTCTTATTCAAAAATAAATAATAAACCGGAATTCCCAATGCCACAATAAACAAACCTAATCCGGTGCTTTTAGTGTCATAAATCAATAATGTAATACAAATTAATGTCGTAATAACAATATATAACAAGGGTATTAAAGGATAGCCAAATGCTTTATAAGGTCTTTCGGCATAAGGCTCTTTTTTTCGTAAGATAAAGATTCCGTAAATCGTTAATATGTAAAACAGTAACGATGCAAACGTCGAATACGTTAACAAATCGCCATACTTTCCAGAAATACAAAGTACACAAGCCCAAATACATTGTAACCAAAGTGCTTTAGCCGGAACATCATTGTCATTTAAATCGCCTGCTTTTTTGAAGAATAAATTGTCTTTTGCCATAGCATAAAATAATCGTCCTCCAGATAAAATTAGTCCACTATTACAACCAAAAGTAGAAACCATAATTAATCCTGCCATTACAAAAACACCAATATTTCCCATGATTACATTGGCTGCTGCTGCTCCTACTCGATCATCTGGTGGAAACATGACTCCATTTCCTATTACATCGGTCGCACCTGGAGTTCCTTGCATTGGCAACAACGCCAAATAAGCCACATTCGCTAAAATATAAATAATAGTAACGATTAATGTCCCGAGAAATAAACTTCTAGGAATGTTCTTTTTCGGATCTTTAATTTCACCTGCAATAAAAGTTACGTTATTCCACGCATCACTAGAAAAAAGGGAATTAATTATGGTAGCTCCCATCGCACCAAGTAATGCTACACCCGCAATTTTAGTAACCGTTATTGTTCCATCTGCATTTAAAACTGTTTTAGAAGCGTCCCACATATTGGCAAAATTATTCGATAATACATCGGTTTTTAAACCAACATATAATCCTAAAATGATTATGGCAAATAAGGCAATTAGTTTAGCAGAAGTAAAAATTAACTGAATTGTTTTTCCGGTTCTAACACCTTTAGTATTGATGTATGTCAGTAAAAAAATACTTACCATAGCAACGATTTGCTTGTTTGTAAAAGCATAAGTTTCACCAATAGAAAAAACTTTTTCATCTAATACCGGAAAAAAAACAGCTGCATATTTCGCAAAAGCAACTGCAACTGCTGCTATTACACCTGTTTGAATAACAGTAAAAACCGTCCACCCATATAAAAAGGAAATTAGTTTTCCGTAAGCACGTTGAATGTAAACAAACTGTCCGCCAGCATTGGGCATCATTCCAGCCAATTCACCATAACTCAATGCCGCAGACATCGTTAATAGTCCGGTGATTATCCATATAATAATTAGCCATGCTGCTGAACCAACATCTCGAGCCATTGCTGCAGTTACAATAAAAATTCCGGAGCCGATCATGGAGCCAGCGACTAAGCTAGTGGCGTCTATTAATCCGAGAGAGCGTTTTAATTCGTGTTTTGGTTGTGACATAAAAGTTAGTTTGGTTGGTTTTTTTTTCGCTGCACATCAAACAGTTGGCTGTGCCTCGAGTCAAATATAAAGAAATTTATGAGAAATGTAGATTGAGACTAAGACTGAAAATTATCTTTTATAACTTTTTCGCTTCATTCCAAAAAACATCCATTTCAGTTAAAGTCATATCCATTAATGGTTTTCCAATTTCGCCAGCTTTGCTTTCGAGGTATTGAAATCGTTTAATAAATTTTTTGTTGGTTCGTTCTAAAGCGTCTTCTGGATTTACATTTAAAAATCGGGCGTAATTAATCATCGAAAATAAAACATCTCCAAATTCGGCTTCTATTTTATCTTGATTTCCGTTAACAACTTCTTCTTGTAGTTCATTTAATTCTTCTTGTACTTTATCCCAAACCTGATGCGGTTCTTCCCAATCAAATCCGACACCTTTGACTTTATCTTGAATGCGACTTGCTTTTACTAACGCTGGTAATCCTTTTGGAACACCTTCTAAAACCGATTTTTTTCCTTCTTTTAATTTGAGTTTTTCCCAGTTTTGTTTGACTTCTTCTTCATCAGCAACAACAACATCGCTGTAAATATGCGGATGACGATGGATGAGTTTGTCGCAAATTTCGTTGCATACATCTGCCATATCAAAATCTTTTGTTTCACTACCAATTTTGGCGTAAAAAACAATGTGTAATAACAAATCGCCAAGTTCTTTTTTAATTTCTTGCAAGTCGTTATTTAAAATAGCATCGCCTAATTCGTAGGTTTCTTCAATAGTAAGATGGCGTAAACTTTCGAGCGTTTGCTTTTTGTCCCACGGACATTTCTCACGCAAATCGTCCATGATGTCAAGTAATCTGTTGAAAGCGGTGAGTTGTTGTTGACGGGAGTTCATTTGTATTTTGGATTTTTGGATTATTCGATTGTTCGATCTTAATAAGTAAAAATAAAAAATCCTGTCACTTTAATGGCGTAACAGGATGTTTAGTTATGAAAAAGAAATTAACTATTTTTTGGCTTTTGATTTTATTTCTTTTACTTCTTGAACTACTTTTTCTTTTACTTCTTCGGCATTGTCTACTTTTGGTTCTTCTTTAGAAACCAATCCTTTTGCTTGAAGAATATTATACCAATTGAATACCTTTTTTATATCGGAAGCATATACCCTATCTTCATCGTAATTCGGAACAATTTCTTTAAAATATGCTACTAGTTTGGAGTTGTCTTCTTTATGTGAAATTGTAGCTCCTTCATTTTCTTTGATAGCAATAGCGCGCAAAATATCGGCTAACGGTTTTTCTTCTTCATAGGTATACATAGAAATTTCAGAGAGTAAACTCACGTTACTTCTCAAACTTACCGTTATTTTTTTGCCATCTAATAATGATTCAGCAACAAATCCGGTTCGGGTTTGTAATTGCAATAAGTATAATCCAGGTTTTCCTGAAATGGCTAATATTTTTTCTACATTCATTTTTTTATGTTAATTTGGTAATTTGGTTATCTTTATTACAACTACAGCTTTGCTTAAACCTCCCACTTGTAATAGCTCCACACCACTCGAGGCAAAGCCTAATTGTGCTAAGCAAAAACAATTCACGGATTGTTTTGCTTCGGCCCTATCTCCCTTTTTTGTTGGCGAACTTCATTCTATAATCGGGAAACGCTTTTCCATCCATTATATTTTGTAATTTCTTTTTTATTAATGTCTTTTTTAATGTAGAAATTTTATCAGTAAATAATATACCTTCAATATGATCGTATTCATGTTGAATTACTCGAGCAATCATTCCATCAAAAACGCCAATTTTTTTATTAAAATTTGCGTCATAATACTCGATTGTGATTTTTTCTTTTCTATAAACATCTTCACGAACATCTGGAATACTTAAACAACCTTCATTAAAAGCCCATTCTTCTCCTTCTTCTTTTAACATTTTAGCGTTAATAAAAACTTCTTTGAAATCTTTCAATTTGTTAACTTCATCTTCAGTCAAACCATCACTGTCACTAAGCGGTTCAGCATCAAGCACAAATAACCTTATAGGCAATCCTACTTGAGGTGCGGCAATCCCTAAACCATATGCATTATACATGGTTTCATACATATTGGCAATAATTTCTTTCAAATTAGGATGTTCAGGTGTAATTTCATCACATATTTTGCGTAAAACCGGATCACCATAACCATAAATAGGTACAATCATTTTTTTAATCTGTTTTCAGTAAGAGTATTTTTAAAATACGCTATTTTTTTGGCAAAAGTAATCAAAAAAATAAATTGTAGATGCTTTTTAAAGTTTTTGAAAAGAAAAACAAATTAATAATTTTAGAACATCTTTCTAGTAAGATAATCCTGTAACATTATTGTAGCTGCAATTTCATCAACCAATGCTTTATTTTGACGTTGTTTTTTCTTTAATCCGCTATCAATCATAGTTTGAATAGCCATTTTGGAAGTAAATCGTTCATCAACCCTTACGATTTCCATTTGTGGAAATGCAACTTTAAATTTTTTTATGAATTTTTCAATAATTTCAGCACTTTCTGATGGTTGGCCATTCATTTGTTTTGGTTCACCAATAAGTACTTTTATAACATTCTCTTTAATGAAATAGTCCTTAAGAAAGTCGATTGCCGATTCTGAAGGAATAGTAGTTAAGCCCGAAGCAATGATTTGCATTTCATCGGTAATAGCAATTCCAGTTCGTTTTATTCCGTAATCAATAGCAAGAATTCTAGGCATTTATTAAATTTAAAAAAGTAAAGATTAAAAAAGTAAGTAGTAATTACTTATTGAGGGAATTCTACTTCTCCTTCCCAATTCATAAATCCACCTAATAAGTTATACGTATTTTCAAAACCCAACTGATTCATAATGCTACATGCTTGAGCACTTCTTCCTCCAGCTTTGCAATAAACGTAATAGTTTTTTGATTTATCCAATTCTTCTAAACGATAAATAAATGCTTGTCCTTTATAAATATCATTTTGAATAGCATCAGGAATAAAGCCCTCATTCCATTCGTCATCGGTTCTAACATCAAGAATAATTGCATTTGTATCAGCTTTTAGTTGAGAAGTCCAGTCTTGTTGAGATAAATCCATTTCATATATTTATTCAAAAATACTAAATTCTAATTAACAACAACACTATTGCAAAATCGAAGAATAAAATTAACAAAACAATGACATAACATTTGTATATACAATTATAAAACATGTTACATTTGTACCTACAAATATTGTAATTACAATTATGAAGATTGAAGACGAAATAAAAAGTACCGTTGAATTAGATATTGCTAAAAAAGTACTCCTAAATGTAATGTACACACAGAATTTTGTGAATGATAAATTCAATGAAATTTTAAAACCTTATGATTTGTCTGGTGAACAATATAATGTTCTTAGAATTCTTAAAGGTCAAAAAGGATGTCCAACAAACATGTGTTCTATTCAAGACCGAATGGTTGCCAAAAGCAGTAACACTACGCGACTAATAGATAAATTACTTTTAAAAGAATTAGTTACTAGAAATGTTTGCCCTAATAATCGTAGAAAAATAGAAATTATTATAACAAAAAAAGGATTAACGCTATTAGAAGAATTACATCCAAAAGTTATTGAACATGAAGAACTTTTTGCTTCTAATTTAGAAGCAGAAGAATTAACAATACTTAATAATTTATTAGAAAAATATAGAACCTTAAACCATTAATATATGAGCAATTTCATTAAAGATGCCAATTGGCGTTATGCCACCAAAAAATTTGATAGTACTAAAAAAGTATCCGATAATGATTTGAATACTCTTAAAGAAGCCATCCGTTTATCAGCTTCTTCATACGGGTTACAACCGTACAAAGTTTTAATTATTGAAAATCCAGAAACAAAAGCATTATTACAACCTGCCTCTTGGGGTCAATCGCAAGTAGTTGATGCTTCTTATGTAATTGTTTTTGCAATAGAAACAAATTTCGGAAATAAAAATATTGACAAGTATATTAATAATCTAATTGAAACTAGAGGTATTCCTTCTGAAAGTATACAAGGTTATTCTGATTTTATGAAAATGAAAATCAATGATTTAACTGAAGAGCAAAAAAATATTTGGACGGCAAAACAAACCTATTTAGCATTAGGAAATCTATTAAATGCAGCTGCCGAATTAAAAATTGACACAACACCAATGGAAGGTTTTGAACCTGCAAAATATGATGAAATACTAGGATTAGATAAACTAGGATTACATGCAGTTGTTGTAG
>CALPIE020000038.1 GCA_943323545.2 Bifidobacterium breve | reverse complement strand
GTTGTGCTTGATGGAATATTGGTGGTAATCGATGACCCTAATTTAACGCCATCAATATAAAAATCGACACTTGTTCCGGCAGCATTTATGATAAATTTTAATTTATACCAAGTGTTTGCAACTGCCGTAAATGCAGTTGTATTTGAAACAACTGAAGTATTTTCACAAGTACCAACGATACCTGCTGAAGTATAAGTAAAATACACGCCATTTGTAACTTGTGTGCTAGCAATGTTTAAGTGTGTTAGATTAGTCAATCCAAAATAGGAAAGATAATTTACACCTGCAGCAACAGCTAATACTGGAAAACGCACTCTGAATTCAAAAGCATATTCATTATTTCCCAATCGGTACTTATTATACCAGTCTGAAGAACCAATAGCAGCACGTCCTGTATTGTTTGAAGTTGTTCCAGTTGATAGTTTGTGAATTCCAGCATAATTATTGCTAGTAACCTCACTTTCAATATTAGAAATCCCTCCATTGGCAATAATTGGTGTAAATGAATATTGGTTGTCATTTTTTGCTCCAGTTTGAAGACCACTAGCGCCAGCGTATTCATCAAAAAGAAAATCTTCAATATTTACACCTTCAATATTAGATGAAGAAGACGTAGAGCTCATACCTACCCAACTTGTCGTAGCATTATCCCAATAATAAAACCCCGGTGTTTTACCAGAAGCAGTTGTAGTCAAAAACATCAGCATTCCATTCTGGCTCAAACCAGGATTGGAAGCAGGAAATGCACTCATTCTCGGTATTAGTATTCCGTCTGTATTTGCAGGTGTGGTAGTACTCGATGCACTAATATCTAATTGTGATTTTGGATCAGTGTTGTTTACTCCAACTTGTGCAAAGAAGGAACAAGAAGTTAACAGTAGTAGGTAGTATAATTTTTTCATGATACATCATTTTAAAAATTAATAAAATATTTTTGATCATTTGGGTGGAGTAAAATTATTACATATCTGATTTAGTGGTGCTTAAAATCGTTGTAGTGTTAAAAAAAATCGTTAAAAAACTCGTGGGTTGCATTTTATCGAATTTTTTTCCAATAAAATATAAAAAAACAATTCAAACCATTTGCTTTTTATACAATTTAAAGACTGAATTTCAGTAAAATAGTAATTAAAATTATGGATTATAATATCGAAATCAATAAAAAATAACACAAGTCTTATTTGAATTAGGACAGCAATACAATTAGAATAAAATTCTTATATCCTTTCTTGTAATGCTTTTATCTCATCACGAAACTTAGCTGCTTGCATAAAATCTAAATCTTTAGCAGCTTTTTCCATGGCTTTGCGTGCATCGCGAATTTTCTTTTCTATCTCAGGTTTGGATAAATACAAGCTTTCAGGTTCGGCAGCTTTAGCTATTTTATCTTCGTAGTATTGTGTAGAAACCGAGTTGTTACTTAATACATTACCTAAACTTTTATTTAATGCCTTTGGTTCTAAACCATGAAGCGTGTTATAGGCAATTTGTTTTTCGCGTCGGTAAGTCGTTTCGTCCATGGTTTTTTGCATACTGTTGGTTATTTTGTCTGCATACAAAATCGCTTTGCCGTTCACGTTACGAGCTGCTCGTCCTATGGTTTGCGTTAAGGAACGATGACTACGTAAGAAACCTTCTTTATCAGCATCTAAAATGGCAACTAGCGACACTTCGGGTAAATCCAAACCTTCACGTAAAAGATTAACACCTATTAAAACATCAAACAATCCTTTTCGCAAATCTTGCATGATTTCGACACGTTCTAAAGTATCTACATCAGAGTGTATATAGCGACAGCGAATGGCGACTTTGGTTAAGTATTTCGTCAATTCCTCCGCCATTCTTTTGGTTAAAGTGGTTACTAAAACCCTTTCGTCCAATTCACAACGGACTTGAATTTCTTCAATCAAATCGTCAATTTGGTTCAAACTCGGACGCACTTCGATAATTGGATCTAATAATCCAGTAGGACGAATGACTTGCTCGACATAAATCCCTTCCGATTTTTGCAATTCGTAATCGGCTGGTGTAGCCGAAACATAGATCACTTGGTTTTGCATGCCTTCAAATTCCTCAAATTTTAAAGGTCGGTTGTCCATAGCAGCGGGTAAACGAAATCCGTATTCTACTAAGTTTTCCTTTCTGCTTCTATCGCCACCATACATGGCATGGACTTGTGAAATCGTAACGTGACTTTCATCCACCACCATCAAAAAATCATCTGGAAAATAATCTAATAAACAGAAAGGTCTTGTTCCTGGAAGTCGTCTGTCTAAATAACGCGAATAGTTTTCTATTCCAGAGCAATACCCCAATTCTTTTATCATTTCCAAATCGAAATTCGTACGTTCTTCTAATCGTTTGGCTTCCAAATGTTTACCAATTTCTTTAAAATAATCGACTTGTTTTACCAAATCTTGTTGAATATCCCAAATGGCAGCTTGCAAAACATCGGGTGATGTCACAAACATATTGGCTGGATAAATCGTTAGTTTTTCATATTTTTCTACCACTTTGGATGATCTAGCATCAAAAGCTTCAATTTCTTCTATTTCATCTCCAAAGAAGTGAATTCGAAAAGGTTCATCAGCATAACTCGGAAAAATTTCTACAATATCTCCTTTTATTCGGAAAGTTCCGGGAGTAAATTCAACTTCAGTTCTCGAATATAAACTTTGCACCAATCGGTGTAATAATTTAGTTCGCGAAATGACTTGATTTTTCTCTATGGAGATTACATTTTTTTGAAACTCAACCGGATTTCCGATTCCGTACAAACACGAAACTGACGCGACTACCAATACATCTCTTCGTCCAGAAAGTAGGGCAGAAGTGGTGCTTAAACGCAGTTTCTCTAATTCTTCATTGATGGATAAATCTTTTTCTATAAAAACACCAGTAACTGGAATATAAGCCTCAGGTTGGTAGTAATCATAATAGGAAACGAAATATTGAACTGAATTGTTGGGAAAAAATTGCTTGAATTCTGAATATAATTGCGCTGCTAAAGTCTTATTATGTGCTAATACCAAAGTAGGTTTCTGAATTTCTTCAATAACATTGGCAACGGTAAATGTTTTTCCGGAACCAGTAACACCGAGCAAGGTTTGGTATTTATCACCATTGATGATTCCAGCAGCTAGTTTTTCTATTGCTTGTGGTTGATCACCTGTGGGTTGGTATTCGGATACGACTTGGAATTTCATTGGTTTTGCGATGCAAGGGCGACATCTTTTAATTAATTTATTATAGTTTTTTTGGATTTCTACTAGTATGTCTTACTCTTAAAATGTGGATTGAATTCGATGTGATTTTATAAGAAATTTTGTAATTATAGATTTCATAAGCACGGTAATTTCCGTCATTTGAAGTTTTCATTTCATCTATTTCATAGATTTCCCAATTGGTTTTTAAAATGTATACAGAATCATAAATTGAATTGATTACATTTTCAGAAATGGTTTCACTTTTTGATTCTTTAAGTAAATAAAAATAAATATCTTCGAGCTGATTTTGGGCAGATTCAGACCAAATTATTTCTTTTTCCATTCCTCCATTTTTTCCTTTACTTGATTATGATAAGAATATTTTCCTTTTTTAATTTCTTCTTCTGCAACAGATAGATCATTGTTGTATTCTTTTGAATAATTTTCTGAAGAACTAATTCTACTATCCAAAATCGTTTTTAAAGCTGCCAAAAATGAGTCATCCTCGATTTTAGAAATTTGAGAAATCAAAATATTTTTTAGTTCAAGATTGTTCATGGGACAAATATTTTCACGAAGTTACAAAAAATAATAATTGTTTATTAATCGGTAGTAAACTTCCATTCTTTTTGTTGCTTCTCACTCAAAAATGTCCATGCAACAATACGACTTGTCTTTTGGCCTTGCGCCATATCTATAGTTTTAATATCAACTGCTCCCACTTTATTTAAAGTTTTATAAATACTTGGAAGGTTTTCTTTTTTGGAAACTAAAGTTGTAAACCAAAAACATTGCAAAGGATATTTCACACTTTCATAAATCATTTGAGTGATGAATCCGATTTCGCCTCCGTTGCACCAAAGTTCTGCGTTTTGACCACCGAAATTCAGAATTGGACTAGTAGTTCGAGTATTTTCTAAATTATTTATTTTTCTGATGGAAGATTTTGTTGCTTCTTCTTGTGAAGCATGAAATGGCGGATTGCAAATCGTAAAAGCAAATTTATCTTCAGGAAGCATTATGTTTTTAAAAATAAATCTCGATTCAGTTTGTAATTGTAAGCTTATTACATCAATTAATTTCGGATTTTGACTTATGATTTTCTTGCAATTTTGAATCGCAATTTCATCGATATCGGTTCCTACAAAACTCCATTTGTAAACAGCATTTCCGATAATTGGATAAATGCAATTGGCTCCAATTCCAATATCCAAACCAATAATGTTTTCACCTTCTGGAATTATACCATTGTTTGATGAAGCTAGTAAATCAGCAATATAGTGAATGTAATCGGCTCTTCCTGGAATAGGCGGACAAAGATAAGCTGTAGGAATATCCCAATTTTGAATATCGTAATCGGAAATTAAAATGGCTTTATTGAGCGATTTTACAGCATCGGGATTACTAAAATCAATGGTGTCAATTTTGTGTTCGTTTGTAAAAACAAACTTTTGTAATTCGGGAAAACTAGTTGTTAACTTTTCAAAATCGTATCTGAAACGATGTAAATTTCTTGAATGTAAAGTGGTTTTTTCGGTAGTAGTTTTGGGCTTCATTTTTTCATTTCTCTATACCAAATATAAGGAATATTTGTACTAGACAAGATATTTAATTCTATATTTTAGACCAATTTATTAATTTGTGCATATTGTAAAAGCATGATTGTTTTCGCATCTTTAATTTCACCAGAATTAATCATTTGAATTGCTGTTTCGAAAGGTAATTCGAGTACTTCTATGTTTTCTTGTTCGTCATCAATTCCGCCACCATCATTCACTTTCATATCATCTTTATATTCAGCAACAAAAAAATGTACAATTTCTGTAACAGAGCCAGGTGACATATATACTTCAAATATTTTTTTTATTTCCGAAATTTTATAACCTGTTTCTTCTTCAGTTTCTCTTTTAATGCAATCTTCGGCATTATCGTTATCTAATAATCCGGCACAGGCTTCGATCATCATTCCGTCTTCATTTCCATTTAAATAAGTTGGTATTCTTAATTGTCGTGTTAGTATAACAGTCTTTTTAATTTTATTATAAAGTAAAATCGTTGCGCCATTTCCTCTATCGTAAGCTTCGCGTTTTTGTATTTCCCATGTTCCATCTTTTTTAAGGTAGTTATAGGTAATTTTTCTTAAAATGTACCAATTATCAGAAAGTACTTCTGAATTGGTTATTTCAATTTTGGATGATTTCATATTTTGTTATTTAATCCCAACATTCCATTAAAAGCAAATCACCTGAAAGATGTTCTATTTTTACTATACCATCTTGTATTACATGATTACTACTTCCGGTTCGATAACCCATAGTAAGTGTTTCATTTTTTAATGAGTAAAACAGATTTTCAGTTGAAATGCCGGTTACTTCACCAACTGGTATTAAAGAAATAGGTGTATTAGCCGTGTACCATTTTTCAAATTTTAATGGTAAAAGATGCACTTTAGAATGATCATCTAGCAAAACAATTTTCAATTTATTTCGGTAGTTTACTATTGTTGTAAGATTTGTTATGGTATGATCGGCACGTTTACCTGTTGCCCAAATTACATTGGCAGCTAAGTGTTTTTTTTCAATAAGATAATCAAAAGCTTTTTCTAAATCAGTTTTATCTTGATTGGGTTTGTGAATTATTTCTAACGGATATTGTTTTTCTTTATAATAATTTGGATCAAATCCACGATCAAAATCACCCAAAAGCACATCGACTTTGATTCCGAGTTCAAAAACACGTTCAATAGCATTATCTAAAACGATTACCAATGGAGACCATTCTAATAATTGCCCTAATAATTCTTGACTACATGATGCGCCATTAGCTATAATTAAAGCGGGTTCTTGGTCATCGCGAACAATGTGATGGGAAGACATTTATCTTTATTTAATTTATTCAGAATAACAAAAGTAGTTAAATTGTAGGAGCTTCAAATTTATTGAACAGTATAAGTTTTTGTGTCGATTTCTCCCAAACAAAAATAGCCTAAAGGATAATTATCTGGATTGGTTAGATTGACAATATTTCCTTTTAAAGTTGCTGGTGGAGCAACAAATGGATTTCCGCCTTGACTTCCTGCAATGTTCAATAATTTAAACATGTAATTGTTATATCTTTCAGAAATACCTTGAAGCGATAAATTTAAAACACTTCCAGTTGCTAAATCTTCATTGGTATAAAATCCAAACATTTGATTTCCTTGAAAAAATTCATCAGATACAACGCCAAATTCCGGATAAACTACAGCGTTGTTTTTAAAGCCAACTAAATAAAAATTATCTTCAAGCCCATTGTCTTGATAAAAGAATTTTACTTGAATCTCATTTACACCACCAAATCCAGGTACCGATTGTTGTTGTACCGAATCTATATCTGGTGTAGCTAATAAAGTATCAGTTGCTCTATAAGTCTGACCATCTTGAATAACTGTTAGCGTATAATTTTCATTAATTATCGGAACAAAATCAGTACAAATAAATTCACCAGTATTTGGCGTTTCTATAAAATTAAAAACGGTATTTGTACTGTTGGTGATATATACAGTTGCACCAGAAACAACTGGAATAACATTACTGTAAAAATTTGTTGTAGTACTTAGTTTTACTTTTTGAATATTTCCTAATGTTCCTTTCTGCCATTTAATTACCGCATCGATAACCAATTTAGGTTGCTCGGTGTTTAAATCGATGTCAACTACATCTTCACAACTAATAAAAAATAAGTTTATTAAAAGGATTGCTGAATAAGAAAGTATTTTTTTCATGGTATTAGAATTTGAAATTATAAGAAACTGAAGGAACGATTCCGAAAATAGACAGTTTGATTGCTTCGTTATTTCCTGAATCTGCATTTTGTCGAAAGCTTATAGACGCAGCGTTTTTTCTGCTGTATAAATTATATATACTAAAAACCCATTCGGCTTGCCAACTTTTCTTTTTATTTGGTTTTGGAGTATAGGTAGCCGCTATATCTAAATGATGATAAGTAGGTAAACGATTTTCATTACGCAAACCATAACTCGGAATAGTAACCCCTTGAAAAACATATTGTCCAGTTGGATAGGTAACAGGTTGGCCAGATTGCAGAATAAAATTAGCACTAAAATCCCATTTTTCACTAAGGTTGTAAGAACTTGTTATGGCTAAATTGTGTAATTTATCATAGGCAGATTTATACCAATTTCCATTATTCATTCCAGATTCATTTGCATTTCTACCGGGTGTTCGTTGCTCTGATTTGGAAAGGGTATAGGCAATCCAGCCTGTTAATTTTCCGGTATTTTTTCTAAATAAAATTTCTAAACCATACGAACGCATTTCACCATTTAGGACTACTTGTTCAATGGCTTCGTTGGCAATTAAATCTGCGCCATCTATATAATCCATTCGGTTTTTAATTTTTTTATAATAACTTTCTAATTCTATAGTATACGTATCTTCATTAAAATTTTTAAAGTAACCAATTGCTACTTGATCGGCAATTTGCGGACTGATATAATTATCACTCGGCGTCCAAATATCTAAAGGAGTAGGAGAGGCAGTATTTGAAACCAATTGTAAGTATTGCACCATTCTGTTGTAACTTGCTTTTATTGATTGATTGGAATTCAATTCATAAGCAACAGAAAATCGAGGTTCAAAATTATCAAAGTTAGCAATGCTTTTATTTTTACCATAATATTGGGTTCCAATCGGAGTTCCTTTTTCATAAATATCTAAATCAGCATCATAAGTAACTGCTTGATTATTGGCATATAAGTTAATAGTTGAGTTTCCTAAACGAGAAAACATACTATATCGTATTCCGTAATTAATTGCCAATTTATCTGTTAATTTTTGTTCAGCTTCAACATACAATGCGGGTTCTACTGCGTATTTTTTTTCCAATTGTCTGTAATTTATTCCAGAATCAGCTTTACTAGGTTCAATCGTTCCGGGATTAAAATCGTAATACGTTACATTGGCACCATAATTCAATTTTATTTTATCAGTTAAATAGTATTTAAAATCGTATTTTAGGTTGTAATTTTTGATTCCAGAATCCCAATTAAATCCAACAAAATCAAGTGTTAATCCGTAATAATAATCACTATAGATTAAGGATAAGTTGGAAAATAATTTATCAGAATACAAATGATTCCAACGTAAATTTAATGTTGTATTACCGTAGGTATTTGTAAAACTTTCGTTTAATGAAAACACATCACGACCAAAATAACCAGAAAGGTATAAGTTGTTGTTTTTGTTTAATTTGTAATTTAATTTGGTATTCAAATCATAAAAATAGGCAGAGTTTTGATTGTCTGTTAATTTCAAAAATAAGTGTGCATAGGAAGCTCTTCCGCCAAATAGAAAGGAACCTTTGTCTTTTACTATCGGACCTTCAGCAAGTAATCTACTCGATATTAAACCGATACCACCATTAAGATTGAATTTTTTGCTATTCCCGTCTTTTTGATAAATATCTAAAACTGAAGAAGCTCTTCCTCCAAATCGGGAAGGGATTCCACCTTTGTACAATTTTAAATCTTTAATGGCATCTGGATTAAAAACAGAAAAGAAACCAAAAACATGTGAAGAGTTAAAAATAGTAGCTTCGTCTAAAAGTATTAAATTTTGATCGGCGCCACCACCACGAACATTAAAACCCGATTGTCCTTCACCAGCATTTGTGACGCCAGGTAAAAACAAAAGCGATTTTATGATGTCAACTTCACCTAAAACAACAGGCATTTTTTTAATTGTTGCAATCGAAAGTTTGTTGACACTCATTTCTGGTTTCCGAATATTGGCTTTTGTTTTTTCGGTAATAACCACTTCTTCTAATTGTTCTCCAACTTCTTTTATTGAAAAGTTCATTTTGATATTTTTATCTAATGAGATTTTTTCTTCAATAGTTTCAAAACTAACATAACTTATCGCAATTGTATATTCACCTTTTGGAAGTGTTAAGGAGTAAAAACCATATTCATTAGTTACAGCAAAAGCATTTATACCTTTGGCAATAATGTTAACTCCAATAAGTGTTTCGTTATTTTTTGAATCGGTAATTGTACCAGAAAGTGTATATTTTTCTTGTGAATAAGCAATTGAAAAGCTAACAAAAAACAAGATTATAAATAATGTGATTTTTTTAATGAACATACATTTGATATTAAAATGCAAATTTGATGAATAAGAATGATAACAGCTATATTACAAATGTTAATGTATTATTAAGAGTTTGAAATTGTTAAACAGATTTTAAATACTTTTACAACTTATTATTTATAAATAATTTAATGAGATTTATTTTTTGTTTATTGGTTTTGTCTTGTTTTTCAATGAAAGGATTTTCTCAAATTGAAAAACCAAATCGTTCAATAAAAATAAGCCCAATAAAAAAACCAGATGCACCACCTCAACCTACATCTGTCTCTAAAACTCCAGCAGAAATTAAATATGAAAGTTCTATAAATAAAAGCAATGACGATAAACTTTTAAAAGGAATTACATTACTACCTAAGAAAGAGGAAAAAGGTATAATGGAGAAAGAATCAATACGAAATCCTTCTGAGATGTTTACCGATAAGATGAATAAGAAAAGTAAAGGAGATGGTGAAATTCTCGAAAAGTACAGATCAGATACTTTTTTAGGAGAATTTAAAAGTGGTACTAAAATTATAAAAATTGCTTGTCGTGATCACGAATATCCAGACGGTGATTTGGTTCGAATATGGTTGAATGAAAAAGTCGCTATTGACGCTATTTTACTAGAAGCCGATTATAAAGAAATATATTTAGACTTGGATGAAGGATTCAATAAAATCGAAATAGAAGCATTAAATCAAGGAGAGTCCGGACCTAATACAGCTCAGTTTACCATTGTAGATTCAAAAGGACAAATGATAACCAACAATAAGTGGAACCTAACCACAGGTGTAAAAGCTAAAATAATTATCACCAAGCAAGATCTTTTAGAGCGGTAATTAAAAAATGGATGTTAATTTTTAAGAGTATATATTTGCTATTTATTTTTAAAAATAGGAAATATGAAAATGATCGCAGTTAATTTTAAATTTATTTTTTTTCTGCTTTTTAGTTTTACCACTTTGTATAGCCAAAATGGAAATACCATAAAAAAAAATAATTATTCTTTTGCTGCTCTTGAATATGGAATTGGAAAAACATCTACTGCAAATGTTAACTTTCCAAAATTAAACCCTCAACAAAGTATTTTATTTAGTCTTGGAACTACCAATAAAAATCAAAATCTAGAATGGGCTAAACAATTAAATTATCCAAATACTGGGTTTGCCATATCTTATGTTGATTTTGGAAATCCAAATCAAGTAGGTCAAGCAGTTACAGTTACTCCTTTTATAGATTTTAATTTATTTAATAAATGGACCAATAGATTAAATCTAAAAGTTGGATTAGGGGCTTCTTATTTTAACAAGATTTATGATGCTATAGAGAATCCAAATAATATGGCAATTTCTACCCATTTTACTTGGGCATTTCGTTCTAATATTTACTATAGTTTGCTAGAAAAAGAAAAATACAATTTAAAAATAGGATTGGGTTATTTTCATAATTCTAACGGACATGTACGATTGCCTAATAACGGATTGAATACTTTTTTAGCAAGTGTTTATTCAGAAATAAAATTCAAAAATGAATTACAAAATGAACTCAATACAGATAAGGATTCATTAAGTAGTAATAGAACTTCCCAACATTTTTATGCTACTCGAATTGGTTTGAGTCAAAAAGTGTTGTCAAAATACAGTACAGATAAAAAAGAAGTTTATGCTTTTGCAGCTTCAACTGGGAAAATCATTAATAAAACTTTTAAATATGGTTTCGGATTTTACTATCGATTTTATGAAGATTATTACGATTATATAAAAGAAGATGGAAAATTAGTTGTCGAATTGTATCCTGAATTTAAAGAAAATCCAGTTAGATATGCCTCTAATATTGGAATTTTCGCAAATGGAGAATTACTTTTAAGTCATGTTGGAGTTGAATTTGAATTGGGCTTCAATTTTTACAAACCTGCTTATAAATTTGATTGGCAAATTAATGAAGAAAAATACGTTAATGATGTGTATCAGTTAGGAGAATTGAATTGGTATTACAAAATTAAGAAGTCGATTTCATCGCGACTTGGGGCAAAATTATATGCAATAAATACGAATAAAGCGCCAAGACACAATTTGTTTTTAGGTGCTTTTATCAACGCCAATTTCGGTCAAGCCGACTTTACTGAATTGACTTTAGGATACGTGTATTGTCTCCCGATAAAAAAAAGAAAATAAAAAAAGACTTCTTAGAACATTAGATTTTTTTTAGACTTCTTAGACTCTAACTACATTTCCAATAGTCGAAAAATCTAATAGTCGAAAAATCCAATAATCTAAGAAGTCTAATTTTCTAAGAAGTCTAAAAGGTCTTTGTTAAATCAGTTTCTTATCTAAATTATCTTTCAAAGCTTGTAAAAAATCTTCTGTTGACAAATAATCAGCTTCTGTTAATCCTTCTGGTTTTACCAAAATAGCTAAATCTTTAGTCATTTTTCCGCTTTCAACAGTCTCTACACAAACTTGTTCTAGTTTTAAACAAAAATCAATTAACGCTTGATTGTTGTCTAATTTACCTCTATGTTCTAAACCACGAGTCCATGCAAAAATAGAAGCAATAGGATTGGTTGAGGTCTTTTTCCCTTTTTGATGTTCTCTAAAATGACGTGTTACTGTTCCGTGAGCTGCTTCTGCTTCAACAGTTTTCCCATCTGGAGTAACCAAAACAGAAGTCATTAATCCCAATGAACCATATCCTTGTGCAACTGTATCCGATTGTACATCACCATCATAATTTTTACAAGCCCACACAAATCCGCCATTCCATTTCATTGCCGAAGCCACCATATCATCAATTAATCGGTGTTCGTATGTCATTCCGTTTTTGTCAAATTCTGCTTTGTAAGTCGATTGATATACTTCTTCAAATATATCTTTAAATCGTCCGTCATATGCTTTTAGAATCGTGTTTTTGGTAGAAAGGTATAAAGGCCATTTTTTTGTTAAAGCCATTTGGAAAGATGAATGTGCAAATCCGTAAATACTTTCATCAGTATTGTACATCGACATTGCCACACCATCACCTTTAAAATCATAAACATTCCATGTAGTAGTTTCTCCGGCTTCATTTGTAAAAGCCATTGTTAAGGTTCCTTTTCCTTTTATAACTTTATCGGTGGCTTTGTATTGATCACCAAAAGCGTGACGCCCAATTACAATTGGTTTTGTCCAACCTTGAACGTATCTCGGGACATTTCTCATGATTATTGGTTCACGAAAAACGGTTCCGCCAACGATATTTCGGATGGTTCCGTTTGGTGATTTCCACATTTCAGTTAGGTTGAATTCTTTTACTCTTTCTTCATCTGGAGTAATAGTAGCGCATTTTATTCCTACGTTGTATTTCTTAATAGCTTCAGCAGAGTCTATAGTAATTTGATCCTTTGTCGCTTCACGACTTTCAATTCCTAAATCATAATATTTAATATCGATATCTAAGTAAGGAAGAATTAATTGTTCTTTTATAAAACTCCAAATAATTCGAGTCATTTCATCACCATCCAATTCTACTACTGGATTGGCTACTTTAATTTTTGTCATATTTTAATGTTATTCTGTTTTTAAAAATTTGCGGATACAAATATAATTAATTTGTTAGGAATTACTTTTAAATAGCGCTATGAAAACGATTTAATTATGAAATAGTAAATAATAAGAGAATTATATATGAATTTGATAATTTGAAGACCGTTTTTTAGATAAAAAAATCCTCTCATGTATTTGAAAGGATTTTTTTATTGTTTAAAAAAGAATTAGTTTTTGTATCTTCTTTCTTTGATTTTCGCTTTTTTACCAGTAAGTTCTCTAAAGTAGTAGATACGAGCTCTACGAACTTTACCTCTTTGGTTTACTTCAACTTTTTGTAAAGCTGGCATGTTAACAGGGAAGATACGCTCTACACCAACTGCACCAGACATTTTACGAATTGTAAAAGTTTCAGTCATTCCTGAACCTTTTCTTTGAATAACAACTCCTTTAAAAAACTGAGTTCTTGTTTTTTCACCCTCTTTAATTTCGTAGAAAACAGTGATTGTATCACCAGCTCCAAACGCAGGGAAATCTTTTTTTACAGATATTTCGTTATTTACGAAATCAACTAAATTTGCCATTTTAAATGCTAATTATGGTTTAAATCAGAGCAACATTTACGGTTTTCGCCAGAGGTTGGTCAAATGTGGGTGCAAAAGTAAAAAATAATTATGAATTATGAGTTATGAGTTATGAGTTTTTTTTCAATATTGTAAAAATTGTTTTAGTTGAACAACTCATAACTCATAATTCATAACTCAAAACTACTCTTCCAACAAATCAGGTCGTCTATTTTTAGTATGTTCATAAGCCTTATCTTCCCGCCATTTGTCTATTTTTGCAAAATGACCACTTGTTAAAACATCAGGCACTTTCCATCCTTTGTAATCCGCTGGACGCGTATATATAGGTCCAGACAATAACCCATCTTGAAAACTATCTGTCAATGCCGAAGTTTCGTCACTCAAAACGCCCGGAATCAATCGAATTATCGCATCACAAAAAACAATAGCACCAATTTCTCCTCCACTCAAAACATAATCCCCAATCGAAATTTCTTTTGTAATTAAATGATCACGAACCCGTTGGTCAACGCCTTTATAATGTCCGCAAAGGATAATAATATTGCCCAACATCGACATAGTATTGGCCATTTTTTGGTTGAGCGTTTCACCGTCGGGCGACATGTAAATGATTTCGTCGTAACTTCTTTCCGATTTCAAAAAGGCAATACAATCGTCAATCGGCTGAATATTCATTACCATTCCGGCACCACCACCAAACGGATAATCATCGACACTTTTTTGTTTGTTGGTCGTGTAATCGCGAAGATTGTGGAAATGAACTTCCACCAATCCTTTATCAATAGCACGTTTCATAATCGAAGCTTCAAACGGACTTCGGAGTAATTCAGGTAAAATGGTAATGATATCTATTCGCATGATGCAAAGATAGGAGTTTTTTATTTTTGTCAGTTGAAGCTATTTCCTGCTTTCCGCTATATTTTTATACCTGACAGGTTTTTTAAAACCTGTCAGGTATAAAAGATGCCGCTGCAATCAGGGCTAGGGCTATAGTGCTATTTAGAAAATTTTTTTTAAACTCCGAATTGTTTCATGTGATGCTCCAAATGCATCGATTGCAGTCGATCCCATTCCTCAAGTGTCATTTCACCAAAAAAAGGATGCTTGGTTGTTTTTATGGCTTTCTCCCCAAGTTCAGAAAAGCGATTTATTTTTTTAATCAAATCGGCTTTGGATTGCTCAAAATCGCATTCGTTATTTCGTATAAAGGCAGGTGCTGTTGGACTATCTTTTTTAAACTCAGCCGAATTTAGAATCTTATTTTTAAACATTCTCCCCAGTAATTGCATAAAGAAATTGGCTTTCAGATTCATATCTCCAAAGGCAACATCCATTGGTGCTTGACAGTGTGATAGCATTTGTGCCGCGTTCATTTTCCCCCACAAAGCTTTGCTTTCGGGAGTTAGCTTATTAATTCTCGTAATTAATTCCTGATTGTGATCAGTTTTGTAAATACTTTTCATAAACTATAATTTTTTGGTGGCCACCAATGAAAAAACCATCGGTATTTTATTTTGTAAATGTTTGATTCTGAATTTCCCTTTTTCGAACTCCTCGGTTTCCTTAAAACAATTGTAGGGTGAATAGTCGTATTCATTAAAACATTTGAGTTCCAATCCCACTTGAATTAATGCATTCAAAACTTCACTTGTTGGATGATTCCAACCCACACTTTTGGTTTCAATTTTTGCTTCTTTATCAGCATAAGTACCCGTTATTGTTTCAACAATGGGTTCTATATTAAAGTAACTGTAAAAAACAGATTTAAAATCATCATCATACATCCAAACTACTGGATGAAAATCGGCCATTACAAACTTCCCGCCTGGTTTCAAAAAATGAGAAACAACAACTGCCCACTTCGTTACATCGGGAAGCCAGCCAATAGTGCCGTAACTGGTAAAAACGATGTCGAATTTAGCTTCGCTCCGTTCGGCCGAGCCTCGGGTTTCATCAAGATGATTCGGTAAATCATAAATGTCACAGCAAATAAAAGTAGTATCTAAGTTTAGTTTAGCAGCAAATTCTTTAGCTCTTTCAATCGCTTTGTCTGATAAATCAACACCAGTTGCTTTCGCACCCATTCTCGATAAAGTCATAGTATCTTGACCAAAATGACATTGCAAATGCAGTATTTTTTTATTGGAAATGTTACCCAATAATTCCAATTCGATAGTGTTTAAAGTCGATTTGCCATTCAAAAATTTTTCATTGTCATAAAAATCCGAAGCAATATGAACTTCAGTTTTATCATTCCATGTTTGTTTATTAATAGATATATAATCAGGAATATTTTCCATTTTTTCCGCAATTGAATAATTATCCAAATGTATAATTTTGTTGATATTTTTAATCAATATTATTCGTAAATTTGCACGAAAAATAATAAAACATACAATAATGGAAAACGGAATATATGCTAAATTCAACACTTCAAAAGGTGCAATTTTAGTAAAACTAACACACGATTTAACACCAGGAACAGTTGGAAATTTCGTTGGATTGGCAGAAGGTCAATTAGAAAATTCGGCAAAACCAATGGGAACTCCGTACTATAACGGATTAAAATTCCATAGAGTAATTCCCGATTTTATGATTCAAGGAGGTTGCCCTCAAGGTATTGGAACTGGTGGACCTGGTTATAGTTTTGAAGATGAGTTTCATCCAACACTTAAACACGATAAACCTGGGGTTTTATCTATGGCGAATTCTGGACCAGGAAGTAATGGTTCACAATTTTTTATCACACATGTACCAACGAATTGGTTAGATGGAAAGCATACGGTTTTCGGAAATGTTGTTGAAGGCCAAGACATTGTTGACGCTATTGTTCAAGGTGATTTGATTGATACAATTGAAATTGTTAGAGTAGGAGCAGAAGCAGAAAAATGGAATGCTATTGAAGCGTTTAGAACATTTGAAGGTTCTCGTTTGAAACGCATTGAAGAAGCAAAAAAAGCAGCCGAAGCAGAAATGGAAAAGTTAGCCGCTGGATTCGACAAAACAGAAAGCGGATTGCGCTATAAAATCATCCAAAAAGGTAATGGTAAAAAAGCAGAAAATGGTAAAACTGTTGCTGTACATTACTCAGGTGCTTTAGAAAACGGAAAAGTTTTTGACAATTCGTATGCAAGAAAAAAACCAATTGAGTTTCCACTCGGACAAGGTAATGTAATTGAAGGTTGGGACGAAGGTATCGCATTATTACAAGTTGGCGATAAAGCACGTTTTGTCATTCCGTCTTATTTAGGTTATGGAGCGAGCGGAGCCGGTGGTGTTATTCCACCGAATGCAACTTTGGTTTTTGATGTAGAATTGATGGACGTGAAGTAAGCTATCCAATCTATTTTGAGTAACAAAATAGTTTGAATCGATTTTTACCGAAATCGTTTCGGCATTTATAAAATATATAAATTTTAATCCCAATAGTGCAACTATTGGGATTTTTTTTATATTTACTATCTAAACACACAAAAACAAGACCTATGAAATTAAGAATTTTATCACTTGCCATAACAGGAATACTAATTTATTCATGCTCTCCTAAAGTTGTTCCAGCTGTGACAGAAGCCAAACCAATAGTAGTTGCTGCTTTATCACCTGAACTTGCAGAAGGGAAAAATTTATATGAAAACAACTGTGCTAAATGTCATAAATTATATAACCCAAGCGATTTTACTAAGGAAGAATGGACGCCAATTTTATTAAAAATGCAGAAAAATGCTAAAATACAGGATGCAGAAAGAGAAAAAATATACAATTATCTAACAATGAAATAAAAAAAATCTCCTAATTTATTAGGAGATTTTTTTTGTATTAAACTTTAAAGCCATTTGGTAAAGTCACTCCTTTTTTGACGACAATAATTCCGTCTTTTACAGTTAGTAATTCAGTGTTAATATCTTCTAAATGCTTTCCTCCATTTAAAATTACATCATTACCAATTCTGCAATTTTTATCAATAATGGCATTCTTTATATAGCATCTTTC
>CALPIE020000037.1 GCA_943323545.2 Bifidobacterium breve | reverse complement strand
GTTCAGTGTTCAGTGTTCAGTGTTCAGTGTTCAGTGTTCAGTGTTCAGTGTTCAGTGTTCAGTGTTCAGTGTTCAGTGTTCAGTATGGGTTTTAAAAGTACGAATAAACTGCCAACTGAGCACTGAATACTGAACACTTTTTTACCATTTAGCTAGTGATTCGTTAAAAATATCTTGTGTTATTCGTTCAAAAATTTCATCTAAAGCAGCTGTTAGTTTAGAGCCAATAAGTTGAGTGGTACCGTCATAATCAACAAAAAACGAAAAACGTTTTTCAAAATCATCCCCGTCTTTATTTTTATTAGAAAATCTAACATTAACAGCAATTGTCAAACGGTTTTGAGCTGCTCTTTGATCGGCTGTAGCAGTCATAGGCGTAATTCTGTATTCAACTATTTCACCTTCATAAACCAAATCAGCATTAGAATTTACTAGATTCAAATTGGTTTGATTTTGAATAATGTCTTGTAATTCTAGGGTAAAAGTACGTTCAATTCCGGGTTCGATTAATTCAGCATTGTTTTGAAAATAATTAACTTGAAAAGTTTTAGCATCTATTTTTCCTGTTCCGGTAAAGTTATATACCGAACAACCATTGAAGCATAAAGAAACAATTACAACTAATATATATTTAATGTATTTCATTCCAAGCAATTTTTTATTGAGTCATGCTGTCTCAAGTTCAAGTCATTTTAATTATAAAAGGCCAAAGATATTCTTTTCCAATTATCAATTATCAATTTTTAATTATCAATTAACTTACAAATCAAATTGTTTTATTTTACGATACAATGTACGTTCAGATATTCCCAATTCATCAGCTGCTGCTTTTCGTTTTCCTTTGTGGCGTTCTAACGATTTTTTGATAAGCTCGATTTCTTTTTGTTCTAGTTTTAAAACTTCCTCTTCTTCAACGGTTTCTGCAAAAAGGTAATTTGAATCGTCTTCTTCATCATCAAATTCTTCTTGTAAATTTTCACTTCGATTTGGAATTACATTTACTCTAGGTTCTTCTTCAAATGAAGTTTCAGTATCTTCTTGTTGTCCGTATATTTTTTTAATTAAATTTGGATTGATGTCTTGTACTTTTGAAACCCCATTTTTCATTAACTCCAAAGTAAGTTTTTTCAAATCATTCAAATCACTCTTCATATCAAAAAGCACCTTGTATAAAATGTCTCTTTCGGTCGAAAAATCACTGTCGTTTTTCTTGTCTTTTATTACCGAAGGCAAATTACTTCCTTCTTGTGGTAAATAAGACATTAATGTTGTTAACGAAATTTCTCTTTTTGTTTCCAATACCGAAATTTGTTCGGCAGCATTTCGCAATTGACGAATATTGCCACTCCATCTATAATTTAATAGGTATTTAATGGCTTCATCTGCTAGTTTAATAGCGGGCATTTTGTATTTATGAGCAAAATCGGAGGCGAATTTTCTAAACAATAAATGAATATCCTCTTTTCGATCACGTAAAGGTGGTAATCCGATTTCAACTGTACTCAATCTATAATATAAATCTTCTCTAAATTTCCCTTTTTCGATAGCATCAAACATGTTAACGTTTGTTGCTGCAACAATTCGAACATTTGTTTTTTGTACTTGTGAGGAACCAACTTTAATAAATTCGCCGTTTTCTAATACACGAAGCAAACGTACTTGAGTTGTTAAGGGCAATTCACCCACTTCATCTAGAAAAATAGTTCCGCCATCTGCCACTTGAAAATACCCGTCACGAGCGCCTGTTGCTCCAGTAAACGAACCTTTTTCATGACCAAAAAGTTCACTATCAATAGTTCCTTCTGGGATAGCTCCACAGTTTACAGCAATGTATTTGCCATGTTTTCTATGAGAAAGAGAATGAATTATTTTAGGTATACTTTCCTTTCCAACGCCACTTTCACCAGTTACTAATACCGAAATATCGGTAGGAGCCACTTGAATTGCTTTTTCTACGGCACGATTAAGTTTTGGATCGTTTCCAATAATTTCAAATCGTTGTTTTATATTTTGTATGGATTCCATTTTTTTATTTGTTTCAGGTTTCAGGTTTCAGGTTTCAAGTTATTTTCTTAACCTGAAACCTGAAACTTGAAACTTTTTTAATTCATCTCACCATACCCATCCGCTTCTCCAATTAAAGTTCCGCTGGTGCAGCTTGTGATTTTCACATTGACAAAGTCACCAATATTGTAATGCTCTTTTGGAAAAACAACAGTTATACTTTGTGAGTTTCTTCCAGACAAATCGTTTTCTGATTTTTTGGATGTCTTTTCAACCAAAACTTCCACTGTTTTTCCTAAAAATTCTTGTGTTCTGTATCCACTATGAATTCGTTGTAAATCGACAATTTCTTGTAGTCGACGCATCTTAGTTGCTTCTGGAACATCGTCTTTCATTTTTCTGCCTGCTAAAGTTCCAGGGCGATCAGAATAGGCATACATATAACCAAAACTGTATTTTACATATTCCATTAACGAAAGAGTATCTTGATGATCTGCTTCTGTTTCAGTAGGAAAACCAGCTATCATATCTTGAGTAACACAAACATCTGGAATTATCGCTTTGATCTTATCAATTAATGTCATGTATTGTTCACGTGTGTGAAGACGATTCATTTCCTTCAAAATTCTGTTATTTCCCGATTGAACTGGTAAATGAATGTGCTTGCAAATGTTGGGATATTTAGCAATAACGTGCAATACTTCTTCATGCATATCTTGTGGATTGGAGGTCGAAAAACGAATTCGCATTTTCGGAAAAGTCTTTGCTGCCAATTCTAATAATTGTTCGAATTTTACTGCAGTAGCAATTTGCATTTCCGATGCTTTGTCAAAATCTTTTTTCAATCCACCACCATACCAAAGGTAACTATCCACATTTTGTCCGAGAAGTGTAATTTCTTTAAATCCTTTCTCCCATAAATCCTGAATTTCGGCAATAATACTTTGCGGTTCTCTACTACGTTCTCTTCCACGTGTAAAAGGAACCACACAAAACGTGCACATATTATCGCATCCACGAGTAATTGAAACGAATGCCGTTACGCCATTACTCATTAAACGAACAGGAGAAATGTCTCCGTAGGTTTCTTCTTTAGATAAAATTACGTTGATAGCATCGCGACCTTCTTCCACTTCTTTTAAAAGATTCGGCAAATCTTTATAGGCATCGGGACCAACAACCATATCAACAATTTTTTCTTCGTCTAAAAATTTTTCTTTCAAACGTTCAGCCATACAACCTAAAACGCCGACTTTCATTTTAGGATTAGTTCGCTTTACCGCATTGTATTTCTCCAAACGCTTGCGAACCGTCTGCTCTGCTTTATCACGTATGGAACAAGTATTTACTAAAACCAAATCGGCTTCTTCTAGAACTTGAGTGGTATTATATCCTTCATTTGTAAGTATAGAGGCTACAATTTCGCTATCCGAAAAATTCATAGCGCAACCATAACTTTCTATATAAAGTTTTTTTGTATTTTCTGGTTTGTGTTCAAGAACTAAACTTTGTCCTTGTAATTTTTCGTCGATTTCCTTTTCCATAAAATTTTTTCGATTTCCTCGGACAGCAAAGATAATACTAAATTGTAAAATATGACAAGATGGCAGATAATGTTTAACATAGTTTTATTAGGAGTGAAAGGATTGGGCTTTTTTGGTTTCCATTTTCCCGCTTTTGCTTTTATCTTTGTTCATTCTTCACAAAGTATATCGGTTGCACACGAGCATAGCGAATTGACCGAACACAAAATCAAAATCAATATTTTGTGAGGTAATCTGGGCTAGAAATTAGCTCTGTGGCCTCTGTGTAATCACCGTGTATCACTGTGTAATCAATTAAAATAGTTTCCAAAAACTCAATATCTAAAAAAATTAAATACTTTTGCCAACAAATAAAATCCAAAATGGCAAAGAATTTAGTAATCGTTGAGTCACCAGCAAAAGCAAAAACTATCGAGAAATTTCTGGGTTCCGACTATCAAGTTGAATCTAGTTATGGACATATTGCTGATTTGCCATCGAAAGAAATTGGAGTTGATGTTGCCAACGGATTCAAACCCAAATACGAAGTTTCTGCCGATAAAAAAGCATTGGTAAAAAAACTAAAAGACTTAGCTAAATCTGCCGAAATGGTTTGGCTTGCATCCGATGAGGACCGAGAAGGAGAAGCTATTTCCTGGCATTTATCAGAAGAATTAAAATTAGATCCAAGCAAAACCAAACGTATCGTTTTTCACGAAATCACAAAAACTGCCATTCAAAAAGCAATCGAAAATCCACGTGGAATCGATTATAATTTAGTAAATGCCCAACAAGCGCGTAGGGTTTTAGACCGATTAGTTGGATATGAATTATCGCCAGTACTTTGGAAAAAAGTCAAAGGAGGTCTATCTGCTGGACGTGTTCAATCGGTTTCTGTTCGTTTAATTGTAGAACGCGAAAGAGAAATTCAAAATCACAATTCTGATGCATCTTATAGTATTACTGCCGAATTTACTAATGAAGCTGGAAAATCATTCAAAGCAAAATTGCCAAAGAACTTCGCAACTAAAAAACAAGCCGAAGATTTCTTAAATCAAAAT
This sequence comes from Bifidobacterium breve, assembly GCA_943323545.2. GTDB lineage: Bacteria > Bacteroidota > Bacteroidia > Flavobacteriales > Flavobacteriaceae > Flavobacterium. The sequence continues at coordinate 13,219 of CALPIE020000037.1, read as the reverse complement.
ATTGGGTCCTCTTATAAAGTAGGAGATTTAGAAACCAAACCTACAAAAAAATCACCAGCGGCGCCATTTACCACTTCTACATTGCAACAAGAGGCTGCTAGAAAATTATATTTACCAGTTGGAATTACAATGCAAATTGCGCAACGTTTGTACGAAGCAGGATTGATAACTTACATGAGAACCGATAGTGTAAATCTTTCTCAAGAAGCAATGGCAGCAGCACAAGCAGAAATTTCGAGTTCTTATGGTAAAGAATTTAGTAAGCCAAGAAGTTTCAACACAAAAAGTAAAGGCGCACAAGAAGCTCACGAAGCAATTCGTCCAACAGATATGTCACGACGAACTGTAAATGTTGAGCGCGATCAAGCACGTTTGTATGATTTGATATGGAAAAGAACATTAGCATCTCAAATGAGCGACGCCGAATTGGAACGAACGAATGTAAAAATAGTTGCTAATAATCACAGTGAAGTTTTTTCAGCAACAGGAGAAGTAATCAAATTTGAAGGTTTCTTAAAAGTATATTTAGAAGGTAATGACGATGATGATGATGAGCAAGAAGGCATGTTACCAGCTTTAAAAGTAAACGAAAAACTAGTTAATAATTATATTACGGCTACCGAAAGATTTTCGCGACCGCCAAGTCGTTATACAGAAGCATCATTAGTAAAAAAATTAGAGGAATTGGGAATTGGGCGTCCGTCTACCTATGCGCCAACTATATCTACAATTATTGCTAGAACGTATGTAGAGAAAGGAAATTTTGAAGGACAAGAAAGAAAATACAATCAAATTGTATTGAAAAATGCCGAAGTAAAATCGCAGGTGTTGACTGAAAATGTAGGTTCTGATAAAGGAAAATTAGTTCCAACCGACATCGGAATTATCGTAAACGACTTCCTCGTAAAAAACTTCGAAACTATTTTAGATTACAACTTTACTGCAAAAGTAGAGCAGGATTTTGATGAGATTGCAGAAGGAAATGTCGATTGGGCAAAAATGATGAATGATTTTTATTCGCATTTTCATCCAAGAGTTGTCGATGTTGAAAAAAATGCAGATAGAGAAAGTGGTGAAAGAATTTTAGGAAAAGATCCTAAAACAGGGAAACAAGTTTCAGTTCGTCTAGGAAAATATGGTGCGATGGCACAAATAGGCGATTTTGATGATGAAAATAAACAATTTGCAAGTTTAGGTCAAGATCAAAACATTGGAAATATTACCCTTGAAGAAGTGTTGAATTTGTTTTTACTTCCAAAATCGTTAGGTGTTTATAAAGGAGAAGAATTGGAAGTAAACAATGGACGTTTTGGTCCATATGTACGATTCGGAAAACAATTTATTTCGCTTCCGAAAGGCATGGACCCAATGGATGTTACGATGGATATTGCGCAAGGATTAATTGATGAAAAAGCACAAGCTGACGCTCCTATTGGTTCGTATAAGAATCTTCCTATTCAAAAAGGTATAGGTCGTTTTGGTCCGTTTATCAAATGGAACGGTATGTTTATCAATGTGAGTAAAAAATACAATTTCGATAATTTATCACAATCTGATTTGAATGAATTGATTGAAGATAAACAACAAAAAGAAGTGGATAAAGTAATCCATGACTGGAAAACTGAAGGGATAAAAGTAGAAAAAGCGCGTTGGGGAAGATCAATTATTACAAAAGGGAAAATAAAAATTGAATTGAACAAAGACATTGATGCTGCAAAACTGACGTTAGCACAAGTTCAAGAAATGATTGAAAAGAAAACGCCAACCAAAAAAACAGCAGTTAAAAAAACAGCAGTCAAAAAAACAAAAAAGTAAAATCCTTTTTTCTTTCTCTCTTTTAGAGAGGATTGAGGTGAGGCCAAAAAAGAAATAAATAATGGAATTTGATTTTCTAAAACCAGTCTCTAATGGAATAGTTGATTTTGTTAAAGAATTATCATCTCAACATTTGGGTAATAAAGTTGTTTTTCATACCAATGACGCTTTTCCAGATATTGATAAAATTGATATTGCAATTATCGGAGTTTTAGAAAATAGAGGAAATAAAAATGTTAACGAGCAAATTAATTTAGATTATATACGTAAGGAATTCTATTCGCTTTTTCCTGGGAATTGGATTAAATCTATTGCTGATTTGGGCGATATATTACCAGGGAACTCAATAGACGACACTTATTTTGCAATTCAAAATATTGTTGCTTTGTTATTAAAGAAAAAAATAATTCCAATTGTAATTGGAGGTTCTCAAGATATTACATATTCGCTATACAGAGCTTATGATAATTTAGAACAAATGGTTAATTTGGTTGCAATTGATTCTAAATTTGATATTGTAAAAAAAGATAATAATGTAGAATCAGAATCTTATTTATCAAAAATAATCGTTGAGGAACCAAACAATTTATTTAATTACAGCAACGTTGGTTATCAAACTTATTTTAATTCACAAGAGGAAATTGATTTAATTGAGAAATTATTTTTTGATGCGTATCGACTTGGAGAAGTATGTAATAATATAGAAATTGCTGAGCCAGTTTTTAGAGATGCCGATTTAGTTAGTATTGATATGAACGCCGTAAAATCATCTGATTCTGGCAATACTACTATTTTTTCTCCAAATGGTTTTAATGGCAAAGAAATTTGTTCGCTTTCTAGATATGCAGGTATAAGTGATAAAACTTCTTGTTTAGGTTTGTTCAATCATTCTAGCTCTAAACAAGAGTCAATATTAATAGCTCAAATTATTTGGTATTTTATCGAAGGAATACATTATCGATCAAATGAATATCCATTTGGAAGTAAAAAGGATTATATTAAATATATTGTTTCATTTGAACAAGATGAAATTGTATTTTATAAAAGTAATATAACAGAACGTTGGTGGATAGAAATTCCTTTTTTTACAAATAACAACAATAAATTAAAAAAGAATACGTTATTACCGTGTACAAATGATGATTACTTGGCTGCGTGCAATTTTGAATTCCCTCAAAGGTGGTGGAAAGCACAAAGAAAAAGTATATTATAGTTTATAGTTAATAAATCATAATAAAATTATTTTATTGTATAAATAAACCTACAAAAATAAAATATATTTGTATTTTATCGAATTATTAAGTATTTTATCGATATTTTTAAATTTTTTATTTTTTTTATTTCCTGATTTTGAAATACAACTACTGTTTTTTAGATATAAAAAATTGTTTATTCCAAAAATTATAAATAGGTTTACGCCCTTAAAAATAAGTTACATAATCAACCCAAATTTATATGAAGAAGTTCATAGCATTTGCATCTTTTTTAACTCTTTTAGTGAGCTGCGGTAAGACCGGAGATAAAGGAGAATTAGTCGGAGTAAAAGGAAAAAAATGGCATCCAGAAAAACCTTTCGGAATGACTTTAGTTCCTGGTGGAGCATATATCATGGGAAAATCTGATGATGATTTAGCCAATGTACAAGATTCTCCTACTAAAACTGTAACAGTAAGGTCATTTTATATGGATGAAACTGAAATTACAAATAGTGAGTATCGTCAATTTGTAAATTGGGTACAAGATTCCATTATTAGAGTAAGACTAGCAATTCTTGCCGATGAAGTTGGGATCAAACCTGGTTCAGGAAAAGGCGGAAAAAATGCAGGAAGTATTGGTGATTTTGCTTTTAATGATCAAGATCCAGCAAAAATGTCTCCCTATGATAAATACATGTACGAAAACTATTATAGTGTTGGTACCGATGATGATCCTTATGCGGGAAGAAGATTAAATAAAAAGATCAAATTAATAAAGGATACTAAAAAATATCCAGATGAATATTATGTTGAGGTAATGGATACTATGTATTTACCGCAAGCTGAGTCTTTTAATGGTTTAAGAACTATTGATGTAAATAAATTAAAATTCCGTTTTTCGTGGATGGATATAGAAAAGGCTGCAAGAGCTAAATCTGGAAAACGTTCTAGTTTTATTATAACAGAACAAACGCCAGTTTATCCTGACACGACTGTATGGGTTAAAGACTTTTCTTATTCTTATAATGAACCAATGCACAATGATTATTTTTGGCACCAAGCTTATGGAGATTATCCTGTAGTAGGTGTTAATTGGAAACAAGCTAAAGCATTTTGTGCTTGGAGAACTTTAAATAAAAACTCTTACATCAAATCAAAGAAAAAAAGTAAATCTGGCGGTAGAGACTTAATTAATTCATTTCGTTTACCAACTGAAGCTGAATGGGAATATGCTGCTCGTGGCGGATTACAATCAGGTACATTTCCATGGGGAGGTCCTTATACAAAAAATGACAGAGGTTGTTTTATGGCTAATTTCAAACCCAACCGTGGTGATTATGCAGCTGATCAATCTTTGTACACAGTAGAAGCTAAATCATATGACCCTAATGGCTATAATTTATACAACATGGCTGGAAATGTCTCTGAATGGACAGATTCATCTTACGACGCTGCGTCTTATGAATTTGTTTCCTCAATGAACCCTAATGTTTCTGATAAATCGAATAAACGTAAAGTTGTAAGAGGTGGTTCATGGAAAGATGTCGCTTACTTTTTACAAGTTAGTAGCCGAGATTTCGAATACCAAGATACAGCAAGAAGCTATATTGGATTTAGAACTGTTCAAGATTATATGGGGGTTCAAACTACAGGAAATGGGAAAAAAATAAAATTGTAAAATTTACTAAACTAAACTTAACTAAACTTAACTTAACTAACTAAAATTTTTATTATTATGGCATTATTAAGCAAAAAGGCAATGAATTTCGCATACGGGATGGGAGCGGCAGTAGTAATCGTAGGAGCATTATTTAAAATTATTCACTTTGAACTTGGACCATTAACAGGTAATGTTATGCTTACAATCGGTCTTGTTACTGAGGCATTAATTTTTGCATTATCAGCATTTGAACCAGTAGACAATGAGTTGGATTGGTCATTAGTATATCCTGAATTAGCAGGTGGTGAAGCAAAAGCTAGAAAAGTAAAAACAGAAGATGCTACAGATGCACAAGGTTTATTGTCTCAAAAATTAGACGCTATGTTAAAAGAAGCTAAAGTTGACGCTGAATTAATGTCAAGTTTAGGTAATAGTATTAAAAACTTCGAAGGAGCCGCTAAAGCAATTTCGCCTACAGTTGACGCTGTAGCTTCTACTAAAAAATATTCTGAAGAAATGGTAAAAGCATCTACGCATTTAGAAACTTTAAACAGTTTGTATTCTGTTCAAGTGCAAAGCGCTGAAAGAAGTGTACAAATCAATAATGATGTTGCTGAAAACAATTTAAAATTAAAAGACCAAATGCAATCGCTTACGTCTAACCTTTCAACATTGAACAATGTTTACGGAGGAATGCTTTCTGCAATGAGTAACAAAGGATAATTAGTTTTTAACTAAATTTATATTAAACAATTTTAAACTAATTAATTAGAAAAAATGGCAGGAGGAAAATTAACCCCTAGACAGAAGATGATTAACCTAATGTACTTGGTATTCATCGCAATGTTGGCATTGAACATGTCAAAAGAAGTATTATCTGCTTTTGGAATATTAAATAAAAAAATCGTTGAATCAAATGCGCTTACCACAGCTCGTAATGACGATGCATTTGCGCAATTAGCTCAAAAAGCATCGGAGCAAGGTAAGCAGTATGGAGACAAAAAAGTTAAAGTCGAAAAAATTAGAGCTTTATCAAAAGATTTCTATAATTACATCGAAGAGATGAAAAAAGCATCTTCGGCCAAATTTGATATGAATGAGGAAGGTGTATATGAAAAAATGGATAAAGGAGAATATTTTGATGACTTGTTTTTTAAAGGAGATAAAGTCTCTAAAGAAGGACAAGAGTTTTTAAATAGAATTCAGGATTATACTAATCAAGTAAAGCAAATAGGAGGAAGTGCCATTGCTGCAGATGAAATGAGAAAAATAGAAGACAGATTTGCAACAAAATCGGTTAAATCTAAAAATGCCGGAGCTGTTGTTGATTGGATAGATTACAACTATAAAGGTTTCCCTTTAATTGCATCTATCACTAAATTATCACAATTACAAGCCGACATCAAAACAACAGAAAGTGATATCATAGCTGGTATGTTTCAAACAAGTTTGATTTCTGCAGCTTCGTTAACAAAATACCAACCAATTGTGGTTCCTGAAAAATCGGCTTTCTTCCAAGGAGAAGCTGTTAAAGGAAAAATTATACTTGGTAAATTTGATCCTGATTTGATTGCAAAATCGGTAATCGTAAATGGGACTTCTGTAAAAGCTACAGCAGGTCAAGCAGATTTCTCTTTCGGAGCTGGTGCTGTAGGGGAACATGAAATTACAGGAACTTTCAACTTTGATGAAGGCGGAAAAGTAGTTAGTTTACCAATTAAAGGAAATTACGTAGTAGTTCCTAAACCAAACTCAGCTAATATTTCTGCAGATAAAATGAATGTTGTTTACAGAGGTCTACCAAATCCTATGACAATTTCATTTGCGGGTATTACAGATAATCTTGTAAATGCATCTGCTACGGGTCTTTCTAAAGGGACTAAACCAGGATCTTATAATTTAAACCCAGGTTCAGGAACAGAAGTAACAGTTAATGTTACTGGTAAACTACCTGATGGTAAAACAGTTTCGGATAAAAAATCATTCAGAATTAAAAATATTCCTGCTCCACTTGGTGCAGTAGGAGGAACAGTTGGTTTACAAAAAGGGGCTAAATCTCGTTTAGAAGTATCTCAGATATCAGCAGTTTTACCAGATTTCTTGTATGACTTGAAATTTCAAGTAGTACAATTTGCATTAAAAGTGCCAGGACAAGCTTCAATTGTTGTGAACGGCGATAGAGTTGATGCCCGTTGTAAAGCAGCTTTAGCAAGAGCGAGTAAAGGAGATCAAATTACAATTTCTGATATTAAATCAAAAGTGATAGGTGCAAATATAGCAACACAAACAGCAGCTGTAGCTATTTACGAAATACAATAAAAATTTAAATTGGTCGTTATCAACCTACTTAGATAACTTAGAAAAAACATTATGAAATGAGCATAAAGTGAATCGCGTTGATAGATTTATTAATGATATGCGAATTACATATGACCATTAAAAAAAATAAAATTGACATATGAATTTGAAAAACTTATTATTAGTTGTTGTGGGAATTGCAGGAAGTTATACTTCTAATGCACAATACAATCTATTAAATGCAAAGATTCCAGATGAAATTGGTTTAAAAACTGCTGCGCAATTAGAAGCAGATAATGACAAACCACTTCCCTACGGATACGTGCATGACAGAGATATTTTAATGGGGAAAACCACTTGGGAACTAATAGATCTTGATGAAAGAGTTAATTTTCCATTATATTTTCCTGTTGATACTGCTTTTGTAGGTAAGGATAGAAGATCATTGTTTCAAGTTCTTTTAAATGGTATAAAATCAGGTGAAATCTCTGAAGTTTATGGTGATGATTATTTTAACACCAAAAAATCTTTGACAGACATGGAAAGTGTTTTTAAATTTCGAGATACCATTCCAGAAGGTATTAATGAGTTTAATAATTACTTAGAAGAATATAGATCTGGCGCAAAAGTCTTAGATAAACAATATATCAATGAAACTATTCTTGATGCTTCAGATATTTCTGGATACAAAATAAAAGGATTTTGGTATTTCGACAAACGTCAAAGCGAATTAAAATACAGATTGCTTGCTATATGTCCCTTGGCTACAGAAGCCAGAGATAAAGCAAAAGGAAATACAGACGCTATCGAATTGTTCTGGGTATTTTTCCCTTCTATTCGAGATGTGCTACATGAAGCAAAAGCATTTAATGACAAAAACTCCGCTATGCCAATCACCTTCGATCATCTTTTAAATTCAAGGCGTTTTAGTGGCTTGATATACAAAGAAGAAAATGTATACGGAGATAGAACCATCGATGCTTACATGAAAGACAATGCACAACTTCAATTACTAGAATCGGAACGTGTTAAAGAAAAGATTCGTAATTTCGAACAAGACATGTGGAACTACTAATATAGTTTTCTAAAAATAGTAAAAACTCTTACCTTTGGTAGGAGTTTTTTTTTAAACTTTTGCCACCAAGATTTTACCACAGGATTAAAACTAAATACGTGAGTTCAATATATTTGTCCATTGGAGACAAAGTTAAAACAGCAGTTTGTGTTTGCCACGAATTCACGAATTTTAACTATTTCATTTTTTAATTCGTGAATTCGTGGCAAAAAAATAGGTATATCGAACTCATGCTAAACAGAAAATGGTAGATTATATTATTGTAGGAAGCGGACTTGCCGGAATTGCGTTTGCAGAAATGGCGCTGCAAAACGGTAAAACAGTTCTCGTTATCAATAACCAATCGCAAAATTCATCTAAAGTGGCAGCTGGTTTATACAATCCGGTTATCTTAAAACGCTTTACTGAAGTCTGGCAAGCAAAAGAACAAATCAATTTGCTTCACGAATTCTATTCCAAATTAGAAACCAAACTCAACGTAATATTAGATTATAAAATACCACTTTTACGAAAATTTCATTCTATAGAAGAACAAAACAATTGGTTTACTGCTTCCGACAAACCCATTCTTTCCGATTTTCTTGCTCCGAATTTAATCACCAAAAAATACGATGCGATTGCTTCTCCTTTAGGTTTCGGAAAAGTATTGTATTCTGGTTTTGTCGATACGGCTTTATTGTTGGAATCTTATAAAAGTTATTTACTATCAATCAATTCATATTTAGAAGAAACTTTCGAATACGATTTTTTAATACACAATAACGATTCAATCCAATATAAAAATCAAACTGCCAAACAAATTGTCTTCGCAGAAGGATACGGAATGCTTTTAAATCCGTTTTTTTCTAGTTTACCACTTGATGGTGCCAAAGGGGAATTACTGCTCATAAAAGCGCCAAATTTGAATTTAGATGTAGTTGTTAAAACAGGAATTTTTATTATTCCATTAGGAAATGATATTTATAAAGTAGGGGCCACCTATAATTGGGAGGATAAAACCATTACGCCAACGCAATCTGCCAAAGAAGAATTGATTACAGATTTGAAAGAATTAATTCAATGTGACTTTGAAATTATTGATCATTTAGCCGGAATTCGTCCCACAGTAAAAGACAGAAGGCCTATGTTGGGTTCACATCCAATTCACAAAAATATATACTTACTTAATGGATTAGGTACTCGTGGTGTTATGTTAGCCCCAGCCATGGCCAAAATGCTTTACGAGTATATCGAAAATAAAACAACACTGAATTCTTATGTCGACATCAATAGATTTAAGAATTTTGCTTCCAGTTTTTATCGTAATGAATAAACAAATTTATGTATATGTTTCGCGACAATCTTGCAATAACTGGCATCAAAGAAATTATTCCAATAATCAATACCATCATTGCTGTTTTCGCCGTAGTTTGTAAAATAAAATAAGCAATGACAAAAAAAGCTACTCCAAACGCAATAGATACACCATAACTAACATACATTGCACCATAAAAAAAGGATGGTTCCAATTCATATGTTGTATGGCAATGGCTACACGACTTGTTCATTTTGTATAAAGTCTTCAGCAAATAAGAATTTTTTACTACATACATACTTTCTTCATGGCATTTAGGACAACTTCCTGTTAAAATACTATTTAATGTGCTTCCTTTTTTTAACATTTGCAAAAATTTTTTACAAAGGTAACGCAATGTTTTTTTTATAATGTAAAATTTGTCACAATTAATTATGCTTAATATACACAACTTGTCGGTTTCTTTTGGCGGAACGTATTTATTTGAAGAAGTCACTTTTAGAATGGGATCAGGAGACAGAGTAGGACTAGTCGGAAAAAACGGTGCCGGAAAATCAACCATGCTTAAAATACTTGCTGGCGATATCAAACCCGATTCGGGAAGTATCGCTACCGAAAAGGAAGTCCGCATCGGTTTTCTTCGTCAAGATATCGATTTTGAACAAGGAAGAACTGTTCTCGAAGAAGCTTATGAAGCGTTTACCGATATTAAAATTGTTGAAAAAAAATTAGAAGAAATTAACCATCAGTTGGTTACCCGAATCGATTACGAAAGTGAAGCTTATTCGCAAATTATTGAAGATTTATCCGATTATACGCACCGATTCGAATTACTCGGTGGTTATAATTATGTTGGCGATACCGAAAAAATTCTATTGGGATTGGGTTTCAAGCGTGAAGTTTTTAATAACCTTACCGAAACGTTTTCGGGCGGATGGAGAATGCGTATCGAATTGGCAAAACTGTTATTGCAAGCCAATGACATTCTACTTCTAGATGAGCCAACCAATCACCTCGATATCGAAAGTATTATTTGGTTGGAAAGTTTTTTACGAAATTATCCTGGAGTAGTGGTGATTGTTTTCCACGATAAAATGTTCCTCGACAATGTCACCAATCGAACTATCGAAATTTCGTTAGGAAAAGCCTATGATTTCAACAAACCGTATTCCCAATATTTAGAATTGCGTCATGAAATTCGTGAAAAGCAATTGGCGACTCAAAAAAATCAAGCAAAGAAAATTGAAGAAACCGAGAAGTTAATCGAGAAATTCCGTGCCAAAGCTTCAAAAGCATCCATGGCTCAATCGCTTATCAAAAAGTTAGATAAAGTAGAACGAATTGAAGTCGATGAAGATGATAATTCCGTAATGAATATTTCATTTCCAGTTTCAAAAGTGCCTGGAAAAGTAGTTATAGAAGCCGATCATGTAACCAAAGCGTATGGTAATAATACTGTTTTAAAAAACATTTCTTTATTGGTAGAACGCGGTAGTAAAATTGCATTCGTTGGTCAAAACGGACAAGGGAAATCGACGTTTATGAAAGCCATTGTAAACGAATTTAAGTTCGAAGGAAGCATCAAACTTGGGCACAACGTGCAAGTGGGATATTTTGCTCAAAATCAAGCTGAATACCTCGATGGTGAAATTACCTTGCTGCGAACGATGGAAGACGCTGCCACTGACACCAATCGCTCAAAAGTACGCGACATGTTAGGTTCATTTTTGTTCCGTGGCGACGATGTAGAAAAGAAAGTCAAAGTACTTTCGGGAGGCGAACGCAACCGTTTGGCGTTGTGTAAATTGTTGTTGCAGCCGATTAATGTTTTGGTGATGGATGAGCCGACGAATCACCTCGATATCAAATCGAAAAACGTATTAAAAGCAGCGCTTCAAAAATACGAAGGTACTTTGTTGCTGGTTTCTCACGATAGGGATTTTCTTCAAGGAATGTCGAATATTGTTTACGAATTCAAAGATCAAAAAATCAAAGAATACCTCGGCGATATTAACTATTTCCTAGAACAGCGCAACCTCGAAAACATGCGCGAAGTAGAGAAAAAAGATATTGCTAAAAAAGAAGTGCCAACTTCTAATTCAAAAGCATCCTATGAAGATCAAAAGAAAAATAAATCGCTGCAAAACCGCCTGAGTAAAGTCGAAAGTCAAATCAAACAACTCGAAATCGACATTCAAAACGACGACAAAGCTTTGGCATCAAATTACGACAAACGCATCGAAGACGCTTCTTTTTTTATGGCGTATAACAAGAAAAAAACGGAGTTAGATAAATTACTCGAAGAATGGGAAATAGTTCAAGGAGAGATTGATAATTTGTAGCTTATCCCGCTTTTCGTTGCAAGTTTTTATTCAAAAGGGAAAAAATTAATAGGGTTTCAAGAGCTTCCTTTGGTCGCTTTGAAACCCTAAAATTTTTAAGCCATTTTCATAAAAAGCTTTTCACTGCAATCTGGGCTAGTGCATTCGTTTTCAATAGAAAATTTTTAGTAAATTTGAAACTATGTTAAACAAACACATTTTCAAAAACTTACATTTACTTCTTTCAGCAAGTATTGTTATTCCAATTGCATTTATTTACGGATTTTTTCCGAATTATCTTTTCGAAATTCAAGTCAAATCTATCGACGAAGCCAACGTTTTTAAAGCCATAATGGGATTGTATTTGGCTTTTGCTTCCTTTTGGATTATCGGAATATTCAAACCCAATTACTGGAAAGCTGCTACTATTTCGAACGTTCTTTTTATGATAGGGTTGGCATTTGGAAGAACAATTAGTTTGGGATATGACGGAATTCCATCATCATTGTTTGTTTGTGGCACTATAGGTGAACTAATTTTGGCATTGTACGGATATGTTCAATTACTTAAATTCAGAAATAACTCCAAATAAAATAATTAGTTCTTCTGGATCTCCTTTATTTATTTTTAGAATATAAACAATCCAACCCAAACCTTCCTGAACCTAAAATCATGTAAAACAATCCAATCCATACAAATCCCATTGCAGGTAGGCAATTCCATAATCCATTTTGAATTTGTTGCATAAAAATAGCAACTAACATCGTACATACAATCAAAAAAGAAGCAATTCGAGTTTGTAAACCAAGAAGTAAAAAAATCCCGCCAACGGCTTCGCTAAAAGCAGCCATCCAGGCAAAAAAGACGGGAGCAGTTGCAAACAATCCTCCATAACCTTCTACATCAGAAGGAAACCAACTGGCAACTTCAAAAAAACCTAAATTTTTATCATCTGGCGACCAAGGTAAACCAAATTTATCAGCACCAAAATTAGCAGTTAATAAATAACCACAAACTATTCGGGGTAACGTTAAAAGAACATCTTGCCACCAATAAGGCATTGTTATTGGCTTTGTGATTTTTTGTAATAAATTCATATTTTTTTAGTTTTTTATAGCTGTGATTGTTTTTACTTAAACGGATTTCGTTCTTTCCAACTCATTTCAGGTTCTAAATACTTGAATATTCTTGGCATATTTTTATTCAATAATTTATTGCTATGTTCAATAAATCCATACATTTTTTGAGGTTTAGCGCCAACAGAACTTTTTATTTCTAAAGCGGTTCGGGCAAAGACAATTTCTTTATATCCTTTGTTTATAGAATAAGCAATCATGTCGTAAAGCATATTTAAATACAACATTTTTTCTTTTTGAATAACGTTGTCATAACCTAAAAAATAGGTGTCAATTGTATCGCCATTTTTTATTAATGTGTTGAATCCGATTAGTTTTTCATCTTGGAAATAACCATAAAAAAGAAATTTTTCTTTTAAGATTTCTTTAAAAACGCGGAAGTGATTTTTAGCTAAAAAGAACGTATTGAAAGGAGCGTTTTGGG
>CALPIE020000036.1 GCA_943323545.2 Bifidobacterium breve | reverse complement strand
TTCTTATACGTATTCTCAATTGTTGGGTAACGTAAATTTTGATACTGGAGGATTTCATCAAATCACTTTAGGAATCAATTTGTTCTGTCAACCAGAGAAATACCATTGTAATTGCCCGGCGGTGAATTAATGCAAATTAAATGATAATTAAAGCTGTAAACGGGAAACATCCTCAAATTCCAGAAGACTGCTACATTGCCGAAAATGCAACCGTAGTCGGCGATGTCGTAATAGGTTCTGAATGCAGTATTTGGTTCAACGCAGTAATTCGAGGAGATGTTCATTTTATAAAAATTGGCAATAAAGTCAACATACAAGATGGAGCCATTATACATTGTACTTATCAAAAACATCCAACTATAATAGGCAATAATGTGTCTATTGGTCATAACGCCATCGTTCACGGATGCATGGTTCACGACAATGTACTTATAGGTATGGGTGCTATCGTAATGGACAATTGCACCATACAAAGCAATGCTATTGTTGCAGCTGGAGCTGTAGTTACTCAAAATACAATAGTTGAATCGGGTTCGATTTATGCTGGCGTTCCTGCCAAAAAAGTTAAAGACATTAACACCTCCGACTTTGCAGGCGAAATAGAACGAATCTCCAATAATTACGTTATGTATTCGAGTTGGTTTAAGGATGAATAGGTAATAGAATAAGTTATATCTTCAAATAATTTCTTCCATGCAACAATACTTCAGGATTAATGAGTACAATGCTGAAAACGCCAGAAACGACTACTAATTTTAGCAAATTGTGCAAACGAAGATAATGCAATTTGGAATTAGACTTCCACAGTAAACTAAGAAAGAAAATCAGTACTATCAAACTCACATAAAAGTATATATCCATATAACCTACATCGTAAATTTCGACAAGAAAATAAACGGGAATAATTGTAGCAATAGTTAATGCAGTTATAATTTTTTTTGCAAACACTTCACCGTATTTCACCGGAATAGTTTGGTAATCATTTGCAATATCGCCTTTAATATTTTCTAAATCTTTTATAATTTCCCGTATTAAAAGAAGTAAAGTCAAAAAAGCAGCATGTGCAAAAATTTGCGGATACAGATTTTTATAATACAACAATATCGCAAAGAAAGGTAAAACAGCCAAAAGCGAAGCCGTAAGGTTGCCAATTATTGGAAATTTTTTGAGTTTATGCGAATAAAACCAAATCAAAAAAATGTAAACCGAAAAAAACAATACTGCTCTAAACGATACAAAACAAGATAAGAAGGCAGCAATAAAATTAATTGAAAAATAGACTTGCAATTTTGTCTTCTGACTAACCAATCTGTCAATCTTAGATTTGTTGGGTCTATTTATAAGATCTTTTTTACTATCGTAAAAATTGTTTATAATGTAGCCAGAAGCAATAGTTAAGCCCGAAACAATTACGATAATAAATAAATTAAAATCAAAAAGTACGGATAATGCTCTTTTCTCTGGTGCCATAATAAAAATGGCAGATAAATATTGTGCTAATGCTATAACCGGAATGTTATAACCTCGAATAACAGAAAACATACTGATGATTTTCAGCGCTATTAATTTGGATTTTCTGCTAAGCATGATTTATCAATTAGAATTGGTAAACAACTTCTAATTTATAATCTTTCAAAGATTGTTTTGCTTTTTCTAAATCTTCGGTGAAACCAAGTATATAACCTCCACCACCAGATCCACAAAGTTTTAAATAGTAATCATTTGTATCAATACCTTTTTGCCATATACTGTGAAATTGTTCCGGAATCATCGGTTTGAAATTACTCAAAACTACTTTTGATAATTTTTTTGTATTTGAAAATAGAGATTTCAGATCACCACCAAGAAAATTCTCAACACAAGCATCGGTATATTTAACAAATTGATTTTTCAACATGTTACGAAAGCCTTGGTCTTTTAAATTCTCCATAAAAATATTTACCATTGGAGCGGTTTCTCCAACAATTCCAGAATCTAATAAAAACACAGCGCCTTTCCCACTAGTACTTTGCGTCGGAATTCCAGTTGCTTCAATATTGTCTTTTGAATTGATAAGGATTGGAATACTTAAATAACTATTTAATGGATCAAGACCAGAACTTTTGCCATGGAAAAAAGACTCCATTTGAGCAAAAATAGTTTTTAATTGCAGTAATTTTTCTCGAGTTAAATTCTCTAAAACAGTAATTTTATTGTTAGCGTATTTGTCATAAATAGCAGCAACCAAAGCACCACTACTTCCAACTCCATAACCTTGAGGAATACTAGAATCAAAGTACATTCCGCGTTCGATATCCAATTTTAAAACTTCCAAATTGAAAGTCACTAATTCGGATTGATTGTTTTGTAATTGCTCTAAATAAACTACAAACTTTCGTAAATTTAAATTGGATTTAACAGCTTCTACAGAAGGATTTTCATCCACTTTTAAAGCGCCGTTGTAAAAATTGTAAGGTATTGATAAACCTTTAGAATCTTTGATGATTCCGTATTCTCCGAATAGCAATATTTTTGAGTAAAATAAGGGTCCTTTCATATTCATATTTGAGGTTGATAGGATAATTTTTGCGAGCCAAAACCAATCTGGTCACAAATATACTGACCATTTTGACAATAGCCAACTAATTCGTCCTTAATAAATTGTAATGTTTCAACAATAACGTTTTCAGGATATAAAACGTGAACATTCGCGCCAGCATCGAGTGTAAAGCAAATCGGAATGTTTGTTTCGCTTCTAAATTTCCAGATTTTGTTTATAATTTCTAACGTATTGGGTTTCATTAAAATAAAATAAGGTATTGATGTCATCATCATGGCATGTAATGTCAAAGCTTCACTTTCTACAATTTTTATAAAATCTTCTAAATTCCCATTTTCTAAAACGCTTTTTATAGCCGATAAATTGTTATGTGCTTGTAAAAAACGTTGTTCTGCAAAAGAGTGGTTGTGCATTAAATCGTGACCAACGGTACTAGAAACTTGCTTTTCACCTTTATCCACAAGTAAAATAGTATCTTGATAATTTGTAAAATTAGAATGAATTTTTGATGAAAATGCTACTCCATATAAATCAGAACTGTCATCAATTGCTGCGTGTTCCCCCCAAACTACTACATTTCCTTTGATGCTTCGACACGCACTTCCCGATCCCAATCGTGCTAAAAATGAGGCTTTTTTATAAAAGTAATCGTCTGTCATTTCAGGATTTAGTTCTTTTTCTAAACTCATGATATTCATAGCTAAAGCTGCCATTCCAGATGCCGAAGAGGCAATTCCAGAGCTATGTGGAAATGTATTTTTTGTGTCAATTGACAAATGATATAATTTCAGATATGGGCAATAGTTTTCAATTCGTTCCAAAAATTTTTGAATTTTTGGTTTGAAATTTTCTTTAGGTTTTCCTTCAAATAATAAATCAAAAGTAAAATTATCTTGATTTTCTTTTTTAAAAACACCTAGTTTCGTAATCGTTTTACAAGAATTCAAAGTAAAACTTATCGAAGGATTGGCAGGAATTTGGTTTGTTTTTTTTCCCCAATATTTGACTAAAGCAATATTACTCGGCGCACTCCACTCAAAGCTTACTTTTTCTAGTGATGAATAAATTAAATTGAATTTAAAATCCTTTTCGGAATTCATAAAATATAAATTTTAGGTAAAGATACTTATTTTTAAAAAGCAATATAAATTTGTTTACTATATTTGTTAAAAATATAAACAAAATGCAAAAAATAATTCGAATTTTTTTAGTTGTTGTGACGTGTTTGGTAGTTGGTTATTTATCTGGAACAGTAACAAGTGAAAGTATAACAACTTGGTATCCAAAACTAAGAAAGCCAATATTCAATCCGCCAAATTGGATTTTTGCACCAGTTTGGACAATACTTTATATCATGATGGGCGTTGCAGGAGGATTAATATGGAATAACATTGAAAATGATAAAGAAAGGGTAAAAAAAGCTTTTGCATTTTTTATTATTCAATTGGCATTAAATGCCTTATGGTCGTATTTGTTTTTCGGATTACAAAATCCACTTTTAGCACTTTTAGAAATTATAGTGCTTTGGTTATTGATATTTGAAACTTACATCCAATTTAAAAAAATTGATAAAATGGCTGGATTAATGCTCATTCCATATTTGGCATGGGTGACTTTTGCCTCTGTTTTAAATGCTAGTATATGGTGGTTGAATTAAAAAAAATCCTGTCTTATTAAGACAGGATTTTTTTTTATTTAATTACTAATTTCTTTATAGTTTTTAAATTACTTTCTGTAGTAATTTCAACCATATAAACTCCTTTAGATAAATTAGAAATATCCATATTAATTTCATTAGAACTAATGTCTTTTATTGTTATAACTGTCTTTCCTAATACATCGGTTATTGAAAGGAATTTAATAGTTTCATTAGCGTTTTCCATACTAAAAGTAACATTATTACTTGAAGGATTTGGATACATTATAAAATTTCCTAATGCGTTTTCAACCGCACTTAATAAAGTTACAAATTTGGTATTGAAAGTATTGGTTATAATAGGAGGATTTGAATCAAAAAAGATAGAAGCATTATTGGGAATAATATCTCCTGATACAAATCCAGGTTTAAGTTTAATTTTAAAGTAAACATAACCTCTGCTTAAATCCTGACTTACACTTGAAGGGACTAATTGAATATCTCTAAAATTCCAATTCAATGTATTGTTAACTCTATAAAAAATATAATTATTACTTGAACTAATCATTCGAATACTAGTTTCATCTAGTAACGGATCTAATACATCTACTATTTTTACATCAATAGCATTTGCTGTTCCATTGTTTTGAAATCTAATTGTATAATATAAATAATCATTTTGACTAAATTGACTAAATGGAATTTCATCACCATGCGCTTCCATTTTATCATTAGGATCATAAGAATTAACTACTATCTGAGTAAGTGAACTAGAATTATTAGTTACATTAATATCATTGGTTGGAGCCGTAATGGAGGCATTTGCAGTTAATAACTGATTTAATACTACTGTTGGACTTGAAGGCACAGACATAGTGACATTAAAAAACCGTGTCTCATTTGGTAATAAATTGGTAAATGCATAAGTAAAACCAGTGGCAGTTGTAACTGAACCAGCTTGACTAACATTAATTATTGCAACCGGAGTTGGCTTTGTAAACGTAATAGTGCCAGATGTAGCAGTTACACCTTGATTTTTATAAACTATTCTATTGATATAGGTTAAGCCTGGACGAGGTGGACTCATAGGAATAATTGAAATAGTAGCATCATTATAACCTTGAGTTAAAGTTATAGGAAAATATAAAATGGTTGTTCCGCTTCCTGTTGGTATAGAAATATCATTATAATTAGTAGAGCCTGAATTATAATATGAAGCAAACTCAGTTTGAACTTGATAACTAATATCATAGGTGTTAGTAGGATTTGTATCAATTAAACTATAACGACCAGTAGGCGAATAAGCATTTGTAAAACTACCTGCATTGTTTTGTTGAAAAACAAATGAACCATTAGAATATAGACTTTCATTACTTTCTTTTATACCATTGCCATTTTGATCTACAAAGGCAATGAAAAGCAATCTATCTGCTGAAGTATTACAAGTAACATTTGAAGTCCAACCACTATTATTTAAAGTCCCATCACTTCTGAATCTAAAAGTTAAACAACCACTAGGATCTGTTGAGGTAAATGGACCTGGTATTGTGGTTCCCCAATAACCACCAGGAACACCTCCTGGAACATTTCCTGTTGCATTAGTACTTGGTATTTGAGGAGAATTAACCGAATTGCCATCAAATACATATAAGGCATCAAAATTGGCCTCAACGTTAAATGAATTAAAAGTAACCGTTACAGCATTATTAGGATTAGAAGGACATATGGTAACAGTAGAATCTGAATTTGGTAAATAATTAGCATTTCCGCCATTGTCAGCAAAAGTTCCACCACAAACAGGAGGAATAGATAAAGTAGTAAATGGCAAACCAACCGACCAAAGACTATTGTCTGTAGGAGAACAAATAGCTCTAACAAATAAATTATAACAAGTCCCTGGAGTTAATCCAGTAATGGTATATGGATTTGTAGTAACAATTGTTCCAACAGTATTAGGGGTTGTCGTAGTGCCACATGGTAAAAAAACCACTTCCCAATTAGTTGCAGAACTATTATTAGTCCATCCCAAAGTAACTGAATTAATTGTTCCTGAAGAAGTTACTAATGCTGTCGGTCTTGGGCAAGTTGGTGGTGGCAAACAAGTAATATTTGCAATCCAACCAGCCGCAACTACAGAGGCATCACTTCTAAATCTAAAAGTTAAACAGCCATCAGCGCTACTTGATGTAAATGGACCCGGAATAGCAGTTCCCCAATATCCTCCAGCCAATCCTCCTGGCACATTGCCAGCTGGATTTGCACTTGCAATTTGAGGAGCTGTTATTGAATTCCCATCAAAAACATACAATGCATCCCAATTTGTTTCAGTGTTAAAAGCTGTAAAAGTTACAGTAACAATTTGTCCTGTAATTGTAGGGCAAATAGTAACTGTTGAATCTGTATTATTGGCATAATTTGCATTTGCTCCTCCCGGATCAATGAAATTTCCTCCACAAACAGGAGGAGCTGATAATGTTGTAGCGCTAAACGGTCCAGACCATAAACTTTTGTCTGATGCACTGCATATTGATCGCACATATAAATTATAACAAGTTCCAGGATTTAATTCAGAATATGTATAGGGATTAGTAGTAGTTGCAATTCCGACTGTTGTTGCAGAAGGAGCTAAACTTCCACATGGTAGTGCAATTACTTCCCAATTGTTTGCTGTTCCTGTTGAAGCCCATCCAAAAACTAATGAAGTTGTTGTAATAGTGGTAGCATTTAATTGCAACGGACTTGGACAAGTTGCCAAAGTTGTAAATGTTGAGATGTTAGACCAATTACTACTATCTGAAATTGAGCAAATGGCTCTAACGTATATATTATAACAGGTACCAGCATTTAATCCTGTAAACAAATAAGGATTTATAGTGGTTTGAGTTCCAGATGTTGTAGCAGTAGGAGGAGCGGTTCCACAAGGAGAAATAAAAACTTCCCATAATGAAGCATTGCTATTATTTATCCATGAAACTGTTGCTGAATTTATGGTAATGTTAGAAACTGTTATTGAAGTTACTATCGGACAAGTTGAAGGTAATGCACATGTTACATTAGCAATCCATCCTGCGCGATTAATCGTATTATCACTTCTAAAGCGAAATGTTAAACAGCCACTAGGGTCGGTTGATGTAAATGGACCTGGAATTACAGTTCCCCAAAAACCTCCTGCAAGTCCGCCTGGCACATTTGCTGCCGCATTGGCACTTGCGATTTGTGGAGAAGTAATAGCATTTCCATTAAAAACATACAATGCATCCCAATTGGCTTCGGTATCAAATGCAGTGAAAGTTACGGTTACTTTCTCTCCAGGATTTGTTGGGAAAATGGTTACTGTATAATCGCTACTATTGGCATAATTTGCATTTGGTCCAGCCGGATCAGTAAAAACACTTCCGCATACAGGTTGTGTTTGTGCAAATGATGTAATAATAGTGCAAATTAATAAAGCTAAAAGTAGTATTTTTTTCATTTGAATTTAATTTAGAATATCAAATATACGTTGATTTTTAATAACTTATATTTTTTTATGTTATTGAATTCGCAATAATAAATCCACTGGTCCAAGCATTTTGAAAATTAAATCCACCTGTAATCGCATCAATATTTACAATTTCTCCAGCAAAGTATAGGTTTTCATGGAGTTTACTTTCCATCGTTTTGAAGTTGATTTCCTTTAAATCGATTCCGCCCGCGGTAACAAATTCTTCTTTAAATGTGCTTTTTCCGTTAACTTGAAATTCGCAGTTCACCAATTGATTACATAAATTTTGAAGCTGTTTTTTTGTTAAATCGGCCCATTTAGTATCTTCTAAAATTTCGGAAGCCAAGACCAAATTTTCCCATAATCGATTCGGAAATTCGAATGGCGATTTTTTACAAACCGATTTTTTAGAATGCTCCAACTTTAATTCTTTCAATTTAGTTGTAGTTTCTTCAATAGTTGCGTCATTTAGCCAATTTACTTGGATGGTAAACTGATACTTTTTTTCGAATAATTCACGAGCTCCCCAAGCTGAAAGTCTTAAAATTCCTGGTCCACTCATTCCCCAATGGGTTATTAATAAAGGTCCGGATGCTTCTAGTTTTGTATCTTTTACTTTTACTTTGGCGAATGCTGAAAGACCCATCAAATCTTTAATACGGGAATCTTTAATATTAAATGTAAAAAGAGAAGGCACTGCAGAAACAATAGAATGTTTCATGTTTTGAAGCATTTCCCAAATTTTAGGATTACTTCCGGTAGTCAATATAAGCTTTTGACAAGAATAGGTTTCATGATTGGTTTCAACTTTCCAATAAGATTCTCCTTTATATAGCGATTGCATGCTTTGACCAGTTAAAACTTCTATTTTTAGTTTTTTAACAGCATTCAAAAAGCAATCAATTATTGTTTGAGAGCTATCAGAAGTTGGAAACATTCGACCATCTTCTTCGATTTTTAATTCTACTCCGTGTTTTTCAAACCAATCAATAGTATCTCCAGAACAAAATTGATGAAATGGTCCACGCAATTCTTTTTCCCCTCTTGGATAAAATTTCACCAAATCATTCGGTATAAAGCAAGCATGTGTAACATTGCATCTTCCGCCGCCTGAAATTCTTACTTTTTCCAAAACAGTTTGTCCACGTTCAAGTATGGCTACTTTTAGTTTTGGATTTTTTTCAACAATATTTATTGCGGTAAAAAAACCAGCTGCGCCACCACCAACAATTATAATATCAAAGTTTGAGTTCATATTCTATCTGGAAAATCAGTAATTATTCCGTCAACGTTTAACGATTTGACAAAGATAATAGCTGAAGGCTCATTTACTGTCCATGGGTAAACTTTAAAAAAATTTGTTTGCATTTTTTTTGTGTTTTCAGCAGTTAATAAATGGTAATTGGGATGAATAGCGTAAGCTTTTATAGATTTGGCGAAATCAAAAGCAAGATCTATATCAGTTTCGGTTAAAACACCAATTTGAATTTGTTCATCATAAAAATGAACTTCTTGTAAAACTTTCCAATCAAAACTAGAAATCAAGATTTTATCTTTTGAAAAAAGATTAGTGCCTAACAAATCCAAAACACCTTTTACAGCTTCAAACTCTTTGATTTCGATATTAATCTTGCATTTATTGTTGGCCAAATTAAAAACAGCTTCTAATGTTGGAATTCCAAATTCTTGAAGTTCTTTTGCAAAATAATCTGAAACCAATCCACTGCCATTAGTTGTTCTATCAATTGTTTTGTCATGAATAACAATGGGAATTTTGTCATAGCTGTTGTGAACATCTAATTCTATGAAGTCAACGCCAAGTTCAATTGCTTTTTGAAATGAAGCTAATGTGTTTTCGGCTATATGTCCTTTAGCACCGCGATGTCCAATTTTTATCATATTCAAAAATAAAAAAACGTCTTCATTTTTAAAGACGTTTTGGATTATTAGTATTTATTTTTCATTTCTAATAAAATAATGGAGTAATTTGATTCTAGACTTATTTTACCATTAGTAACTAAAGTTTCTTTACCAGAATAGAAGTCAATTACAAATGTTCCGTTTTCAAAAACAGTTCCAATCGAAATTTCTTTTTTGCCAATTGGTAAATCTAATCCAATAACCACTTTATCGGTATAATTATCTTTGGTGAAAGTTCTACTAAAAACATAAGGTGAAGCCGAAATTTGTTCATGAATTCCGGCACCAATTGCAGGGTGGTTTTTTCTAAATGTACCTAATTTCTGCCAATGTCTTAAAACTTCTTTGGTTTTTGAATTATTCTGATAATCATTCCAATTCATGAACGACCGTAAAGTGGCATCACCTTGAGTGCCCTCAATTTCTAATGACCGAGCCAATTCATCACCATAATATACTTGAGAGATTCCAGGAGTTAACAATAATTTAGTTCCAGATTCAAAAGTTTTTTCTCGTTTTTTATCAAAAGGATAGCCATCATCGTGAGAGGTTACATAATTCATAACACTAAAACCTTTTAAATCCTTTTGTAGAATTTTGCTATATTTAGAAAAAAGTTCTTCATAATTCATTTTAGCTTCATTTCTAAAATCAAAATTGATTAAGCTATTGAATCCATTAGCAAAATAATCAACTTTTTTATCTCCAAAATCATAGAATCTTTTACCTCCAATGTTGTAGCCATACACTTCACCAACGGTAAAAAAGGGACTGTTATCTAAAACTTTAGAGGGATTCTCTTTTTTATATTGCGTAAATGCATTTTGGCAAACTACAGCAAAATCTGCCCAAACATTTTCATAAGTGTGTTTAACAGTGTCAACTCTATAGCCATCTATACCAAAATCGGTAATATAATCGGACAACCATTTCATAATGTAATAACGTGGAGCTCTTGGATAGCCTGTTGTATTAAAAAAGGTGTTTAATTCGGAAATTTCTTGCTCATAACGGCCTTCTTTTTTCCATTTTTCAACTAACATTGGAGGCAATGAAACCAATTCATTACTTTCGGTTTTCACATCAGGCAGGTTATCAACTAATGTACATGTTATATAAGTTTCATACGATTTATAAGTACATTTTGGAGTTATTCGCACCCAATCAGAAGGATAAACAGGATCTTTTTCTGTAACCGGTCCGGTATGATTAATTACAGCATCTAAAACAATTCGAATCCCTTTAGCATGTGCTTTTTCAACCAGTTCTTTTAAATCGGCTCGAGTGCCAAAATTCGGATCTAAAGCTGTCCAATCTTTTGCCCAATAGCCATGAAAACCATAGGTGTTTCCGGTACCTTCGTCGACAGCATCATGAATTTGCTCTACTAATGGTGTTAGCCAAATAGCATTTATTCCCAAATCTGTAAAATAACCGTCGTCTACTTTTTGAATTACACCTCTAATATCGCCACCTTCAAAGCCGCGTAATTTTCCGGTAGGTTTGTTTCTGTTTAATTTATTATCGTTTGATTTGTCACCGTTATTGAATCGATCGGTTAATAAAAAATACATATTGGCAGCTTCCCAAACAAAAGGAGTTTTAGTTTCTTGTTGGTAAACTAGCTCTTTTTTTGTAGCACAACTTGAAAAAAATACTGTAATTATTGTAATTAATAGAATTGTTTTTTTCATTTTAATATTCAATTTTAAGCTCTTGAGATGTTCCTTTTTCCCAAGTAATGTTAATATTTAATGGATTTCCAAAATTTTTATAAACAACTTCACTACCATTAATAAATATTCTTTTTGGTTGTAGATTATGAACTATAAGTGAAACATTTTTAGAAGTTGATGAATAGTTTTTACCAATTTCTGTATCTAATTTTATTGTTAAGATTTTATTAGAAATAGCGCTATTAAATTGTAGCAATTCATACTCGCCTTTTTTGTAAGCATCTGGTGTGTTTCCGTTGTCATTATAAAGTTGACCTTTTGAATTGGAAATAGAATCGTCAAAATAATAATGCAAATCGAAATTATCTAACGAATAAGTGGTTGTGTTTTGGATGGTTTTTATCATTGGAATAAAACTTCCACCGCGAACAAAAACCGGAATATTTTCTTCAGTAACATCAACGGTTTGAGTAGAACCTGCTGCATATTTTTTATTAGAATAAAAATCGAACCAATTGTTGCTTTTTGGAAAATACACTTCCGTTGAAGTAACGCCTGGATTTGTTATTGGTTTTATTAAAAAATCATTTCCCCATAAGTAACTTTCTTTTTCGTTTAATAATTTTTCATTTGTTGGTTCTTCAAAAAATAAAGGTTTCATCAAAGGAGTTCCTTTGGTGCTGTTTTCAAAAGCAATAGTATAATTATAAGGCATTAATTGATAACGTAATTCAACAGCTCTTTTTGCTTTTGCTTTAGTTACGATATCTTTTCTAGCTACTTCTGAAGCTACATCTTCTTGAGCATGAGGGCGAAAAATAGGTTGAAAAACGCCGTATTGCAACCATCGTAAATACAATTCATTGTCGAAATAATCACCAGCAAAACCACCTAAATCAGAATGCATATAACTCATTCCTTGCATTCCCATTTGCATTGCAATTTCCATTTGACTTTGCAATCCGCCCCAAGAACGGCTTACATCGCCACTCCACGGAATCATTCCGTATCGTTGTGAACCCGAATAACCAGCTCTCATTAAAATAAAAGGGCGTTGTGTTGGAAACTCTTTTTGGTAGCCTTCGTAAATTAATTTTGCCCAATTGTGTCCGTAAACGTTGTGAATTTCGTCGGCTTTACCGCCAGCAGTTAACACTTTTGAAGGAAAAACTTCGGGTTCACCTAAATCGCCCCAATGACCAGCAACTCCTTGGTTAATTAATTTTTTGTAGATCTTCCAAAACCAATCTTTTCCATTTGGTTTAAAAATATCTACGACGCTTGTATTGCCAAAATAAAATTCCCATGTCGCTGGTTTTCCAGATTTATCTGTCACCAAAATTGATTTATCTACTGCCTCTTGCCACCTAGAGGAGGTTGTTAAAATAAAAGGTTCAGTAATTAAAATCGTTTTCACTCCTTTTTTATTCAAGTTGGCAATCATTTCTTCTGGATTTGGAAAATTATCTTTGTCCCATTCTAAATTTCCCATGGTTCCTTTAACTGATTTTCCGAACCAATACAAATCAAGAATTATGACATCAACTGGAATTTGATCTTCTTGAAATTTTTTAATAGTATTCTCTACTTCCTCTTGATTATGATACCCAAAACGAGAGGAGAAATTACCAAATGACCAACGAGGTGGTAAAGGATGCTTTCCGGTTAAATCGGTATAATTTTCAACAACATCTTCCCAAGAATCTCCAACTATGACTTGATAAGTTTTTCTGCCAGAAATAGTTTCGTATGCTAGGGTGTTGTTTTTTTTACTATCTAAATCCAAATAACCAATAGCTGCATTATCAAAATGAACGGCGTATAATTTTGAGGATAATACTAACGGAATACAAAAATTCATTAATTCTGCTTTTGTTTCATAACCATAATGAGCCCTATTGTATAATTGCAATCGATTGCCACGACGATTCATTCCAAGAGCTCTTGCCCCGCCACCATAAAGAATTTCATCAGAACCGATTTTAAAATCTAAAATTTCTATAGAATCTTTTTTGGCGTAACCCGTTTTTTCAGAAAGGATGACTTTGTTTCCTTTATAATAAGAGATTTGAAAAGGAGCTTTCTGTATGCTGACTTCAATCGATTTTGTTTTTATGGAAAGTGCATTTTGGGATGTTGAAAATTTTGCAATTTTAGGTTGGGGAATTAGCACTACTGCATTTGAATTTGCATTGAAAGTTTCTCCGTTTGGAACAAAAGAAGTCTCGACAATTTTATCCGAATATGGTTTTATTAAATAGTAACCATCGGAAGTTTTAATTTTTAAAATGTTGTTTTTCCATTGGTGTGAAATATAGCTTCGATTGGCGTTTTGTGCAACACTAAAAGAAGTGATTAAAAGTAAAATAATAAGTTTCTTCATTTGTTTTTTTTATTTTTTGTCATTTAAACGAAGGAGAAATGACACTATTAAGTTTACTTCAATTCTAAAATTAAAACAGATTTTGATTCCACACTAATTTCTGTTTTTAAATCAAAGGAATTCCCTGTTAATATATCTTTTCCAGATGTGTAGTTTTTGATATTTTCCTGAAAGCGATTGGTTTTAAGAGTTTGTTTTTCGGAACTGTTATTCATCAAAACCATAACACTTTCTTTTTCGTTATAACGGAAGTAGACATAGACGTTGTTTTCTGGAATATAATGGGTCAATTTTCCATTATGGATGACTGATTTTGTTTTCCTCCAATTAAATAATTTAGAAGTAAAATTAAAGTATTTTTTTTGTTCGTCTGTTCTTCCTTCGTTTGTAAAAGCGTTGTTTGTATCACCATTCCAACCTCCAGGAAAATCCCTTCTAATATCACCATCGCCAATATTTTTACTTCCTGCCATTCCGATTTCAGAGCCATAGTATATTTGTGGAATTCCGCGTATAGTGGCAATTAAACTCATTGCCATTTGGTATTTATTGAAATCATGATTGTAAGTATCGTTAAAGCGATTGGTATCATGATTTTCAGCAAAAACTAAAATGTTATTAATGTTTGGATATAAAAAATCATTTGTTAATTCATTATAAAATCGAACCATACCTTTTTCCCAATTGGCAACATCTTCATTAAATACGCCTTTGTTTATGGTTTCAAATAAAGAAAAGTCCATTACACTTGGTAAATTTGAATTGTAACTTTGTATGGCTGCAATTTTACTGTCTTTCTGCCAATAAGCAATTTGAGCGGAAGAATAATACCAAGCTTCTCCTACAATATTAAAGTTGGGATATTCATCTGTTATGGCTTTTGTCCATTCTGAAATTCCAACTTTGTCGCAATACGAATAAGTATCCACACGGAAACCATCTAAATCAGCATATTCAATCCACCAAATGGCATTTTGAATTAAATAACGTAATACTAAAGGATTGGATTGATTTAAATCGGGCATCGATTTTACAAACCAACCATCCATGCAAATTTTTCTATCCAATTCAGATGCATTACTATCGAATTGAGTCGTCATTTTATAATTGGTCTGCACATAACCAGTCGGAAATTGATGAAGCCAATCATAGGTTGGTAAATCCTCCATCATCCAATGTTTATAACCCCAATGATTGGTGACATAATCCATTATATTTTTCATTCCACGTTGATGAAGCGCATCACTTAATCGTAAATAATCTTCATTTGAACCAAAACGCGAATCAATTTTGTACACATCCGATTGACCATAACCATGATAGGATCCTTTTTCATCATTATCCTCACAAAGTGGCGTTGGCCAAACTGCTGTAACACCAAGTTCTTTTAGATAATCTAAATTTTTAATTATGCCTTCAATATCGCCACCGTGTCTACCGTCTTTATTGCTTCTGTTCACTTTTTCAAAGGTATCAGAAGTATTGTCTATAGCGGGATTTCCGTTAGCAAAACGGTCAGACATTATCAAATAAATCAAATCAGAACTATCGAAACTTTTACGAAATCGTGAATTTTTCTTTCTTGGTTTGAGATTATAATTTTGGGTAAATGAATTGTTATTATTTTTAAAAGTGAAGACAAAATCTTGCGCTTTTAAATTTTTAGTTTCAATAGTTATGAAAAGATAATTCGGGTTTTCTGTTTTTTGAACATTTTTTATGATAATTCCATTAGAAGCAACAACATCATTTTGTGCAATATTTTTACCATAGAACATTATTTGAACATCAGAAAGATGCATATCAGCCCACCAAAATGGAGGCTCAACACGGTCAACTTGAGAGAACGTTGATAAAGTCATGAGTAAAAAAAACAGATTTTTTTTCATTTTTTATAAAACCTATTTCAATCAGATATTTAAATCTATCTCGAAATAATAAAATAATTTATTAAACGGTAACCAAACTATTAGGTTCTACCAAAATTAATTTTTCATTGACAAAAACATTAATTTCTTTATTTCCTTCCAATGAAAAAGTAGTTCCGTTTTGTTGTACCGCAATTTTTAGAATTTGATTTCTAAAGTTAATTTTGAACGAATACGCTTTCCATTCTTTAGGAATTTTAGGAGAAAAATGCAACGTATTGTCTTTAACACGCATGCCTCCAAAACCTTCAACAATACTCA
The DNA here is from genome assembly GCA_943323545.2 of Bifidobacterium breve. Classification (GTDB taxonomy): domain Bacteria; phylum Bacteroidota; class Bacteroidia; order Flavobacteriales; family Flavobacteriaceae; genus Flavobacterium. The sequence goes on along the minus strand of CALPIE020000036.1, from coordinate 1,986 downwards.
TCCAAGTTCCTGCCATAGAAGTAATATGACAACCCTCTTCGACTTCTTTGTTGTAATCATCTAAATCCAATCTTGATGTTCTCAAATAAAAAGTATAAGCCATTTCCATTTTGTCTAATAGGGCAGCTTGAATTGAATGTACACAAGGAGACAATGAACTTTCATGAACTGTAAAGGCTTCATAAAACTCGAAGTTATTTTGTAATGCTTCTTTTGAAAAATGATCTTCAAAAAAATAAAAGCATTGTAAAACGTCTGCTTGTTTAATGTATGGAGAACGTAGAATTCTATCCCAAGACCACTTTTGATTTATTGGACGTTGACTATTATCTAAATCGTGAACTTTAATTAATTCTTTGTCTAAAAATCCATCTTGTTGTAAGTATATATTATGTTCTTCAGAAAACGGAATATACATATTATCGGCTACCGATTTCCAATGTTGAATTTCTGCATTTGATAATTTTGTTTTGTTTAGAATTCTTATATAATCTGAAGTGAATTCTTTTTCAATTGTATTTATTTGCTCAATGGTATAATCGATACACCATTTTGCGATATAATTGGTATAGAAATTATTATTGACATTATTTTCGTATTCATTAGGACCAGTTACGCCAAGAATTACAAATTGTTCCTTATTGGTAGAGTAAGTAGCTCTTTGATGCCAAAAACGAGCAATTCCTATTAAAACTTCCAATCCTTTTTCAGGAATGTACGAGTAATCACCAGTAAAACGGAAGTAATTAAAAATAGCAAATGCAATTGCGCCATTTCTGTGTATTTCCTCGAATGTGATTTCCCATTCGTTGTGGCATTCTTCTCCATTCATGGTAACCATAGGAAACAAAGCTGCTCCATTTTTAAAACCTAATTTAGTTGCATTTTCAATGGCTTTATCCAATTGATTGTAACGATAGGTTAGTAAATTTCTTGCTACTTGTTGGTCTTTTGTTGCCATATAAAATGGAATACAGTATGCTTCAGTATCCCAATAAGTAGAACCACCATATTTTTCACCTGTAAATCCTTTTGGACCAATATTTAACCTAGAATCTTTTCCTAAGTAGGTTTGATTTAATTGAAAGATGTTGAAACGAATTCCTTGTTGTGCTTTCACATCGCCCTCAATTGTAATATCACTCATTTCCCAAATTTTTGCCCAAGCTTGAATTTGATTTTCTAATAATTTAGGATAGCCAATTGCTAATGCTTTTGCAATTACATTTTGAGAAGCCAAAATGGTGTTTTCATGATTTAATGACACAGTATAACCTCCAAATTTCTGAATAGAAGCGGTTTCTCCTTTTGGTGTTACAACTTCATAACTAAATTGAATTTTTTCTGAATTTTTTTCTACATTTTGAGGAGAAGCATTCAAATTATTCCCATTTAAAAAAATAGAATTTTGCATAAATGTTGTAGCAATAAAATGGGTTTTAAAAGTTTGAGCTTTTACATAGGCCTCATTGTTTTTCTGAATTACTTCTAGTGATTCCCAAAATTTTTCTTCCCAATTGGCATCTTCATTTGAAACTCCAGCATCTAAATACGGTTTAAAATTTATTATTGCCTCTTTGTTAAGTGGTGTGATTTCATAATTAATACAACCCAGTTCATCCAAATCCAAACATAGAAAACGACGCACATTAACTTCGATTTCGGTTCCGTTTTGTAAAATGGCCGAAAAAGAACGATCATACAATCCTTCTTTCATGTTCAATTCACGTTTGAAATTTGAAACCGAATTACATTTGGCTAAATCTAAGTTTTCACCATTAATTTCGATGTCAATTCCAATCCAATTAGGGGCATTTAAAACTTTTGCAAAATATTCGGGATAGCCATTTTTCCACCAACCCACTTTTGTTTTGTCGGGATAGTATATACCGGCAATATAACTTCCTTGAAATGTTTCGCCAGAATATGTTTCTTCAAAATTGGCTCGTTGACCCATAGCGCCGTTACCAATACTGAATAAACTTT
>CALPIE020000035.1 GCA_943323545.2 Bifidobacterium breve | reverse complement strand
TAGATTACAATATTACAATACAGAACTTTTAACCACTATAGTTCAACGAAGTTCCAGCATTTTAAAAATGCCAATAACTATGGAAGCTGCTATCGAAATTGCAGGAAGAAGTAGAGGAACTCCACGTATTGCTAATGCATTACTTAGACGCGTTAGAGATTTTGCACAAATAAAAGGTAACGGTAAAATCGATATTGAAATCGCCCAATATTCGTTAAAAGCTTTGCACGTTGATGCACATGGTTTGGATGAAATGGATAATAAAATTCTAAATACAATTATAGATAAATTTAAAGGAGGTCCAGTTGGATTATCTACTTTAGCAACCGCCGTATCTGAAAGTGCAGAAACTATAGAAGAAGTTTATGAACCCTTTTTAATTCAAGAAGGATTTATTATGAGAACTCCTAGAGGTAGAGAAGTTACAGAAAAAGCATACAAGCATTTGGGAAAAATAAAATTGAATACACAAGGCGGATTGTTTTAGGGCGTTTCCCCGATTAGCAAAAACTACGTTCTGCGATCTTGTTTTGGTCTATCGGGGTCGGGCTTTACGTTCCAATCTTTTTTTCGTTCCTCAAAAAAAGGATTTCCACTGCAATCCCTAACGCAATTCTGTTATAATTAGAATGTCTTGATTAATAACAAAGAAAAATATACGCAAATAATCAAAGCCGAATCCAATAGACTCGGTTTTCTTTCTTGCGGTATCTCTAAAGCAGGTTTTCTTGAAGAAGAAGCACCTCGACTTGAAAAATGGTTAAATAAAAACCAGCATGGCGAAATGAAGTACATGGAAAATCATTTTGACAAACGATTAAATCCAACGCTATTAGTAGAGGGTGCAAAAAGTGTTATTTCATTATTGCTTAATTATTATCCATCCGAATTTCAAAATACAGAAAGCTATAAAATTTCAAAATATGCCTATGGACAAGATTATCATTTTGTAATAAAAGAAAAGCTTAATGAATTATTGTATTGTATTCAAAATGAAATAGGCGAAGTTTCTGGAAGAGCTTTTGTAGATTCGGCTCCTGTTTTAGACAAAGCGTGGGCTGCTAAAAGTGGTTTGGGATGGATAGGAAAAAACAGCAATTTACTTACCCAACAAATCGGCTCGTTCTATTTTATTGCCGAATTAATTGTCGATTTAGAATTAGAATACGACTATCCAACAACCGATCATTGTGGCACATGTACCGCTTGCATCGATGCCTGTCCGACTGAGGCAATTGTTTCGCCTTATGTTGTTGATGGAGGCAAGTGTATTTCTTATTTCACAATCGAATTAAAAGATAATCTGCCTCAAGAAATGAAAGGCAAATTCGATGATTGGGCTTTTGGTTGCGATGTTTGTCAGGATGTTTGTCCGTGGAATAAATTTTCGAAACCCCATAACGAACCATTGTTTATTGCAAATCCCGATTTACTTTCTTTTTCCAAAAAAGATTGGGAAGAAATTACAGCCGATACTTTTAAAAAAGTATTCAAAAACTCAGCATTAAAACGAACAAAATTTGAAGGATTTAAAAGAAATATCGATTTCATTAAATAGATTTCTTTAGCAATACAATTTCATAATAAGTAGTTGTTTTTCAAATTTCTATTGTTTTCGCATATACTTTTAGTTATAAAGCCACATTTTATTTGCAAGTTTATTATTGTGTTTCATATAATTCAGCAAATAGAACTCTTTTTTCTTTAAAAGAAAACACCTAAATATTTCCTTTTTACATTGATACTTCTACCTTTGTAAGTCATATGAAAAAAGACACTATGAACGATTCAAGTAAACGAAGAGCTGCACTTTTATACCACGCCAAACCAACTCCAGGTAAGATTCAGGTAGTTCCAACAAAAAAATACGCTACACAACGTGATTTATCTTTAGCATATTCTCCGGGTGTTGCAGAACCATGTTTGGAAATTGCAAAAGACATAAACAATGTTTATAAATATACATCAAAAGGGAATTTAGTTGCTGTTATTTCTAACGGAACAGCAGTATTAGGTTTAGGAGATATAGGGCCTGAAGCCTCAAAACCAGTAATGGAAGGAAAGGCTTTATTATTCAAAATCTTCGCTGATATTGATGTTTTTGATATAGAAATTGATACCAAAGATGTTGATGCTTTTATCGAAACGGTAAAAAATATTGCTCCTACTTTTGGGGGTATAAACCTTGAAGATATTAAAGCGCCAGAATCATTTGAAATTGAAAGACGGCTAATAGAAGAATTGAATATTCCGGTGATGCATGATGATCAACACGGAACTGCAATTATATCTTCAGCTGCATTATTAAATGCATTAGAGTTAGCAAATAAAAAAGCAGAAGATGTAAAATTAGTGGTTTCGGGTGCTGGTTCAGCAGCTATTGCATGTGCCGATTTGTATGTTTTGTTGGGGGTGAAAATAGAAAATATATTAATGTTTAACAGTAAAGGAGTATTAACCAAAGACAATCCTTCTTTATCTGAAATGCAGCAGAAATACGCCAAAAACATCAAAGATATTAGTTTAGAAGAGGTATTAAAAGGAGCTGATGTTTTTTTAGGATTATCTACCAGCAATATTTTAACGCCAAAAATGTTACTAGGTATGGCGCCAAATCCTATTGTTTTTGCCATGGCCAATCCTGATCCTGAAATACAATACGATTTAGCAATTGCTACCCGTAAAGATATTATTATGGCAACTGGGCGTTCTGATCATCCAAATCAAGTAAATAATGTTTTAGGTTTTCCTTATATTTTTCGTGGAGCACTAGATGTACGAGCTACAAAAATTAATGAAGCAATGAAAATGGCTGCAGTTAAAGCATTAGCAGCATTGGCAAAAGAGAATGTCCCTGAACAAGTCAATATTGCTTACGGAGAAACCAAGCTAAATTTTGGTAGGGATTATATTATTCCGAAACCTTTTGACCCAAGATTAATAACAATGGTTGCGCCTGCAGTTGCAAAAGCAGCTATGGATTCAGGGGTTTCTTTAAATCCGATTACGGATTGGAAAAAGTACGAAGAAGAATTATTAGAACGAATGGGTTCGGATAATAAAATGGTGAGATTGCTTACCAACAGAGCGAAAACTAACCCAAAAAGAATTGTATTTGCAGAAGCAGATCATTTAGATGTTTTAAAAGCAGCACAAATTGTTTATGATGAAGGTATTGGTTTGCCAATTTTATTAGGGAAAAAGGAAGATATTTTAGAATTAAAAGAAGAGATTGGTTTTGATGCAGATGTTCCTATTTTTGATCCAAAAACAAATAAAGAAGACAAACGCCGATTAGAATATGCAGATATTTATTGGAAGTCAAGACAACGTAGAGGCATTTCATTATTAGATGCTCAAAAATGGATGCGTGAGCGCAATTATTTTGCAGCTATGATGGTTAATCAAGGAGATGCAGATGCAATGGTTTCTGGTTTTTCTCGTAGCTATCCTTCAGTAATAAAACCGTTAATGCAATTGATAGGTAAAGCACCTGGAATTTCATTAATTGCAACTACAAATATGATGATGACCAATCGAGGACCGATGTTTTTATCAGATACTGCAATTAATCCTAATCCATCTTCAGATGATCTCGCAAAAATTGCATTAATGACTGCAAAAACAGTAAAAATGTTTGGGATGGTGCCTGTTATTGCTATGGTTTCATTTTCTAATTTTGGATCATCAACACATGAAAGTGCAAATAAAGTAAGAGAGGCAGTTGCTTATTTACATAATTATTATCCCGATTTAATTGTAGATGGTGAAATTCAATCTGATTTTGCTTTGAATCCAGAGATGTTAAAAAACAAATTCCCTTTTTCAAAACTGGCTGGCAAAAAAGTTAATACCTTGATTTTCCCAAATTTAGAGTCGGCCAACATTACTTATAAGTTATTAAAAGAATTGTATAAAGTAGATTCTATAGGTCCAATTATGCTTGGAATGGATAAGCCCGTTCACATTTTTCAATTAGGAGCAAGTGTAGAAGAAATGGTAAATATGGCTGCTGTTGCAGTTGTAGATGCACAAGAAAAGCAAAAAAAAATTCACGCAATTAAAGTAAATTAAGGCAAATATTAAAGATGTAAATGTCTCAATTGAACTTTTTTACTATATTTGAATTAACTTTAGAATATCTATGATAGCTCATATTCAAGGGAAGTTAGTTGAAAAAACACCTACAGACGTTGTAATAGACTGTGGAGGTGTAGGTTATCATATTAACATTTCGCTTCATACGTTTTCTTTGTTGCCCTCAACTGATCAAATAAAATTGTATACACATTTATTAATTCGTGAAGATGCACATACTTTATACGGATTTATAGAAAAATCAGAAAGAGAAATATTTAAAATGTTGCTTTCCGTTTCTGGAATAGGAGCTAATATTGCTAGAACAATGCTTTCTTCGATAGAACCCAAGCAAATTATACAAGCAATTGCAATTGCTGATGTTGTAAGCATTCAGTCAATAAAGGGAATTGGAGCTAAAACAGCACAAAGGGTAATATTAGATTTGAAAGACAAAGTGTTAAAAATTTATGATTTAGACGAAATTTCACTTAATCAAAACAATACAAATAGAGATGAAGCGTTATCTGCTTTGGAGGTATTGGGTTTTGTAAGAAAAACTACTGAAAAAGTGATTGATAAAGTCATCAGTCAAAATCCAGAAGCATCAGTCGAAATAATTATTAAACAAGCATTAAAAAATTTATAGTTTTTGAAAACATATTACCATAAATCAATATATACATTAATAAAATTAAGTTTAATTTTATTTTTGTTTTTTAAAAGCACTTCTTCTTTTTCTCAAATTGATGAGCCAGATTCACTCCAAACCGGAAGTCAATTAGGAATAATTGTATTAGGCAATCCGCCAAGTATAATTGACGCATATACTTATGACCCTATTACATATAGGTATGTTTTTACTAGCTCTTTTGGGAATTATAATATTAATTATCCCATTATTCTAACTCCAAAGGAATATGAAGATTTAATACTTAAAGAAAAGATAAAAGATTATTTTAAGAAAAAGGGCGATGCTATCGATGGGAAAAAAGAAGGTGCAGAAGAAGCTAAAAAAGATTTATTACCTCGTTATTATGTAAATTCTGGATTTTTTTCTACAATTTTTGGAGGAAATACAATCGATGTAAAACCAACAGGTACTGTTGAAATGGACCTAGGTATTCGCTATACTAAACAAGATAATCCCACTTTTTCTCCTAGAAATAGATCTACTACTACTTTTGATTTTGATCAAAGGATAAGCATGAGTTTGCAAGGTAAAGTAGGAACCCGATTAAGTGTAAATGCGAATTATGATACAGAATCTACATTCTCATTTCAAAATCTTATTAAATTAGAATATGCGCCAACGGAAGATGATATTATACAAAAAATTGAAGTCGGTAATGTTAGCATGCCACTTAGCAATTCATTAATAACTGGAGCACAAAGTTTATTTGGTGTTAAAGCACAATTGCAATTCGGAAAAACAACGTTTACTGGAGTATATTCAGAGCAAAAATCACAAACCAGAAGTGTAACATCTCAAGGTGGTGGTACAGTTCAGGATTTTGAATTATTCGCATTAGATTATGATGCAGATAGGCACTTTTTTTTATCGCAATATTTTAGAAATAAATATGATAAATCGTTACGAAATTATCCATTTATTGATAGTAGAGTACAAATTACCCGTTTGGAAGTATGGGTAACCAATAGACAAAATAGAGTTACTACTACAAATAACAATCTTAGAAATATTATTGCAATTCAGGATTTGGGTGAAGCTCAGTTATTTGGATTGCCAAATAATGAATTGGTTACTATTCAAAATCCCCCAGCTGATTTTTTTACAACTGTATTACCTCCATCATCGTCAGCTCTTGACGAACCAACAGATAACAGGAATAACAGATACAATCCAGCATTAATTGGAACAACAGGATTATTAAATGCTAATATTCGAGAAATAGTAACTTCAAATCAAGGTTTTAATAATACAACTCCAGTTAACGAAGGTACCGATTATTCTAAATTAGAAAATGCAAGAAAGTTATTAGCAAATGAGTATACATTTAACGCACAACTCGGTTATATTTCTTTGCAACAACGATTGGCAAACGATGAGGTTTTAGCAGTAGCTTTTCAATATACTATTGGCTCTGAAGTATATCAAGTAGGTGAATTTGGTACTGATGGAGGTGAAGCTACAGTAGTTACTCCAGGCGGAATTCCAGAAACACAAACATTAATTCTTAAAACTTTAAAAAGTAATATAACAAATGTAGAAAAACCTATTTGGAACTTGATGATGAAAAATATTTATCAAATTCCAGGTGGATTCCAATTGCAACAAGAAGATTTTAGATTTAATATACTTTATACAGATCCATCCCCTTTAAACTATATTTCTCAAGTAGGTTCAACACCACTACCCTCAAATGTAGAACAAACACCATTATTAAAAGTGTTTAATGTTGATAGATTAAATTTCAATAATGACCCTCAAGATGGTGGTGATGGTTTTTTTGATTTCTTACCTGGATTGACAGTCGATCAACAAAACGGTAGATTAATATTTACAACTGCAGAACCTTTTGGTAAATTTTTATTCGAAAAATTACGTTCGTCTCCATCTGAAGATTATAATTTAGACCCTTTGATAATTTCAAATTATAACGCCAACCAAGCTAAGTACGTTTTCAGAAATATGTATGAAACAACTCAAGCGGCAGCCCTACAGTTTAGCGATAAAAACAAATTTCAATTAAGAGGAAAATTCAAGTCGGCTGGAGGAGACGGAATACCATTAGGTGCTTTTAATGTACCTAGAGGATCTGTTAGAGTTACTGCTGGCGGAAGAATTCTTGTTGAGGGGGTAGATTATAGTGTGAATTATCAAGCGGGTAGAGTTCAAATTTTAGATCCTTCATTAGCGGCATCCAATACACCGATTGAAGTTTCATTAGAAAATAATTCAGTATTTGGACAACAAACCAGACGCTTTTTCGGATTCAATATAGAACATAAATTCACAGATAAATTTCTTGTTGGCGCAACATTTTTACGATTAACAGAAAGACCTTTTACTCAAAAATCTAACTATGGACAAGAATCCGTAAACAATACTATTTTTGGGATGAATACTAACTTCTCAACCGAAGTGCCATTTTTAACCCGATTAGCAAATAAGTTACCTAATATAGATACAGATGTTCCTTCTAATTTATCTTTTCGAGGTGAAGTAGCTTTCTTAAAACCAGACTCCTCAAAAGCAGATCAATTTCAAGGAGAAGCCACAGTTTATGTTGACGATTTTGAAGGTTCACAAACCAATCTAGATATGCGATCTCCTCAATCATGGACATTGTCTTCTACTCCAGAAAGACCTACAATTGGATTCACTCCTGTTTATAATGATTTTGGAGGTCTAGCAACCGATTTAAGCTATGGTTATAAAAGAGGTAAATTGTCATGGTATTCTATCGATCCTATTTTTTATACACAAACCCCAGGCGGAATTGATCAAGATGATTTATCATTGAACAGAACACGCCGTATTTTTAGTGGAGAACTCTATCCGCTTTTAGATATTGTACAAGGACAATCTCAAGTAGTTAACACCCTAGATTTAACCTATATACCTCAAGAACGTGGGCCTTACAATTTTAATCCTACTGCAGCTTCTTCAAATATTTTGCCCAATCCAAGCGATAGCTTTGGTGGAATAACGCGATCGCTTAATTCAACCAATTTTGAACAAAGTAATGTTGAATACATACAGTTTTGGATGTTGAATCCTTATAACTATCCAGGAGATCCTAATCCAGTAGAAACAAGTAATTCTAATACAGGATATTTACTTTTCAATTTAGGAGAAATTTCTGAAGATGTTTTAAAAGATGGTAGAAAATTATATGAAAATGGTTTGCCTACACCTGGTTCGACTCAGCCTTCTGTGCCTTCAATATGGGGTAAAGTACCAGCTTCACAATCGTTAATTTATGCGTTTGATAATGATCCAACGAATAGAACTATTCAAGATATTGGATATGATGGTTTAAATGATGCAGACGAAAGTGCTCTTTTTCCTGCTTTTGCAGCACAACCAGATCCTGCAGCAGATAATTATCAATATTTTTTACAAGCAGGAGGTAATGATATTGTAAACCGTTATGCAAATTACAATAATGTTCAAGGGAATTCTCCAACAGATGTTTCTGATACGAATAGAGGTTCTACAACTGTTCCTGATGTAGAGGATATTAATAGGGATAATACAATGAATACGATTAATGCTTACTACGAATATAGAATTAATATTAATCCTTCTTCATTAGCTACTGTCGGCCAAAATTTTGTTACCGATATCAAATTAACAGATATTACGCTTCCTAATGGTGCTCAAGCGAAAGCAAGATGGGTACAATTTAAAATTCCAATAAATCAATTTTTTAATACTGTTGGGAGTATAACCGATTTTCGTTCTATCCGTTTTATGAGAATGTTTATGACAGGATTTAATGATAGAATTACCACCCGATTTGGTGCTTTAGATTTAGTTCGTGGTGAATGGAGAAGATACGATGTTTCATTACAATATCCATTGCCTCAAGATGACCCAAGTGATGACGGAACTAATTTTGAAGTACAAGTAGTTAATATTCAAGAAAATGAAGCTAGAACGCCGATAAATTATATTCCGCCACCTGGTGTACAAAGAGAACAATTGTTTAATAATAATGCATTAATAAATCAAAACGAACAATCGTTATCACTAAGAGTTTCGCCAGATGCAAGTAATCCAAATGGAGGTCTTGAACCAACCGATTCACGAGCTGTTTTTAAAAATGTTAGTGTTGATATGCGACAGTTTAAAAAATTAAAAATGTTTTTGCATGCTGAAGAATTAGTCGGAGATGTTAGTCCACTTATGGATGATGAAATGGTTGGTTTTATTAGATTTGGAAATGATTTTACTTCTAATTATTATCAAGTCGAAATTCCTTTAAAGAAAACACAACTCGGCGCTACAACAGCAGAAGAAATTTGGCCAGAAAGCAATCAAATGGATTTGTCTTTAGACTTGTTAACACAATTAAAAATTCAATCTTTTAGTGCCGCATCTAATGATCCTGATGGCGGTTATTATAAAGTTGAAGATGAATTAGACCCTGCATTAGCAAATAAACCAAATAAATTAAGATTAGGGATTAAAGGAAATCCAAACTTTGGTTTGATAAGAACATTAATGGTAGGGATTAAAAATAAATACAAAACTACCGATATTGGTGCAAGAGATATTCGAGGAGAAGTATGGTTTAATGAACTTAGAATTGCCGATATGGATAATAAAGGTGGTATGGCTACAGTTCTTAATCTAGATGCTAACATGGCCGATTTTGCTACGGTCTCTGCAACAGGAAAATACAGTACAGCTGGTTTTGGAACTCTAGAACAAGGACCAAACGAAAGAAGTAGGGTAGATCTTTTTCAATACAATATTGTTACAAATTTAAGTTTAGGAAAATTATTACCAAAAAAATGGGGGATAAATTTACCTTTCAATTATTCTGTTGGAGAAGAAACAATCACGCCAGAATATGACCCGTTTAATTTAGACATCCGATTAAATCAGTTGTTAGACAATACTACTGATGAAGCGGAAAGAAGTAACATTAGAAATAGAGCAATTGATTATACTAAAAGAAAAAGTATCAATTTTATTGGTGTAAAAAAAGAGAGAGCACCCGAACAAAAACAGCATTTTTATGATCCAGAGAATTTAACACTCTCTTATTCTTATAATGAAGTGAATCGTCATAATTATGAAATTGAAAGTTTTAAAGATCAGTTAGTAAATTCGGCAGTCGATTATACATTTGCATTCCAACCAAAACCATTAGAACCTTTTAAAAAAACCAAGAGATTTAGCAAAAGCGACTATTGGAAATTATTAAGTGAATTTAATTTTAATTACCTTCCTTCAAATATTTCATTTAGTTCAAATATTAACAGACAATTTAATAAACAACAATTCAGATTAGTTGATGTTGAAGGGTTGGGATTAGAGTCTTTATACAGAAGAAATTTCTTGTTTAATTATCAATATGGATTTAATTATAATTTAACAAAAGCCCTTAAACTTAATTTTACGGCTAGTTCTAATAATATTGTTAGAAATTATTTAAACGAGAACAACGAACCAGATAATAGTTATACAGTCTTTACTGATTATTTTAATCCAGGAACACCAAATCAACATACACAGCAGTTAACTGTAAATTATGATTTACCTTTAAATAAATTACCTTTCTTAAGTTTTGTAAAATCGGCTTACACTTATACAGGAAATTATAGTTGGCAACGCTCTTCTTTAGCATTAGCATCAATTGAAGACGAAAACGGGAATATTTATAATTTAGGAAATACAATTCAAAACGCTGGTGCGCATCGTTTAAATACAGTATTTAGTATGGATGCTTTTTATAAATATTTAGGATTAACAAAAAAAACCAAAGCTGCTGATACTAAAACAAATACTGCACCACCTAAACCAGGTGAAAAAATAACAGCAGTTAAACCAAGTACAAAAAAGGAAAGAAGTGTGTTTTTAGAAGGTTTAATCGGAGTGTTAACCAGTGTTAAAAATTTTCAAATTGACTATACAGAAAACAGAGGAACAGTATTACCAGGTTATACTCCTAGTATAGGTTTCTTCGGAACAGCCAAACCTTCTCTAGGATTTGCCTTTGGAAACCAAGATGAGATTCGTTTTGAAGCAGCCAAAAACGGATGGTTGACCAAGTATCCAGAATTTAACCAAAGCTTTACTCAGGTTACAAATAGAACTTTAAACTTTACAGCAAATATTGACTTATTTCCAGATTTTAAAATTGATTTAAGTGGAAACAGAACCTATGCTTCTAATTTCTCAGAACAATTTGATGTATCAGACGACGGGACATATAATTCAAGATCTCCTTTTACTACCGGTAATTATGCTATTTCAACTATAATGTTGAAAACAGCATTTAAAACTAGTGATGAAAATACGTCTTCTGCCTTCGATGAATTTAGAGGAAATAGAATTATTATTGCCAATAGACTAGCTCAAAATTACTATGGTTCAACTACTTATCCATTAGATATAGATGGATATCCTCAAGGATTTGGCAAGAACAGTCAAGTAGTATTAATTCCATCATTTTTAGCAGCTTATACAGGTTTATTCAGTAACCCAAAAGGTGAAAGTGCCAAGAAAATATCTTTTAGTGCATTTAGAGAAATTCCACTTCCAAATTGGAATATCAAATACAACGGATTGATGCGCTATAAATATTTTAAAGAAAAGTTTAAACGTTTTTCAATTCAACATAGTTACAAATCATCCTATACAATTAATTCTTTCCGTTCTAATTTTGAATATGATAGAAATCCAAACGGTCTAGATTTAGGGGGCAATTTTAACAACCCTACATTAATTGGAAACATTAATTTAGTAGAACAGTTTAGTCCACTTGCGAGAATTGATTTTGAATTAAAAAGTTCTTTAAAAGTATTACTAGAAATGAAAAAAGACCGAGCACTTTCTATGAGTTTTGATAATAACTTACTTACTGAAATAAAAGGAGTTGAATATATTTTAGGTGCAGGATATCGATTTAAAGATGTGATTTTCTCTTCTAGATTAGCAGATTCTCCAACCGGAATAATTAAAGGGGATATAAATGTGAAGCTAGATTTCTCCTATAGAAATAATAAAACCATAGTTCGTTATTTAGATTACGATAACAACCAACTTGGTGGAGGTCAAGATATTTGGTCTGCAAAATTAACCGCCGATTATTCCTTTAGTAAAAATCTAACAGCCATATTCTTTTATGACCATATGTTTTCACAAGCTGTTATTTCTACTTCATTTCCTTTAACAAATATTAGATCTGGATTTACATTAAGATATAATTTTGGAAACTAATAATTGTTAATAAAAGCATTTGAAATCCTATTGAATAATTACTATTTTTGGATAAAATAAAAAATATAATAAAATGAACATTCCAGCGAATTTAAAATACACAAAAGACCACGAATGGGTTGCAATTAATGGCGATATAGCAACTGTTGGGATTACCGATTTTGCTCAAAAAGAATTAGGAGACATCGTATATGTTGAAGTTGAAACTCTCGATCAAACTCTTGATAAAGATGAGGTTTTCGGAACTGTAGAAGCTGTTAAAACTGTATCCGACTTATTTTTACCATTGTCTGGAGAAATCATCGAATTTAATGATGATTTAGAAAGTAATCCTGAAAGTGTTAATACCGATCCTTACGGCGCTGGTTGGATGATAAAAATAAAAATTGCCAACATGTCAGAATGCGACGAACTTCTTGATGCTAAAGCTTACAGCGATTTAATAGGTGCTTAATAAAACAACGGTACTTTTTTTTGCTATAACTTGGACTTTCATAATTGCTTTTCTGAGTTTAGTAACAATTGGAAATTTCGGTAGTAATATTCCAATACCAAATAAAGATAAAGTAGTTCATGTTGTATTGTATTTTGTATTTGTAGTACTTTGGAGTTTCTATAAAAATAAAACTAATTATACAAAAAAAACAGGAAGTACAATTCTATTATTCGCTATCGTTTATGGTATTTTAATGGAAGTTACTCAATATTTTACAGCTACACGAAGTCCCGACTTTATCGATGTTTTAGCCAATACTTTTGGTGCTTTTTTAGGTTTGCTTTTTTCGAATAAAATCTTTTCAAATAAAATCCAACTATAAATCCCACATTGCTGGGATTTTTTTTATTTTTACCATAATTAGTTTATCATAAGCAATCAATAAACTAAATTGGTTCTTCAAATGAATAGTAATTTTATTTTATCAAAATGGTTAAATATAGCATAGTCCTATTTTTCTTTTTTTATTCCTTTATAACATTTGGACAAAATACAATTAGTGAGCAATTTCCGATTTTTCCAAATTGTGAAAGCAAACAAGTAAAAGAATTAGAAAGTTGTTTTTATAACGAAGTGCAAACCTTTGTTTTTAATAATTTTCAAGTACCAGCGAATTTAAAAAATCCAAAAACAATAGTTAAAGTACTTTTTGAAGTCGATGAAAATGGTAGTTTTAAAATGCAATATGTCGACGCGATTGAAGAAGATTTAATTAAAGAAAGCAAAAGGGTTTTTGGTAAATTTCCTAAAATTAAGCCCGCAACTTACAATGGTAAACCAACTTATTCTAAATACACTATCAAAATTGCCATTCCATTACAAAATCCAACGGAAATAAAAATGGAGAGTGATGAAATTAATCCTTTATTAACTACGAATAATCCCAATCAAAACAACAAAAATAAGGAACTTAACGAATTCGATGCAGTTGCAAAAAACTATAAAAAATTTCAAAATCCACAATTTGAAAGTAATCTTAATATTCCGCTATCACATAGTTATTATGCTCAATTTGATGGAGCAATGAATCAAGTAGGAACAAACAATCACACCAGTTCCAAACCCTTCACCTATGCAGAGGTTAATAAATATTTTAATTTATCAGAAGCCAACTCCAAAATAGTTAAAAATAAAAAGTCGTGGTGGGGAAGAAAAATATTTAATGAAAATACGGTCGCTATTCAAGGAGAAGATTATTGGTTTACTATGAATCCGATTTTTGATCTGCAATTAGGTAAAAGTAGTCCAGGATCCTCCGATTACACCTATATAAATACTCGCGGATTACAAATTAGAGGAGGTTTGGGTTCTCAAATTAATTTCACCACCACTATTTTCGAAAGTCAAGGACGATTCTCTGATTATTTTAACCGCTATGCCGAATCTATAAAACCATCTGGCGGAAATCCAGCTATAATTCCGGGAATCGGAATAGCAAAAGAGTTCAAAACAGACGCATACGATTTTCCATTAGCAGAAGCCAATTTGACTTTCGCGCCAAGTAAGTTTTTCGATTTGCAACTCGGTTACGGAAGGAATTTCATTGGTGATGGTTATCGTTCTTTATTATTGGGCGATGGAGCAAGTCCTTATCCCTATTTTAAAATCAACACTAAATTTTGGAAAATAAAATACACCAACATCTACACATGGCTTAAAGATGTTAGACCAGAAGCAACAATCGACGGAACCTATGCTACAAAATATGCAGCAAGTCATTATTTAAGTTGGAACGCTTCTAAAAGATTGAATATTGGGCTTTTTGAATCGGTTATTTGGGCCAATCAAAACAATCGTGGTTTCGATTTTAGTTTTGTAAATCCAATTATTTTTTACAGAACGGTAGAATTTGCCTCTTCTTCAAAAAGTGGAAACGCACTATTAGGCCTCACATCCAAATACAAATGGAACAACCATATTAATTTGTTTGGACAATTTTTACTCGATGAATTTTCACTTGGTGAAATAAAAGGTGGTAATAAAAGTTGGAAAAATAAATTTGGTTACCAATTAGGAGCTAAATATTACAATGCATTTACCATAAAAAATTTATTGGTTCAAGTAGAATACAATCATGTTCGTCCTTACGTATACGCACACAGCAATGTGTTAACGAATTACGGACATAACAATCAAAGTCTCGGGCACCAATGGGGAGGCAATTTCAGAGAGTTTATCGGAATTGCACGTTACTACAACGGGCGTTATTTTGCCGATGCTAAAATTACGATAGGACAACGTGGTTTAGACTTTTCAGATTCAGGTGCCAACACAAATTACGGAAGTAACATCTACAGAGATTATGAAGATGAACGTAATTCAGATACTGGTGTTACCATCGGGCAAGGAAATAAAACCAACGTTTTCATCGCCGATTTACAAGCAGGATATTTGGTAAATCCATCTACCAATATGAAATTATTTGGCAGTTTGATTTATAGAAATTTTAATCCTACACAAGATACTTTATTAAACTTTAAAGAAAGTACCACTTGGGTCTCAATAGGGTTAAGATGTGATATTTTTAATTGGTATTTTGATTATTAGAATTAATCTTTTACACGGTTGATAGCGCATTCTATGATAAAAAACAACTTTTATCATATAATGCGCTATCGTTATAAATGGAAACCAAAAAAAACCAAGCAATTTACTTCTGAAATTTCTACTAATTTTTATCACTACTTTTTTGTCAATTCCTTTTTGATGAACTACTTTTGCACCAGTTTTCAAAACAACCCAATTGGAATTAAGTACTTCAAATACATTTACATTTAAATCTATTTTTCAAGATTTCAAAGAAATCACCAAAGCTGGTTTAGCTGTTAGTGTGTTATTTTCATCTATTGCTGGCTATTTGTTAGGTTTTGATAGTGCACATCCTTTTAGTTGGACAACTTTATTAATGTTGTCAATTGGCGGTTATTGTATGGTTGGCGCTTCCAATGCTTTTAATCAAGTTATCGAAAAAGATTTAGATGCCTTGATGGACAGAACTAAAAACCGACCGGTTCCAGCTGGCAGAATGACGCCAAATGTTGCATTGCTAATTGCTGGTTTATTGACCATAATTGGCGTTATTTTATTGTATTTGATAAATCCGAAAACAGCTATGTTCGGAGCAATATCTATTTTTCTATATACTAGTTTATATACTCCTTTAAAAACTAAAACGCCTTTAGCAGTTTTTGTTGGTGCTATTCCAGGTGCCATTCCTTTTATGTTAGGTTGGGTTGCAGCATCGGGTAGTTTCGGAATTGAAGCTGGAACATTATTTTTAATTCAGTTTTTTTGGCAGTTTCCACATTTTTGGGCTATAGGTTGGTTCTTATATGAAGACTACGAAAAAGGCGGTTTTTTTATGCTTCCGACTGGTAAAAAAGACAATTCAACTGCCATGCAAATTATTTTATATACTGTTTGGCTGATAGTTGCTTCATTGCTTCCATGTTTAGGATACACTGGGCAATTATTTATTTCGCCAATTGCAGCAATTGTTGTATTTTTGCTCGGCTTATGGATGTTATTTTATGCTGTGAAATTATATCAAAATAGAACAACAAAATCTGCAAAAGCATTAATGTTAACAAGCGTTTTTTATATAACTTTGCTGCAAATTATTTACATAACAGATAAATTTTTACGATAATTATGACAATGACCGCCGAAGAACACAAAGCACGATCAAATCGTTCTTACAAATTATTGTTACTTTTTGGAATGATTAGTATGACGATGATGTTTGCCGGATTAACAAGTGCTTTTATTGTTAGTAGTAAAAGAGCAGATTGGGCAAAAGATTTTCAAATACCTTCTGCATTTTTTGCAAGTTTAGTCATGATTATTGGATGTAGTATTAATTTTCATTTAGCAAAAAAAGCCATCCAAAAAGACGAAAGAAAGCAAACAACGATTTTCTTGTTAACCACTTTATTTTTAGCTATTGCGTTTGTGTTTTTTCAATTTCAAGGGTTCAATCAGATGGTTGCAGAAGGGAATTATTTAACCGGACCACAAAGCAATATAACAGCTACTTTTTTATATCTAGTTGTTTTATTACATCTCGCACACCTGGCAGGCGGAATTATTTCACTATTAATTATAATTTATAATCATTTTAAACAAAAGTACAATTCAAGTCAATTCCTTGGTATTGAGCTTGGTGCAATGTATTGGCACTTCCTTGATTTCTTGTGGATTTATTTGTTTTTATTTTTATATTTCTTTAAATAAGAAAAAAATGTAAATTTGGGAACTTTTTAACTATTATTTTTTATGGGATCGACGGTTACAAATGGAACTTCAGAAGGAAAAACTTGGGATGGTGGCAATGAGCCATTAGGCGCAAGTTACGGAAAACTAATGATGTGGTTTTTCATCATCTCAGATGCTTTAACCTTTTCAGGATTTTTAGCAGCTTATGGTTTTTCTAGATTTAAATTTATAGAAACATGGCCATTGGCCGATGAAGTGTTTACTCACTTTCCATTTATGCATGGTGTTTCAGCTCCAATGTATTATGTTGCGCTGATGACATTTATTTTAATTTTCTCTTCTGTAACAATGGTGTTGGCTGTGGATGCTGGACATCATATGAAAAAAGGAAAAGTAGCTTTTTACATGTTTTTAACCATTATTGGAGGTTTGATATTTGTTGGCTCACAAGCATGGGAATGGAAAAACTTTATACATGGTGAATATGGCGCTATCGAAACCAAAGGAGGAAGTATTCTTCAATTTGTAGATGCTAAAGGGAAAAGAGTAAAGTTAGAAGACTTTGCAGCAACTTTACATGAAGAAAGAACGCAATTAAAACGAAGTAATGGTACTTGGTTTTCTGATGAAGCAACATTGCCAACCTATAGTGTGGCCGAAGTTCAAGAAGGATTCAAGAATCACCCTGATTTATTAGTTAGAACAGAAGTTATTTATAGTGCAGAAACAGCTAAGCATTCAGTAGGAGCTCATCCAACTTTAAATGATAAAGAGTTTCACACCAAACACAAAACGGTTTTAACTAGAGAGCAATCGGAAGTAATGATGGCAAATGCTCATCTGGTTGTAGAAGGAGCAAACTTAACTAGAAATGAATATGGCAGTAAATTATTTGCAGATTTCTTTTTCTTCATTACAGGTTTTCACGGTTTTCACGTATTTTCTGGAGTTATTATTAATATTATTATTTTTATAAATATTCTTTTAGGAACTTACGAGAAAAGAAGATCTTATGAAATGGTTGAAAAAGTGGGATTGTATTGGCACTTTGTCGATTTGGTTTGGGTTTTCGTATTTACATTCTTCTATTTAGTTTAATTTTATAGTTTATTATTATGTCACACGCACACGAGCACGTTTCTAATACTGGTAGAATTTGGAAAGTTTTTTTCTTTCTTTCAGCAGTAACTATTGTTGAAGTCTTTCTTGGTATAAT
>CALPIE020000034.1 GCA_943323545.2 Bifidobacterium breve | reverse complement strand
GAAAATATGTATTATTTTTATTGTGCTTGGATTGGACTCGGAACTGGATTTTGGGCCATGTTCGTTACTGTTGCTGCAGAACAATTTGGCACTAATCTGAGAAGTACAGCTGCTACAACAATTCCGAATATAGTTCGTGGTGCCGTTCCATTAATGTTAATCGGTTTTGATTTTTTAAAGAAAAGTAATACCGTAATTATTTCTGCTGCAATAATAGGTAGTATTGTTTTTGCGATTGGATTTTATGCTATTTTTACGATAAGCGAAACTCATAATTCTGATTTGGATTTTATTGAGTAATAAAATTAAATCTACAATCAACATTTGTATCTTTGCAATACAAAATTGTAGTTATGGATACCGTTGTAGAAAATACATTACCTATTGGAAAGCCAAAATGGCTCAAAGTAAAACTACCTATTGGTCAAAAATACACTGAACTTCGAGGTTTGGTAGATAAGTACAAATTAAATACAATTTGCACTTCTGGTAGCTGCCCTAATATGGGCGAATGTTGGGGA
This sequence comes from Bifidobacterium breve, assembly GCA_943323545.2. GTDB lineage: Bacteria > Bacteroidota > Bacteroidia > Flavobacteriales > Flavobacteriaceae > Flavobacterium. The sequence goes on along the minus strand of CALPIE020000034.1, from coordinate 17,711 downwards.
GAAGGTACTGCAACATTTATGATTCTTGGAAATATTTGTACACGTTCTTGTGGATTTTGTGGTGTAAAAACAGGAAGACCTGAAACCGTAGATTGGGATGAACCTGAAAAAGTAGCCCGTTCTATTAAAATCATGAAAATAAAACATGCCGTAATTACCAGTGTAGATAGAGATGATTTAAAAGATATGGGGTCTATTATTTGGTTTGAAACGATTCAAGCGATTAGAAGAATGAATCCGGAAACAACTTTAGAGACTTTAATTCCAGATTTTCAAGGAGTAGAACGTAATATTGATCGTATTATTGATGCTAACCCAGAAGTGGTTTCCCATAATGTAGAAACAGTTAGAAGACTCACTAGAGAAGTCAGAATTCAAGCTAAATACGATCGAAGTTTAGCTGTTTTAAAATACCTAAAAGAAAAAGGAATTAAAAGAACCAAATCGGGCATCATGCTCGGACTCGGAGAAACCGAAGAAGAAGTAATTCAAACCATGCAAGATTTACGTGATAATAATGTAGATATTGTAACTATTGGTCAATATTTACAACCCAGCAAAAAACACCTTCCTGTAAAAGAATTTATTCATCCAGATCAATTTGAAAAATATGAAAAAATTGGTAAAGCAATGGGATTCCGTCATGTTGAAAGTGGCGCTTTAGTTCGTTCAAGCTACCATGCTCAAAAACACATTTTGTAATTAGCTAAATGAATACTAAAACTAAAATTGCTATTAATGGATTTGGGAGAATTGGAAGAAGTCTTTTTCGATTACTTATCAATCATCCCGCTGTTGAAGTAGTTGCTATAAATGATATTGCCGATAACAAAACAATGGCGCATCTCATTAAATACGATAGCATTCATGGTATTTTACCTTATCCCGTTTCGTTTGATGACACTTCGATTTTAGTAAATGAAAAATCGTATGCGTTTTTTCATCAAAAGGAAGTTTCCAATTTACACTGGGACTTACTAAATATCGATATTGTGATTGAAGCAACTGGTAAATTCCATACGTTTGAAGAAATTAATCAGCACATTTTAGCTGGAGCCAAAAAAGTAATTCTTACTGCACCATCAGAAGTTCCTCAAATAAAAACTGTTGTTTTAGGCGTAAATGAACACATTCTTGAAGGAACAGAAACAATCATTTCTAACGCAAGTTGCACTACCAATAATGCTGCTCCGATGATGAAGGTTATCAACGATTTATGCGGCATCGAACAAGCTTATATTACAACAATTCACTCCTACACAACAGATCAAAGTTTACACGACCAACCACACAAAGATTTACGAAGAGCTCGTGGTGCTAGTCAATCCATAGTTCCAACAACTACTGGAGCTGCAAAAGCGTTAACAAAAATATTCCCAGAATTGGCTAATAAAATTGGCGGTTGTGGCATTCGTGTTCCGGTGCCAGATGGTTCTTTAACAGACATTACTTTCAATGTAAAAAGAGCAGTAACTATTGCTGAAATAAATAAAGCTTTTAAATTAGCAGCTACAACAAATCTTATCGGAATACTTGATTATACCGAAGATCCTATAGTCTCAGTTGATATTATTGGCAACAAAAACTCCTGCTTATTTGATTCTCAATTAACGTCTGTAATAGATAAAATGGTAAAAGTAGTTGGTTGGTATGACAATGAAATTGGTTATACCTCTAGAATTATTGATTTGATTGTATTAATTTCTAAATAAATTCCATACTTTATGCCAATATATTGTTACTATTACCCTAATATGAGGTCATTAATACTAATAGCTTTTCTTTTACCAGCATTGCTTTTTTCACAGTTAAATTCTAAGAAAATAGACAGTGTTGATTATTATATTGAATTGGTAAATTTTCATAAAAAAAACAACAACATTAAAGATTGTTTAATCTGTTCTAAAAAAGCATTATCTATTGCAATTAAATTAAAAGATGACCATAAAATTGCCATTTGTTATGCTAATCTGGATGAAATTTATACTGATTTAAGTAATCATAATGGAAATTTAAAATCTTCAAAAGTAATTACAAAAGAAAATAATAAATCCCTTTCTAAATTAGTTAACATTTTTGCCATTTGCTTGATTTCCATTTTATCTTTATTAAGTATTGCTTTATACAAAAACAACATTATAAGAAATCGCTCCAATTCTTTATTAATAGAGAAAAACAAAGAGTTACAAATTGCTAAAGAAATTGCTGAGAAAGCAACAAAAGCCAAAACAGAATTTTTATCAACAGTAAGTCATGAATTACGAACACCTCTTAATGCAATTAATGGAATTACCCACTTACTTATAGTAGAAAACCCTAATAAAAGTCAGATGGAATACCTTAAATCATTGCAATTTTCTGGCAATTATTTATTGGCATTTATTAATGATATTTTAGAAATAAATCGAATAGAATCAAAGAATATTCCGATTGAAAAAATTAATTTCGATTTAAAATTATTACTTCAAAACATTCAACATTCTTTAAAAGAAATTGCACTTGAAAATAAAAACAATTTTGAAATAATAATTGATGAAACTATTCCAAATAATCTTATTGGAGATCCTACAAAACTGTCTCAAATATTTATGAATTTGATTAATAATTCATTAAAGTTTACTGAAAATGGCTTTGTAAAAGTTATAGCAACTATTAATACTGTTGAGGATAATAAAATTACGATTTCTTTTAAAGTGGTTGATAATGGAATTGGAATTCCAGAAGATAAACAAGAATCTATTTTTGATAGTTTTTCTCAGGGCTCGATCGAAATAAATAGAAAGTATGGCGGAACAGGTTTAGGATTGGCAATTGTTAAAAAATTAATTGATTTACTTGGAGGTACAATTTATTTAAACAGTAAAGTAGGTTTAGGTGCTACTTTTTCATTTATATTACCATTTGAAGTATCTGAAGAAGAAATACATACCATAGAAAAACAAAGTTTTGATGAAAAAGTAATTCATGATAAAAAAATTCTACTGGTTGAAGATAATAAAATCAACCAAATGATTACCAAAAAAATGCTTGAAAACAAAGGGATGTTTTGCAAAATTGTAGATAATGGTGAAGATGCAGTTACGTTATTGAAAGAAAAAAACGATTTTGATTTAGTGCTAATGGATGTTCATTTACCTGGGATAAATGGAAATATTGCGACACAACAAATAAGAGAATTTAATTCTCAAATTCCAATCATAGCATTAACGGCTATTTCTTTAAATGAAAATAAAGAAATGTTAATTTCTTATGGAATGACTGATGTTATTACAAAACCTTTCGAACCAGAATTATTTTATCAAATGATTGCTAAATATTTAACTGATTAGTTAGTAGTTTAAAATTAATTCTTTTATTAATCTTCTTACATGAGGTTCCGCTTTTTGAGCTGCTTTTAATACTTCTGAATGACTCACTTCTTCAATGTTGTCTTCATCTCCCATATCGGTAATAACTGAAAGTCCGAAAACTTCCATTTCCATATGACGTGCTACAATTACTTCAGGAACCGTCGACATTCCAACACAATCTGCACCAACATTTTTTACCATTTTATATTCTGCCAAGGTTTCAAAAGTTGGTCCTTGTAGTGCTAAGTATATCCCATCTTGAACATCAATATTCATTTCAAGTGCCAACTCTTTTGCTTTCGCTATCATTAATTTGCTATATGGATCACTCATGTTTACAAAACGTGGTCCGAAGCGTTCATCGTTTTTTCCATTTAGCGGATGCTCGGGCATCATGTTAATATGGTCTTTAAGAATCGCAATGGTTCCTACTTTATAATTTGGATTAACACCTCCTGAAGCGCTAGAAACTATTAACTTTTTTACATCCAAATATTTCATAACCCTAACAGGAAAAGTTACTTGTTTCATGTTGTAACCTTCATAGAAGTGAAAACGACCTTGCATTGCCATCACTTTTTTTGTTCCTATGGTTCCAAAAACCAATGCTCCCTTATGACCTTGTACAGTTGAAACTGGGAAATTTGGAATTTCACTATAATCAAGTGTGTATTCAATTTGAATATCTTCTGTAAAACTCCCTAATCCTGAACCTAAGATAACAGCATATTCTGGAACAAATCCTGCTGTTTTTTCTTTAATAAATTTTACTGTTTCTTGAACTTTTTCCCACATAATCTAAAATTGTTTTATCAAAATTATTACCCTCAGAAATGAAACTACTTTTTATTGGCAAATAAAATAATGATTTTAATTGATAATTCTTTAAGCGAACATAATCTTTTTCGGTGGTAATAATTAAGTTGTTATTTGCTTTTTCTTTAATACTTTTTATATCCTTTTCAGTATAATGATGATGATCTGGATATTCTAAAAACGCATCCTTTTCGCCTTGCAAATATGCAAAAAAAGGATTTGGTTTTGCTATTCCTGCCAATAGTAATTTATCAACGATTCGTATTTCATTTACATTTTTAATTTCACTATTATTATATACCTTATCATCATAATCAATAAAACTAAAATAAACTGGTTGAGATGTTCTGATTTTTTTTCTAATAGTAATTTGTTCCTTTTCGGATAATTCTTTTGGACATTTAGTTACAATGATTACATCAGCTCTTTTGGCTCCGCTTTTATATTCCCTCAGATTTCCCATTGGCAACATATAATCATCACAAAATAAATCGTTATAAGAAGTTAGTAAAATATAAAACCCTGCTTTAACTTTTCGATGTTGAAAAGCATCATCCAATAAAATAACATCGGGTTTATCATTAATACTTAACAACTTTTCTATTCCGTTTTTTCTGTTAACATCTACAGCAACTTTTATCATCGGAAACTTTAAATGCATTTGATATGGTTCATCTCCAAGCGATTCTGCATCTGAATTTAAATCAGCCAATACAAATCCTTTAGACTTCCTTTTGTATCCTCTACTAAGAGTAGCCACAGCATACATTGGGGAGAGTAACCGAATTAAATATTCAATTTGAGGTGTTTTTCCGGTTCCACCAACACTCAAATTTCCTACGGCAATAATTGGAATATCGAATGAATACGATTTTAGAACTCCTTTGTCAAATAAGAAATTCCGAATGTTCATTATAAGCCCATAAACAATCGCAAAAGGAAAAAGTAAATACCTTAAAATAATCATTGTACGAAAGTAATTATTTTGCTACTAAATCGGGAATTATTTTTTTAATATATTTAACTTTTTCCAAGAATTAAAATTTTATCTTTGATTCTGTTAACTCGAATAGTAAAATAATATTAGTTAAATAATTTGTGCTTTTAAAATGAAAATAAAAAACGTTTTATTATTATTATTTTTTCTGTCTACTACATTTATTTCCGCTCAAGAAAAAGATGAGGCTGCAATACTAAAAGTTATATTAAACAAATACTACAAAAATGAAAAAGTTATTGTAAAAAATAGATTGCAATTTCTGAGTTTATACTGCAATAAAGCCCCAAATAATGAAGAAGTTAATGAAGTAATTCAAGGTAACGAATTGTTGAAAAAAAACGCAAATTCAATTAAATCTAAAATTGATATTACTTTAAATGAAAATTGGGACCAAGAGCTGAATGCCATTTTTGCAACCGAAAATAAATACTTAAAAACCAAAGTCAATTCCTGTTTGTCACATGAAGAATTTCAAAAAGTATCTAAACGCTTCAATGACAATAATCAAAGATTGATGATTGTAAGCAAACCTATTTTTTTTGATACAAAATATTGCTTGGTTAAGGTTGCCTTTTATAGAAATATTGAACACAATAATAGTTGTTATCTGTTATTTGAAAATATAAAAGGAGTTTGGACAATAAAGGAAACATTGAACGAATGGTCGACATAAAATCGATTGTCCGATTTTTCGATTATTCGAAAATCGAGAAATCGAGAAATCCAATAATCTAAACTATGAAAATAAAACAAATCCTTACATTCCTAGAAGAAATGGCACCTTTAGCGTATGCTGAAGATTTTGACAACGTAGGATTGTTACTCGGAAATCAGGAAAACGAAGCAAGCGGAGTTTTGATTTGCCACGATGCTTTAGAAAACGTTATCGATGAAGCCATCTCTAAAAAATGCAATTTAGTAGTTTGTTTTCACCCTATTATTTTCTCTGGATTAAAAAAAATTACGGGAGCAAATTATGTTGAACGTGTTGTATTAAAAGCCATTAAAAACGATATCGCTATTTATGCAGTTCACACCGCTTTAGACAATCACAAAAACGGAGTGAATAAAATTTTTAGTGATGCATTGGGATTGACAAACACTAAAATTTTAGTTCCTAAACAAAACTTTATACAAAAATTAGTTACCTACACCATTCCAGAAAATGTAGAAAAAGTTCGTAACGCATTATTTGATGCTGGAGCAGGAAAAATTGGGAATTATGAAGATTGTAGTTTTAATTCACAAGGTATTGGAACTTATATGGGAAATGAAAATAGCAATCCCGAAATAGGAGAACGATTTGAATTTGTTGAAGCTAAAGAAATCAAAATAGAAGTTGTTTTTGAAAAGCACCTTCAAAGCAAAATAGTAAAAGCATTATTTTCAAATCATGTTTATGAAGAAATAGCCTATGAAATTTACGATTTACAAAATAAACATCAGAATATCGGATTGGGAATGATTGGAGTTCTTGAAAACCCAATGTCTGAAATCGATTTTTTATCATTTGTAAAAAACAAAATGCAATGTGGTTGTATCAAACACAGTACTTTTTTAAATAAACCTATTAAAAAAGTGGCTGTTTTGGGTGGCTCTGGAAGCTTTGCTATAAAAAATGCCATTCTAGCTGGAGCTGATGCTTATTTAACAGCCGATTTGAAGTATCATAATTTTTATGAAGCTGAAAATCAGTTACTTCTAGCCGATATCGGCCATTATGAAAGTGAAAGATTCACAAAAAATTATATTGTTGATTTTCTTAAAGAAAAAATTACTAATTTTGCAGTCGTTTTATCAGAAGAAAATACAAATCCAGTTAAGTACTTATAAAATATGGCTACTACAAAAGAATTAAGCGTTGAAGACAAATTAAGAGCGCTATACGATTTACAAATTATCGATACCCGAATTGACGAAATCAGAAATGTTAGAGGTGAATTGCCTTTAGAAGTAGAAGATTTAGAAGATGAAGTAGCTGGTTTGAGCACTCGTTTAGAAAAATTACAAAGTGATTTAACTACTATCGAAGACCAAATCAAAACGAAGAAAAATGCTATTGACGATCATCAAATAGCTATAAAAAGATATACCGAACAACAAAAAAACGTTCGAAACAATAGAGAATTTAACTCTTTAACAAAAGAAGTTGAATTTCAAGAACTTGAAATTCAATTGGCTGAAAAGCAAATTAAAGAAATGAAGGCATCTATCGAGCACAAAAAAGAAGTGATTAATAATTCTAAAGAAAAATTAGAACAAAAATCTACACACTTAAAACACAAAAAATCAGAACTGAATGATATCATGGCTGAAACTCAAAAAGAAGAAGGCTTTTTAATAGCAAAATCTGCTGAATATGAAGCATTAATTGAAGAGCGTTTGTTAGCAGCTTACAAAAGAATTCGTTCAAGTGTAAGAAATGGTTTAGCAGTTGTTTCAATTGAGCGCGGGGCTTCGGCGGGTTCTTTCTTTACCATTCCACCTCAAATACAAGTGGAAATTGCAGCAAGAAAAAAAATCATCACCGATGAACATTCAGGCAGAATATTAGTCGATTCTACTCTTGCAGAAGAAGAAAGAGAAAAAATGGAAAAATTATTCGCAAAAATGTAATATCTTAAATCCCGAAATTATCGGGATTTTTTTATGCCAAATTATACACAAAAAATACTAGCCAAAAGTTTAGGCATGTACCTTAACATGCTCAGTTTTATTTTTCCAAAAAAAGGCTTCTCAATTGCGTATGCGTTTTTTAGTCAACCTCGCAAAGGAAAACTGAAAAAAGAAAAACTTCCTAAAATGTTTTTAAATGCAGAACAAGAAACACATTTTTACAACCAACATCAATTTCAAACATATACTTGGAAAGGTAATGACGAGGTGATTTTATTAATTCATGGCTGGGAAAGCAATGCCTCTAGATGGGAAGCTTTACTAAAACAATTAACATTCACAAAGAAAACAATAATTGCAATTGATGCTCCAGCACACGGATTGTCAAGCGGAATAGAATTTAATGTTCCAACTTATGCTGAATTTATTAATGTAATTTCTCAAAAATACAAACCTAAATATATTATAGGTCACTCTATTGGAGGAACTGCCTGTACTTATTTTCAATATAAATATAAAAATTATTTAGAAAAAATGGTGCTGCTAGGCGCTCCTTCCGATTTTACAGTTTTACTACAAAACTATATTGATTTGCTAGGCTTAAATTCAAAAATACATAAGTTCCTTATTGCCTACACCAAAAAACGATTTGATATTTTAATTGAAGATTTTTCGGCATCAAAATTCTTACTTAACACATCCATTACTGGCATAATAGCTCACGATTTAAATGATTCTGTTGTTCGTTTTGAAGAAGCAAAAAAAATGGCATCTTCATGGAAAAATGCAAAGCTTATAGAAACAACCGGACTTGGTCATAGCATGCACGATGAACAACTGTATAAAACTATAGTCGATTTTATTGAAGCATAATGGCTTGGGCTTTTTTGTTGTCGTAAATCCTGCTGCCTTTCCATAACTTTTTTACAAAAAGGTTATTCCCTTACATCAGGGCTAAAAGTTATCCATTTTTCCTTTTGTTCAAAATCTTAAAGACGTTACATCCAAAATTTCTATCTTTGCCTTATGGAAGAAAACCTTACCCGTATCAATAAATTTTTATCCGAAACCGGATTCTGTTCCCGCCGTGAAGCCGATAAATTAATTGAGCAAGGAAGGGTGACAATAAATGGTGTAGTTCCAGAAATGGGAACCAAAATTTCAATGAAAGATGAAGTTCGTGTCGATGGCAAACTCATCCGAGAAAATAAAGAAAAACCAATATATTTAGCTTTTAATAAACCAGTCGGAATTGAGTGTACAACCAATCTTGAAGTACGTAACAATATTGTAGATTATATCAATTATCCCGAACGTATTTTTCCAATTGGCCGATTAGATAAAGCCAGCGAAGGCTTGATTTTTATGACTAATGATGGCGATATCGTTAACAAAATTCTACGTGCACGCAACAATCACGAAAAAGAATATATCGTAACCGTCAACCGTCCAATTACCGAAAGATTCATCGAAAAAATGGCGAAAGGCGTTCCGATTTTAGATACTGTTACCCGAAAATGTAAAGTAGAACAAGTGAGCAAATACATCTTTAAAATCATCTTAACTCAAGGATTAAACCGACAAATTCGTCGTATGTGTGAGTATTTAGATTATGAAGTAACAGCTTTAAAAAGAACCCGAATTATCAATATTTCGTTAGATATTCCTGTTGGTCGATTCCGTGATTTAACCGATTTTGAAATCAAACAACTTAACGAATTAATTGAGCCGTCAAGTAAAACCGAAGAAGCCAGTTTGCCAAAAAGTAAAATCATCAGAAGAAAATAAAACTTCATGCTAACGTTCAATAAAAACTACTTTTACATTGCCATTTTGGTTTTTTTTACTGAAGTTTTAATTGCCTTATATGTACATGACAATTTTATAAGACCTTATCTTGGCGATGTTTTCGTTGTAATTCTAATCTATTGCTTTTTAAAATCATTTATCAAATTATCTGTCACAACAGCTGCAATAGCAGTATTGCTTTTTGCTTTTACAATCGAATTTCTACAATACCTAAACATTGTCGAAAAACTAGGATTAGAAAAATCAAAAATAGCTCGAACTGTAATCGGAACTTCCTTCTCTTGGATGGATATACTAACTTACATTATGGGAATTGCAATTGTAATTTGTGTCGAAAAGTATTTTTTTCAACCCGAAAAACAGAATCATAAAAAATTCTAGATTTTATAGTGCCCAATAAAAGCGAATTTATCTGAGTTAATTCGTGCAATTCGTGGCTAAATATTTAGTGTCATTTTAACAGAAAACTTCCTCATTAACGCCGTCAAAACTCGCGAACACCATACTTGGATGTGAATCTTGGTGAAATACATTTCCGTCTTTATCAATAGCAATTGCTCCAGCAAAACCATCATAAGGTAAAAGTTCCTTAAAAGTCTTTTCAAATGCTTTATCTAAAGTAAATCCGTCGGTAACACGTGTCACTATTTTAGCTGCAGTTGCATTGCTAACTATGTCTTCCCCTACTCCAGTTAAACTAACCCCGCAAAATTTGTTGGCATAATTTCCGGCTACGGTAGCCGAATCGGAAATGCGTCCCGGAATCTCAAATCCTTTTCCTCCTGTTGAAGTCGCGGCGGCCAATTTGCTATTTGCATCCAAAGCTACACAACCAACAGTTCCTAATCGAGATGCTGCCAGTTTGGCTTCGTATTCACTCCGGCGTTGCGCAGTTTCGGTAGAAAATTTCTCAAATCCGTGTTGTCTTGCAAAGTTAGTAGCACCGCTTCCTCCCAATACTTTATCATCAAAATGCATCAATACTTCTGCCACCTGAATTGGATTTTTCACCTCTTCAATATTAATCACGCCACTCATTTTTTGGGTTTCACCATCCATCAATGAAGCACTCATGCGAATCTTTCCATCGGCTTGTATCTGCGACCCAATTCCAGCATTAAACAATTCATCATCTTCCAACAACGACACCGCATACACTACTGTTTCTAATGCAGAATGATTTTGCAAATACAAATAGGCATCCTTCACAATCCGCAATAATGCATTTTGCTTGGCTACTTTTGTTTCGTGATTGGTTGATGATTCTGAAAAGAATCCACCGTGGATGATTATTTTCATTTTAGATTTATTAGACTGACTTAGACTTCTTAGACTTACTTAGACCATTTAATCATCTTAAAATCTAAGAAGTCTAAAAGGTCTAACGATCTGCGCAGTCTAAACATATTGCGAAGATTTAATCGTCATCTTAAAAGTATCCAAATCAAAAGTATCGTTTTTACTCAAAACATGGGTTACCAAATGATTAATTGAAATGGGGTGTCCTAATTCGACTTGTGTTAAATTGGTATCTTTAATTTCACGTCCATCAACTAAAATCACAAGACCAGAACCAATTGCTTCCATTTGTCTTCCATTGGTGATTAATAATCCTGTGTCTTCTCCGAGTCCAATTCCCAATACTTTCGGATTACCTACTACCGCTTGAAAAAGTCTTCCAATGCGGCCACGTTGCACAAAATGAGTATCTATTATTACATCGTCAATCAACCCTAAACCTGAAGTGATTTTTACTTCTCCTTTCAACAAAGCTTCCGAGCTACTTCCTTGGTAAATCATATTATTAGAAGCTGCGGCGGCACCTGCCGAAGTACCAGCATAAATAAAATCTTCGTTTCTATATTTATCAAGAATTATATCATCAAACGGAGTTCCTCCCAGAATAGAGGTCAATCGCAATTGATCACCGCCAGTAAACATTACAACATCTGCTGCTTTTAAACGAGATAATACTTCAGAATCCATGGCTTGTTCTCGCCGTTCTATATTCAAAACATCGACATTATTGGCACCCAAATAACTAAACGCTTTTACGTATTCGGCACCAATTTCTTTAGGGATTTTTGATGCTGTTGTTACTACCTCAACTCGTGATAATTCTTTGTTTTTTGATTCTTTAATAAGACGTTTCAAAATTCCTTCTTCAAAAAAGTTTAAATTTTGCGGCTTATTTTTATCCAAATCGGTTTCAGTAAAACTGCCTTTGTCAACAGCTCCGCCAATAATAATTAGTTTTCCTCGTATGTTCATGCCGTAAAAATAACGATTTCTTAATACTAACCAAATCAATTTTTAGAATTTGAAGCAAAACTTATTGGGTACTTTTCAACAATGGACACTTCGATTTGGAAACGGCTACGCCTATAGAAACGCTTCGCTATGGAAACGTTCCGCTACGCTTCACTATAGATACGCTTCGCTTTAGATTGAGTCTTAATTATCTATAGTGAAACGTTTCTATAGCCCATGGGGCGTTTCTATAGGCGCAGCCGTTTCTAACAATCTAAAAATCAACAGATACGCAGTAATCCAAATAAAAAACCATCTTTTTCTCATCAAAAATGTTTCAGAGTAGCAAATATTTTTTATTTTTAACAAATTCATTACACCATCACATAAAAATACAATACTTTATTATATGAAAATCGATAAAATTCAAGCGTTACGTGGACCAAATATTTGGAGTGTACAAAGAAAGAAATTAATCCAAATGCGTTTGGATTTAGAAGAAATGGAAGAGCGTCCAACTAACAAAATTGAAGGATTTCGTGAACGTATTGAAGCCATGTTTCCCACTATGATTGAACACCGTTGCTCTGAAGGTTGTCGTGGTGGTTTTTTTATGCGAATAGATAAGGGCACATGGATGGGGCATGTAATTGAACACATCGCGTTAGAAATTCAAACTTTAGCCGGAATGGAAACTGGTTTTGGTCGTACTCGTGAAACAAAAACTCCAGGAATATATAATGTTGTCTTTAGCTATACCGAAGAAAATGTAGGAATGTTCGCTGCCGAGAGTGCTGTTGCTATCGCCGAAGCTTTAATAGCAGGAAACGATTACGATTTAGAAGCAGATATTCAAAAAATGCGTGAAATTAGAGAACGTGTTCGACTTGGACCATCTACAGGAAGTATAGTAGAAGAAGCTGTAGCACGTGATATACCATGGATTCGTTTAGGTACTAATTCATTGGTACAATTAGGATATGGTATTAATCAAATGCGTTTTCAAGCTACGATTACTTGTAAAACCAGCAGCATCGCTGTTGATATCGCTTGCAATAAAGAACAAACTAAGAAAATGTTAGACGCTGCCTCTATTCCGGTTGCAAATGGTGGCATTTGTGTAGATGAAGAAGATTTAGAATTAGTAGTTAAAAAAATTGGCTTTCCTATAGTAATTAAACCTTTAGATGGTAATCACGGAAAAGGGGCTTCCATCAATGTTAAAAAATGGGAAGATGCTGTTGAAGGCTTAGCGTATGCTAAAAAATACAGTCAGCGAGTTATTGTAGAAAAATTCATCACAGGTTTTGATTTCAGAGTTTTAGTAATAGATAACAAACTGGTTGCCGCAGCCAAACGAGAACCTGCGCACGTTAAAGGAAATGGCAAACAAAACATCCAACAACTAATCGATGAAACCAATCAAGATCCTAAAAGGGGTTACGGACATGAAAATGTACTAACTCAAATTGATGTGGATAGAGACACTACCGATTTACTAGAAAAATTAAATTATACTTTAGATACAGTTCCTAAAAAAGACGAAATTGTTTATTTAAAATCGACTGCCAATTTAAGTACTGGTGGAACATCTTTAGATGTAACCGATTTGATGCACCCTGAAAATATTTTCTTATGTGAAAGAATTTCACGTGTTATTGGTTTAGACATTTGTGGTGTTGATATTATGGCAGAAAACCTAACACAACCTTTAAAAGAAAATGGCGGTTGTATTTTAGAAGTTAATGCAGCACCTGGATTTCGAATGCACTTAGCGCCGTCTGAAGGCTTACCAAGAAACGTAGCCGCTCCGGTTATTGATATGTTATATCCTCCGGGAAAACCAAGTCGAATTCCAATTATTGCTATTACTGGAACCAATGGTAAAACTACTACAACTCGTTTGATGGCCCATATTGTAAAAAACAACGGTTATAAGGTGGGATTTACCACATCTGACGGAATTTATGTGCAAAACCACATGATGGAAAAAGGCGATACAACCGGACCCGTTTCTGCCGAATATATTTTAAAAGATCCCACCGTAGAATTTGCCGTTTTAGAAACTGCTCGTGGTGGTATACTTCGCTCGGGATTGGGTTTCAGTCGTTGTGATATAGCTATTATTACTAATATTCAAGAAGATCATCTGGGATTATCCGATATCCATACTTTAGACGATTTGGCTCGTGTGAAATCTACTGTTGTAAAAAGCGTTAAAAAAGACGGTTGGGCAATTCTAAATGCCGAAGATGATCAATGTTTAAAAATTGCCAACGAATTGAGTTGCAATATTGCCTATTTCAGCATGGATGAAAACAATCCGAAAGTAAAAGAATTTTCCAAACTTGGCAAAATTGTAGCGGTTTACGAAAACGGATTCATTACCATCAAAAAAGGAGAATGGAAAATAAGAGTCGAGCGTGCTACTCATGTTCCATTAACCATGGGTGGAAAAGCGAAGTTCATGATTGCCAATGTTTTAGCTGCGACATTAGCCGCCTATCTACAAGGATTTAAAACAGATGATATTAGTCTTTCGTTGCAGACTTTTATTCCGAGTGCCGCACAAACGCCAGGAAGAATGAATATTTTCGAGTTTAAAAAGTTCAAAGTGTTGATTGATTTTGCGCACAATCCTTCTGGATATAAAGGGGTAGAAGAATTTTTAAGCAGTGTGGAAGCAACAAAAAAAATCGGAATTATAGCCGGAGTTGGTGACCGTCGTGACGAAGATATAAAAGAATGCGCCATGATTGCTGCGCGTATGTTTGACCATATTATCATCCGACAAGAGAAATACTTACGTGGACGAACCGAAGAAGAAATCATTGGTTTAATACTGGAAGGTATCGCAATATCTGGTAAAAAAGTTACACACGAAATCATTTCGAAAGAAGTAGAAGCTATAAAACATGCCATAGATACTGCAGAAGACGGCACTTTTATAACTGCTTTAAGCGATGTGGTTACTAATGCTATTAATATTGTTCAGGAGTATTTGGATAAGGAAAATGAAGGGGAATAAGAAGTACGATATAAAAATTTCAAAATTTTAAGTTTAAATAATCGTAATCATAATCATAAACACTGCTGCTCTAAGTTAACTATATTGCGCAGCAGTTTTTTAATCGCCAATAATCGCATGTTGCAATTTTTTTGTAGTTTTATATTCTTCAAAATCAAATGGAAACCAGCTACTATTCAAAAAAAACGGGGCGCATCCGAAAAGCCAAACAAGTAGGAGTTAAACAATTCACTTTATGCCAAAATATGTAATTGAAAGAGAAATTCCAGGAGCTGGTAATTTAACTCCGGAACAATTAAAAAGTATCTCACAAACTTCTTGTGGCGTCTTAAGTAACTTGGGACCTCAGATACAATGGGTTAGTAGTTATGTAACCAAAGACAAAATTTATTGTACCTATATTGCTCCTAATGAAGAAATGGTTCGCGAGCATGCCAAACAAGGTGGCTTTCAAGCAAACGCGGTGAATGAAGTTTTTGCAACTATTGATCCTACTACAGCAGAGTAAATAGTTCAAAAAAACCTTACTGTTTAAACTAAAACTGTAACAAAGGATACGAAGGTTAGTCTAATTACGTCGTATCCTTTTTTATATCTTTACCGCAATAAACCAACTCAATTATGAACAAAAAGATTGTACTTTTATTTACGTTATTCATTGCCCTCACAGCTGTAGGACAATTAAAAAAAATCACTTTAGAAGATGGAGTTTTACAGCAGGGGCGTAAATTTGGCGCAGATAAATTAGCTGGTTTTCAATGGATTCCAAACTCCAACAACTACGTTTATTACACCGATAACTTTACTAAAATGATGTCGGCTTCAACCACTAACGCAAAAGCTACTGAATTGGTTACTTTGGTAGACATTAATTCAGCATTAGGAACGAAATTAAAAAACTTTGCTGGAATTCAATGGATAGATGCCAATACGATTTTGGTTTCTGAAAATGGAAAATACTACAATTATTCTTTGACTTCAAAAACAGGATTAGACATAAAAGAGTCAGGTAAAAATGGCGAAAACCAAACCTTCGATAAAACCAAACAAAACCTAGCGTATACGGAAGAAAACAATCTGTATTGGTTCAACAATAAAATGGAGAAAGTAGCCATTACTTCAAATTCCGATAAGAATATTGTATCGGGACAATCCATTTCGAGAAATGAATTCGGAATTAAAGGTGGCATTTTCTGGTCGCCAAAATCAGCCTATTTAGCCTTTTATCAAAAAGACGAAACCGAAGTTGCCGATTATCCTTTGTTGGATATTAACGACACACCAGGAAAATTAGTGAGCGTCAAATATCCAATGATTGGACAAAAATCGGAAAAACCTAAAGTCGGGATTTACAATCTAGCGACAGCTAAAACCGTTTTTATTACACCAAGAAACAATACCGACGATTATCTTACCAACTTATCTTGGTCGCCAGATGAAAAATTCATCTTGATTGCCGAGCTAAATCGTGCTCAGAATGATATGTGTTTAAATGTATACGATGCCAATTCGGGGAAATTTATTCGAACTATCTTAAACGAAACCAGCGTCAAATGGGTAGAACCAGAACATGATGCGTATTTTCCTAACACGAATTCGAATAATTTTATTTGGTTTAGTGAGAAAGACGGGTTTCAAAACTTATATTACTATTCTATCGAGGGAAAACTAATCAAACAATTAACGTCGAATAAATTCCCCGCTAGAGAAATCATTGCTACAAATCCAACCGGCACCGAAATTTATTTCAAAGCAACTGGCGAAATCGGAACCAACATGCTCGTTTATAAAGTCAATTTAAAAGGAAAGCAAACACTTGTTACCAAAGATCAAGGTGTTCACAATGTAATTATTTCTGGCGATGGCAATTGGATATTTGATGAGTTTTCGAATCATACTACACCATCCAAATCAATGTTGTACGACAAGAAATTGAAAGCAACAACACTATTGGAAAGCAAAAATAAATACGAAGGTTATGAAATGGGTTCAGCCGAAATCAAAACGATAAAAGCTGCCGATGCCACTACCGATTTGTTCACGCGATTAATCAAGCCTAGTAATTTTGATGCTACCAAAAAATACCCCGTTTTAGTATACGTTTACGGCGGTCCACACGCACAAATGATTACAAATTCCTATTTAGACGGTGCGAATCTTTGGATGTACTGGATGGCAGAACAAGGTTATTTGGTTTTTACCGTTGACAATCGCGGTTCTGACAATCGCGGATTTGCTTTCGAAAGTGTCATTCACGGTCGTGTGGGTGTCAACGAAATAGAAGATCAACTAAAAGGTGTCGAATATTTAAAATCGTTACCTTACGTTGACGGCAACCGATTGGCAATTCATGGCTGGAGTTTTGGTGGATTCATGACGACTTCATTGATGCTACGTAAACCTGACACGTTTAAAGTCGGTGTTGCTGGTGGACCAGTTACCGATTGGAAATACTATGAAGTAATGTACGGTGAACGTTATATGGACACGCCTGTTGAAAACCAAAAAGGATTTGATGAAGCGAGTACATTGAATTATGTAAATGACTTAAAAGGGAAATTATTGTTAATTCATGGAACTAGTGATGACGTTGTAGTTATGCAACAAAATTTGGCTTTGGTTAAGAAATTTGTAGAAGCGCAAAAGCAAATTGATTTCTTTGCTTATCCTATGCACAAACACAATGTATTAGGAAAAGATAGAGTGCATTTAATGACAAAAGTGTTGAATTACATTATTGATAATAATAAGTAATTGATAATTAAAATTACAGTTTGAAAAAAACGCCTTCAAAATAGAGGGCGTTTTTTTTTAAATTAATTTTCACATTAACATTCATTGT
>CALPIE020000033.1 GCA_943323545.2 Bifidobacterium breve | reverse complement strand
GTATTAAATGTAAGTGGCATTATAGAAGTTACCACTACTACTGAATCGGCAACTAGTTACCGTCATTTCATTAATTTAAAGAAAGTAACTTTTAAGAAAGGTAATAGTACTTTTTATTTGGGCGATGATTATTCTTATGGAAGTTTTGTAACAAATAACTAATCAGTAATTCGATTTTTGGTTGGTTCGATTGTTCGAAAAATCGAAGAGCAAAGCGATACAAAATATCGAATAATCGATACCTTTTATTTTACATTCTGCTTAAAATAAATCTCTGTTGCGCCCAATCCGTATTTTTGATAATTGGCATCTTGAAATGAAATTTGTTCATAGCGATGTAACATAAAATCCAATTCCGATTTTAAAATTCCTTCGCCAACGCCATGAATAAAAACAATTTTCGGAATGCGATTTCGAATGGCAAAATCGACATGCCTTTTTGCAGTTTCCATTTGCAAAGTTAAGATGTCATAATTATTCATTCCTTTAAAATTATTGACTAATTTTTCGATGTGTAAATCAAATTCAGGAACGCCTCTTTCTACATTTTCAAATTTTTTTTGGAGTTCCTTTTGCTTTCTAGAAGGTTGTAAATCATTATTTTTTTTAAGTAAAGCTTCACTTCTGTTAAAATTATTTAAATCACTGGAATTATTTACTTTAACTAATTCGTTGACAAAATATGTCATAGGAAAACCATCTTCAGTTTCGATGATAATTTCCTTATTATTGATGCTTACTACTACTCCGTTTATAGCATCATCTAAAACCGAAACTTTATCGCCAATTTTAAATTGTGGTGTCGTCATCCTCTTTATTTTTACTTGGTGTTTTGGCACTTAATCTCATCATTCCAAACATAAAAATCGCTACTGCAATTGCGGTAAAAATTATGTTTAATTTTCCGGTTTTCGGAATATAAAATGCAACTATAAAAGCAATAATCACAATTGGAATTAATAGTTTTTTCATCTTTAATTATTTGTTTTCAAAAGTAGAAAACTTTGGTGAGTTACATTGAAAATAAAATTATATTTGTAAATAGTAAAAAAGAAAATGGCATTACAAGATTATATGTTTCCGTGTGTAAGCAAAAAACTCTTCGGAGTTGAATGTTTAGGTTGTGGCACACAAAGAGCTTTACTTTTAATTTTGAAAGGTGATTTTGCAGCTGCATTTGAAATGTATCCAGCTATTTATACCACTATTCTTTTCTTTTTTATTTTGGGACTTCATTATTTAGACAAATCAAGAAATTATCACAAATTGATTATTGGTTTGGCAATTATTAACGCAATTATTATGATTGTTTCCTATTTTTACAAAGTAACCCATTATTAACTAAACTATATTTATGGAAAATCAAAAATTACCAAATGCAAATGCTGTTCTTATTTTAGGAATTTTATCAATAATAACCTGCTGCTGTTGGGGAATCTTTGGTGTAATTTTAGGAATTATAGCCTTAGTTCTTGCCAAAAAAGACACTGCTTTATACAATGAAAACCCAAGTTTGTATACCAATTTTAATAATTTAAATACTGGAAAAATATTAGCAATTATAGGACTTGTATTAAGTGCAATCAATTTAATTTGGACAGTATATAGTTTAGTCTTTATCGGACAAGCAGGATTGATGGAAATGCAACAAGATTGGATAAGACAACTTCAAAATAAATAATATTAGATAAAAAAAATCCGCCATGTGAATTTATATGGCGGATTTTAAATTTATTATAAACTGAAGTTACTTTTCAAATTCTTTTAATGTTGATATTATTATAGAAATACAATCCAACAATTGATCTTCATTCATTACTAATGGTGGCGCAAATCGAATAATATTTCCATGTGTAGGTTTGGCTAATAATCCGTTATCAGCTAATTTTAAACAAATATTCCAAGCAGTATCGCTTTCTTCTGTATCGTTAATAACAATAGCATTTAGTAAACCTTTTCCACGAACTAAAGTTGCAATATTCGACGTTTTCACAAATTCACCAATTTTTTCTCTGAATATTTTACCCAGATGACGAGCATTTTGTATCAAATTTTCTTCATTCACAACATCTAAAGCAGCCATAGCAACAGCTCCAGCAATTGGATTTCCTCCAAAGGTTGAACCATGTTGTCCTGGTTTAATTACATTCATTATGTGATTATTAGCTAAAACAGCCGACACTGGATAAGTACCTCCAGACAATGCTTTTCCTAATATCAAAATATCTGGCGCCACATAAGTTTCTTGCTTTTCACAACTATTTTCACAATTACAATTTCCGCAAACGGCTAATATAGAGCCTGTTCTTGCAATTCCGGTTTGTACTTCATCTGCAATAAACAAAACATTATTAGCAACGCAAAGCGCTTTTGCTTTAGCTAAATAATCCTCAGCAGGAAGAAAAACTCCAGCTTCTCCTTGAATTGGTTCGATAAGAAATCCTGCGACATTATTTGACGATTTTATAGCGTTTTCTAAAGCATTTATGTCATCATATGGAATCTTGATAAATCCCGCAGTATAGGGTCCGAAATTCTTTCTAGCATTTTCATCATTCGAAAAAGAAATGATTGTTGTAGTTCTTCCGTGAAAATTTCCGTCACAAACAATTATTTGAGCTTCATTTTCTGGAATTCCTTTTTTCTCATACGCCCATTTTCTACATAATTTTAATGCCGTTTCAACTGCTTCGGCACCTGTATTCATAGGAAGAACTTTATCAAAACCAAAATAATTAGTTACATATTCTTCATAAATACCTAATTTATCATTGTAAAAAGCACGAGAAGTTAATGTCAAAGTTTGTGCTTGATTGATCATTGCCCCAACAATTTTTGGATGACAATGCCCTTGATTAACCGCAGAATAAGCAGAAAGAAAATCGTAGTATTTTTTACCTTCTACATCCCAAACACAAACTCCTTCTCCTCTACTCAATACAACAGGAATTGGATGGTAATTATGAGCTCCGTATTTGTCTTCTAAAGCAATGGCTTCTGCAGTCCCGAAGTGTCGGGACATTTTTTCTAAAACTGACATAATTTTTTCTTATTTAATCTGAACTCCTTTCAGATTCTATTATAAAATTACAATTCCTACTTATCGGAGAGAAATCATCCAAAATTTTAGCAAAAGTATAAAATTTATTGCTCTTTTATGAGAATTTTGAAATTGTTCTTTGATTATTTTATTATAAATTACTTCACTTACATTTTAAGCTAACTCTAAGTAAATTAATACTATAGCAGCAACAGTCATAATAATCAATGCCGAAAATCCAAGTATATTTGAAAACCTACTGTTAGTGAAATTTCCCATTACCTTTTTGTTGTTACAAATGTGAAGAATAATAGCAATTAAAACCGGAGCCGTTAATCCGTAAAGTATGGCAGTATAGATTAATGCTTTTACTGGAGAAATGCCAATATAATTTAATGATAATCCAAAAAGCAATGAAATTGCCATAACTAAATAAAATGCTTTAGCTTCATGAAATTTTTTATCCAAGCCTTGTTTCCATCCAAATGTTTCAGTAATAATATAAGAAAGCGAACCACTCAAAACCGGAATAGCTAAAAGTCCAGTTCCAATAACGCCAACTGCAAAAAGCAAATAAGCAAAATTACCTGCCAAAGGTTTTAGGGCTGCTGCAGCTTGTTCTACTGTATCAATTTGATGAATTCCTCCTTTAAACAATACGGTTCCCGTAGTTAAAATAATAAAAAACATTACCACACCTGAAAATGTCATTCCAAAATCGACATCTTGTTTCATATCTTTTATTATCTTTTTATTGACAATTAAATGTCTTTTTTTATGAGCCATTTCCTCTACTTCCATAGAAGCTTGCCAAAAAAACAAGTAGGGCGAAATTGTAGTCCCTAAAATTCCAACTAAAACGGCAATAAATTCTTTGTTGAATTGAATGGTTGGAATAAATGTATTTTTTGCTATATCCATCCAATCCTGTTTGTATAAAAAGGGCACAACCATATAAACCAAAAGTACAATACACAAATATTTTAGTGCAGCAGCAATTTTTTGATAAGGCAAATAAATCATTAAAATCATTAATAAAACTGTAAAAAAAACACTAAAATAAATGGCTTCTATTTTTGGGAAAAGTAAATTTCCAACTGCTCCCATTCCGGCGATATCTGCACCTATATTCATTACAATTGCAGGAAAACTAAACAACAACATCAAATATAAAACTGGTCGAGGATAATTGCTTTTAAGCGCCCCTGTCAAACCTTGCGAAGTAACTAATCCAATTTTTGCACACATTTGCTGAATTGCTGCCATAAGTGGAAAAGCAATTATCGATGTCCATAATGTTGCCAATCCAAATGCTGCGCCAGCCTGCGAATAAGTAGCAATTCCAGAAGGATCATCATCACTAGCGCCTGTGATTAATCCCGGACCAAGAACTTTCCAAAAACGTTTTATTTTATTCATTTAAATTTTACTAATTATAGCGTTACTTGAATACTACTTTGTTCTTATACTTTTACTATTCTTCAAACATCTCCAACAACTTATTCACAGTATTCCAGTTTCGTGTAGTTGAAACAACGTTCATGCTTTTCTCAATCCATTTATTGTCAAGTCTGGTTTTAGCAGGTGATGTATCGTATTTTAAATAAATGCGTTTGCCATCGAGTTGTATTTCATCGGGTTTTATGAAATTAAGATTGAGTTGCGTAATCATATTTTCTGGCAATTCGGAAGAAATAAACGAAACATATAGCTTCTTTAAATCTATTTCGGATTCATTCAAAAATAAGTTTCTATCCAAACAAGCTTGTAAATCAGATTTACCAATGACAATTACAGGAACATCATGTCCAAAACTTTTAAAAATTTCTTGTTTGATGAGAAAACCAACTTTCGAGGGACTCACTTCCTCGGTATTTACAAAAACATTTCCCGATTGAATATAAGTTATTACATTAGTAAATCCGATAGATTCTAGTGCCTTTTTTAACGCTTCCATTTTGATCATTTTATGACCAGAAACATTGATGCCGCGAAGAAGTGCTAGATGTTGCATTTTATATTTTATGCTAATTTATATTTTTTTCTTAAACATTCATTAAAAAACTATTCAATCCCTTATTTTTGCAACATGAGTAAAAAGAAAACAGACAGAATAATTTTCGAAAATGTTACTGTATTAGATGCCGGAGCTAAAGGTGTTTCGGTAGCAAAAGCACCCGAAGGGCAAGTAATTTTTATTTCGAATGTCGTTCCGGGCGATGTAGTTGATGTTCAAACTTTAAAGAAACGCAAATCCTATTTTGAAGGTAAAGCGATTAAATTTCATTCATTTTCTGAAAACAGAATAGAACCAGTATGTGAACATTTTGGCGCTTGTGGCGGCTGTAAATGGCAAAACATGAAGTATGAGCAACAATTGTTTTATAAAAACAATGAAGTATATAACAATCTAAAAAGAATTGGCAAAATAGAATTACCTGAATTTGAACCTATATTAGGATCAGTAAAACAATTCTTTTATAGAAATAAAATGGAATTCGGATTCTCCGATACACGCTGGTTAAACGAAACTGAAATCCAATCTGAAGACCAAACATTAAGTAAAAAACCAGCACTTGGATTTCATATTCCTCGAATGTGGGATAAAATTTTAGATATAGAAAAATGCCATTTGCAAGAAGATCCATCAAATGCTATTCGAAATGCTATAAAAGAATTTGCTACAATAAACAAAATGTCTTTTTTCAATGCGCGAAATCATGAAGGGTTGTTAAGAACATTAATGATTCGTACCGCTTCTACTGGTGAAATAATGGTGCTGATTCAATTTTTTGAAAATGACAAAGCCAATCGCGAATTATTGTTGGATTTTATACATGAAAAATTTCCACAAATTACCTCATTACAATACGTCATCAATAGCAAAGCCAACGACACACTTTACGATCAGGACATCAAATTATACAAAGGTCGCGACTACATTTTGGAAGAAATGGAAGGCTTAAAATTTAGCATCAACGCCAAATCTTTTTATCAAACCAACTCCAATCAAGCTTATGAATTGTACAAAATAACCAGAGAATTTGCTGGGTTAACAGGAAACGAAGTGGTTTACGATTTGTACACCGGAACTGGTACAATTGCTCAATTCGTTTCCAAACAAGCAAAAAAAGTAATAGGAGTTGAAGCAGTTCCAGAAGCAATTCTAGATGCTAAAGAAAACGCCAAGCGCAACAATATTAACAATTGCGAATTTTATGTTGGTGACATGAAAAACGTCTTTAATGAAGCGTTTATTTCAGAACACGGAATGCCAGATGTAATTATCACTGATCCTCCACGTGATGGTATGCATGCGGATGTTGTAGCGCAAATTATGAAAGTTGCCCCAGATAAAGTAGTATATGTGAGTTGTAATTCGGCCACTCAAGCACGTGATTTAGCTTTGATGGATGAAAAATACAAAGTAACTCGTGTGCGCCCAGTAGATATGTTTCCGCAAACGCACCATGTTGAAAATGTTGTACTTTTGGAGCGAAGAAAATAGTGTTCCGTTAGCAATATTAAACTGAGCACTGAACACCGAGCACTGAACACTAAATTAATTATGAAAAAAATACTTATACTATTACTATTTATCGTTGGCGCAACCAGTTGTGAAAAGGATGATATTTGTGATGCAAACACTCCAACAACCCCAAGATTGATTATCCAATTTTATGATATATCCAATCCGACTACTTTAAAATCAGTTAATAATTTGAAAATTATTGCACCCGGATTTTCAACAGGATTTTCTTTTACTGGTGTTAGTAAAATTCAAGTTCCATTAAAAACAACAGAGAACATCTCTACTTTTAATTTTATACAAAACGGTGCTGACACCAATACAACTAACGACAATACAGATGTAATTCAAATTAATTACACCCGAGAAAATGTATTTGTATCACGTGCTTGTGGCTACAAAACAGTTTTTACCTTAAATAACATTAATGGATTTGTTAGAACTGACAGCACTTCGCCAGACGGACTTTGGATTCAAAATTTTGATATTATAACTACTAACATAGCTACTGAAAATGAAATACATGTTAAAATTTACTTTTAGTTGGCTGTTGATTCTGGTTTCATTTATTGGAACTGCACAAGAAGTAAAGACTCTAGGCACAGCCGAACGGAGTGCTGCTAAAAAAGACAGTATTGTTCCGAAAAAAGAACGATATGGAATCCGATTTGGAGTTGATGTAGTAAAATTGACTCGAACTTTTCTAGAAAAAGATTATCGCGGAATAGAATTAGTGGGCGATTACAAACTTACTCGTAAACATTATATTGCTGTCGAATTAGGAAATGAAAGTAAAACTGTTGACGATGAACAATTAAATTTTACTACAGAAGGAACTTACATGAAAGTAGGTTTTGATTATAATGCTTATAAAAATTGGGCGGGTATGGAAAATATGATTTATATTGGAATGCGATATGCTGTAAGTTCCTTTAGTCATACTTTAAATAATTTTGAAATCTACAATCCGAATACCTATTTTGGAGAAAATCAAACTATAGAATCGGGCGAAAAATTTAATGGCTTATCGGCGCAATGGATTGAAGTAGTTGCCGGAATAAAAGCAGAAATCTTTAAAAATACCTATGTTGGATTTAGTTTCAGATTGAATAATTTAGTCTCCAACAAAAAACCGGAAAATTTTGACAATTTGTTTATACCGGGATTCAATAAAACATCCAATGGAAGTTTTGGTGCTGGATTTAATTATACTATTTCCTACTTTTTACCTTTGTATAAATCAACGATTAAAGAACAACCTAAAAAGAAAAAATAATTCTTTTTTAAATTTCTTTCACACCTTTAAGGAAAAGCGCTTTTACATATAATTTTTCACCATTTCTTGTCTTTACAGCATGGAATTTTGGCGCTAACAAACTCGCTATAATTGCAGCTGTTAATGGTTTCCATACTCCTTCTAAATTGGTGTAGTTTAATACAAAATAACGCATTGCAATAAACAGAATTGCAAATCCTACTAAATTGTAGATTATTGCTAAAGTTTTTTTACTCATAATTATTTAGTTTAATTTAATTTTGAGGTTGAGATTAAGGTTGAGGTTGAGGTTAAAATCTCAGTCTCAACCATAACCTAGGCTTCCTCTCTATTCATATATTTACCTTTTTTACTACCTTCATACATTTCATATTTTACTAATCGGGCTTCTAAACTTCCATTAAAAAGTTTAATTTTTCGTGATGGTTTCAATCCTACAAACTTTAATGCTTCTAAATTTCCTGTAATAAACCAAGCGTTGGTTCCCGGATAATGTTGCTTCATGGTATCACCGATTTCTCGGTAAAAACGTTCCAATTCTATATCCAATCGTTCTCCATAAGGCGGATTAAATAGCATATGTAAAGGTCCGGTTGTTTCTTTTTGTGTGTCAAAAAAGTTCTTTTGTTCGATAGTGATGTACTCAATTAAATTGGCATTGGCAATATTGTCTTTCGCTTTATTGACCGCACTAGGTGCTTTGTCATATCCTTTAATTGTATGGTGAAATTCACGTGTTCGTTTCAATAAACTGTCTACTATTTGGTCGAACAAATCGTTATCCCAATCGTTCCATTTTTCGAAAGCGAATTCTTTTCTATTGATGTTGGCCGGAATATTACAAGCGATCATAGCCGCTTCTGCTAATATTGTTCCCGAACCACACATCGGATCTAAAAAATCTGACTGTCCATCCCAACCCGAAAGTAGAATCATTCCGGCTGCTAACACTTCGTTAATTGGCGCAATATTCGTTGCTGTTCTATAGCCACGATGGTGAAGAGAATCGCCAGACGTATCCAATGCAACTGAAACTTGATCTCTGTCGATGTGAATATTAATTCTCAAATCGGGAAAATCTTTATCAATACTAGGCCGAACTCCAGTTCGTTCTCTAAATTGATCCACAATAGCATCTTTCGATTTTTGAGAAACAAACTGTGAATGTTTGAAATTATCCGAATGAATAGTTGTATCAATTACAAAAGTTTGATTGGCGTTTAAGTATTTAGACCAATCCATACTTTGGATTCCTTTGTATAAATTTTGGTCGTTTGTGGCTCTAAAATAGTAAATCGGTTTTAAGATTTTCAAAGCGGTACGCAACGACAAATTGGCTTTATACATAAATCCTTTGTCTCCTTTAAAACTAACTGCTCTAGTTCCTATTTCAACTTCTTGTGCTCCTAAATTTTCTAATTCTTTAGCGAGTATTTCTTCAAAACCAAAAAAGGTTTTGGCAATCATTTTATAATTCTCCATTTAAATAAATTCCAATAATCAAATAACAAATTTGGGATAACTTCCGCTAAAATACATTAAATTTGCACTTTAAGAATTCAATGCTGAAGAATTAATGTCAAAAATCCCAAATCAAAAATCCCAAATTCCAAATAAAAAATCTGAAAGTTGGTTCGCCTCTTGGTTTGATTCGCCATATTATCACATTTTATATAAAGATCGAAATTATAGGGAAGCTCAAATTTTTATGGATAATCTTACACATTATCTAAATTTGCCCGAAAAAGCGAAAGTTCTCGATTTGGCATGTGGAAAAGGAAGGCATTCTATTTATCTAAATCAATTGGGATTCAACGTTATTGGCGCTGACTTATCTGAAAATAGTATCAAAGAAGCCAATAAAAATGCGAATGACACCTTGCATTTTCAGGTGCATGATATGCGCGAATCCTTTGAAGATCGGTTCGACGCCATCTTTAATTTATTCACCAGTTTTGGCTATTTCGAAAATGACGACGACAATTTAAAAACCTTAATTGCTATCAAAGAAAGTTTAACCGAATACGGTTTTGCTGTCATTGATTTTATGAATGTAAATCAGGTCATTGCCGATTTGGTTCCAGAAGAAACAAAAACCGTTGACGGCATAGATTTTCATATTAAACGATACGTTCTCGACAACCATATTTATAAGGAAATTGATTTTCAAGATCAAGGTGAAACCTTTCATTTTACCGAAAAAGTAAAAGCATTAACGCTAGAAGATTTTCAGGAAATGATGAATGAAGCGGGTATCTATTTGTTGGATACTTTTGGCGATTATAAGTTAAAGAAATTCCATAAGTATACGAGTGAGCGATTGATTATGATTTTTAAATAATTAGCAAATGTGTCAATTAGCACATTAGCGAATGGTAAGTAATTCGCTAATTCGCTAATTCGCTAATACAAACAAACATGAACTACTTATTACCCTTACTATCCGTACTATTAGGATATGCAATTGCGATTGGATTGCGTCCAAAAGCCAAAAAGAATTTAAAATTACTACTGGCTTTTAGTGGTTCGTTTTTACTTTCGTTGACAGTAATTCATTTACTCCCCGAAGTATACGAAACACAGAATCTTAAAATTGGAATTTTCATTATGATTGGAATTTTATTCCAAATAATTTTAGAATTTTTTTCCAAAGGAGCTGAACACGGTCACGTTCACGGCCATGATAAACTAACCAAAATGCCTTGGTTGTTGTTTGTTAGTTTGTGTTTGCATGCTTTACTGGAAGGATTTCCGGTTAGTCATCATCACGAATTGGCACTCGGAATTGCAATTCACCATTTACCTATTGCGATTATATTAACCACTTTCTTCCTGAACGCCGAATTGAATAAAATGTCCCTGTTTTTCTTCATGTTGAGTTTTGCTGTAATGACACCTTTAGGAACCTTCGTTTCGGATGGTTTTCCGTTATTAAATGAGTATTATACTGAAATCACTGCGGTTGTCATCGGAATCTTATTCCACATTTCATCGACAATTATCTTTGAAAGCAGCGAAGGCCATAAGTTCAATATTGCTAAAATTTCGATGATTATATTGGGAATTGCGTTGGCTTGTTTTTTATAGATTTGAGGACGGCATTGTTCACAATTCCCCAAAATCTGTTTTCATATATTCCATTGCGGCTACTCCATATATCGCTTACTCTTTAATAAACTTATGAGTAATGGCTTGACCATTAGTTTTGTAAAACACACCTATGTAAACGCCTTTGTTAAGCTGTGATAAATCGATTTTGTTTTCTGTAACTTCTCTTTGCAGTATTTCTTGACCAAGGACATTGTTGATTTTAAAGGATTGTAAATCCGTTCTATCATAAATATTTAATTCGTCTTTAACTGGATTTGGGTAGAAATCCAAAGTCTTCTCCTGAAAACTAACACTACTTAATTGACTACACGGAATCAACGTAGGAGTCGTATAGGAAGTTATGGCACCGTTCCCTAAATACAAGCTATTATTACCCCATGCGTATAGTGTATTGTTCTCTTTTATAGCATAAGAAAAAGCGAGACCTGCCGAAACCATTTTCCAATCATTATCCGTTCCCACCTGAACCGGAATGGAACTATTCGGAATTAAAATTCCGCCAGTCCACCATCCATACGAACCCCATTGCCAAAGTGTACCATCTGTTTTAATTCCGATAGCGTGAATGTTTCCAGCCGCA
This sequence comes from Bifidobacterium breve, assembly GCA_943323545.2. Lineage (GTDB taxonomy): Bacteria > Bacteroidota > Bacteroidia > Flavobacteriales > Flavobacteriaceae > Flavobacterium. The sequence goes on along the minus strand of CALPIE020000033.1, from coordinate 6,933 downwards.
ACATCTTTCCAAGTGCTGGTTCCAATTTGAACGGGTGCATTTCGGTTGGTGGTAGTTCCGTCACCTAAACGCCCATTTTCATTATCCCCCCAAGCCCAAAGTGTTCCATTGGTTTTCAATGCTAAAGTATATGCCGCACGAGCTGCCGAAATTTTTTGCCAATCAGTATCTGTTCCAATCTGGGTTAAAATCAGTAAAGATGAATTATTTCCTACTCCTAAATCACCAAAATTATTTCGACCCATTCCCCAAAGGGTACCATTATTTTTAATGGCAAACGTTTTGAAGTAACCACCATAAATTTTACTCCAATCAGTGCTATTACTCAACTGAATTGGATTGACATGATAAAAAGGTGAAGGACTGCCTCCCAATTCAAAAGCACCCGTATTTCCCCAGCCCCAGAGCGTTCCGTTAGTTCTTAGCGCCACCGTATGAAAATGTCCGGGAGATAACGCTGTCCAATCAGTATCAGAACCTACTTGCACAGGAACAAAACTATTGGTTGTTGTACCGTTTCCAAGCTGGCCAATCGAGTTGTTTCCCCAAGCCCAAACGGTTCCATTTTGATGAAGTGCCACGGTATGCATCGTGGCATGATTGACATCTGACCAATTACTTCCATTAACGGTCACTATTGGAGTGCTTTGTAGGGTAGTGGTTCCTGTTCCTAATTGTCCGAATTGGTTTCTTCCCCATGTGAGTGTAGTTCCATTAAGAAGTTGTAAAGTTGCCATATCGTCTGAGCAAACAATTCGATCCACACATCCTTGAGCATAATTGTTCATTGAAAAAAGAGAACATAAAAAGAGTAATGTTTTTTTCATAAATTTGTAAAATATTAGATTGTTTTGCAGTCCTGCTTTTGTCTTCGAAAACATTAAAAAGTAAGGGCTGCATTTTTTTGATTGGTTTGTTCACGATTTCATTTAATAACAAATCATTAAAATAAATGAAATTTTATTTTGTCATTAAGATGGTAAGTCTTTTCTTTTTACCTTTATTATTTATTAACTGAGTAACAAAATTAAAAGATGGTATCAAAATAATAGTACAGTTTTTCTATACATTTTCTATACTTATATTTATTTTTTAATAAGGCATAGGTCTTAACTTTTACTTTTTTTGATATACATTTCTTCGGGATTTTGTTAGAGAAAAGAAGAAAGAGCAAAGAAGTAAAAAATTCACCTAGAATAGCTATTCTGATTTAAATTCAAAATTCTCTTTGCTCTTTGCGCTTTATTTTTTTCTTCTTTCTTTATGAAACTTAATTTACTAAATTTGTCACTCAGCAACTCAGCATATGAATTTCACCAAAACTACCGAACAATCCTCCAAATACGAACATTTAGAACAAATGTCGGTTGCCGATTTATTATCCAATATCAACAACGAAGACAAAACCGTTCCGTTGGCTGTAGAAAAAGCGTTACCGCAAATTGAAACTGTAGTGGCTAAAGTTGTAGCCAAAATGAAACTCGGCGGACGTCTTTTTTATATTGGTGCTGGTACTTCAGGGCGATTGGGAATTGTAGACGCTTCGGAATGTCCCCCTACTTTCGGAGTCCCATTTGATTTGGTCAACGGAATTATCGCTGGTGGCGACAAAGCCATTCGACGAGCCGTTGAAAATGCCGAGGACAATACAACACAAGCGTGGATTGATTTACAGGAACAAAATATAACTTCTAATGATGTGGTGATTGGAATTGCAGCATCGGGAACCACACCCTACGTTATTGGTGGATTACAAAAATGCAACAAAAATAACATTACAACGGCTTGCATTACATGCAATGAAGGAAGTCCGTTAGCCTTAACCGCGAAATTTCCAATTGTAGTAGTAGTCGGACCCGAATTTGTTACCGGAAGTTCGCGAATGAAAGCGGGAACCGCTCAGAAATTAGTACTGAATATGATTTCTACGGCAACGATGATACAACTCGGTAAAGTCAAAGGCAATAAAATGGTCGATATGCAATTAAGTAACGACAAACTCGTTGATCGCGGCGTGAAAATGATTATGGGAGAAATTCCAGTTAATTATGAAAAAGCAGCCGAATTGTTGCAACTATTTGGAAGCGTACGTAAAGCTGTAGATAACTGGAAGCAATAAAATATTATGAGAAAACTAATTTTACTACTTATTATTGTTTTATCGCAATCTTCTTTCTCTCAAGAAATAAATTTGATAAAAGGAAAATACTATGTCAATGGAAAACAAATTTCTTCTCGGGAAACGAGACAGTTATTAGCTTCCAATTTAGAAGCGCTTTCTCTTTTTAAATCGGCTAAAAGTCAAGAATCGACAGGCGGACTATTAATAGCCGTAGGTGGTGCCGCAGTGACAGTCGATTTGGTAATAGGATTGGTTTCGGATGTGAAATATCCATCGGTGGCAACGTATAGTGGCGTTGTAGCAATACTAACTGCCATTCCACTATTATCCGGAAAGAACAAAAAAATAAAAGAAGCGATCGATTTATACAACAAAGACGCGGCTAAAAGATTGGGACTCAACGATACCAATTTTGAACTCCATATCATTGCCGATCAAAACGGCTATGGCATACAAATTCAGTTTTAATTATGGCAACCAACAAAGAACTTTTAGCCAAAGGGGCCAAGTATTTATTTGCCGCTTTGCCTTTGATGTTTATCGGACCGTCGATAATGTATAATGCTTTTATGAACAAACATACCAATTGGCATTACCTCGTTTTGGTCATTGGTTGTGCTGTGTGTATTGCTGCTGTTTTTTTAGCATTTAAAGGAATAAAAACAATGACCGATTCAATTTTTAATGATGGAAAGTAATCCCTATTTAGAAAGCGTAAGAAAACAATTCCTGTATTACAAAATGCTCGGCGAAAAAGCTATGGAGCAATTAGAACCAGAACAATTGTTTGTTGCAGTTAATGACGACACCAATTCGATTGCTACTATTGTTAAACATTTGTCGGGAAACATGCTTTCGCGTTGGACCGATTTTATGATATCCGATGGCGAAAAAGAATGGCGCAACCGCGATGGCGAATTTGATTCCCATTTTCATGGGAATGACAAAGCAGCTAAAGACGAACTTATGAAAGTTTGGGACGAGGGCTGGAATTGTTTTCTATCGACGCTTAACGAACTTACATCTGATCAACTCCACACCATTATTTACATTCGCAACGAAGGACATACAGTTGTGGAAGCTATTAACCGACAATTGGCGCATTATCCGTATCACATTGGACAGATGGTTTTTTATGCCAAAATGTTGAAAAAAGACGAATGGACCAGTTTGTCGATTCCGAAGAACAAATCCAATAGTTACAATGCCGATAAGTTTTCGAAAGAAAAAAGTATTAAGAATTTTACGGATGATGAACTTAAAAAACTACAATAGCCATAGCCCTGATTGAGCCGGTATCCTTTGTGAGGAACGAAACAAAGATAAAGGTGAAAGCAGGAATAGCTTCAAAAAAAATGAAAAAAACATATTTACTTTTACTCGCTTTAACACTCATTTCCTGTTACCAACAAGAACGCAATTGCACCGATTTTAAAACTGGTAAATTCGAATTCGTTCAGGAAATCAATGGCAAAAAAGAGACGTCGACTTTTGTACGAACCGAAAAAATGCAAATCGAAACCTTTAATGGAAAAACCGACTCCGCCACAGTGCGCTGGGTAAACGATTGTGAATTGGTGCTTCAAAAATTGCATCCAAAGAACATGCAAGAAAAGAAAGCCATCAGCATGAAAATTGTCGCTACCAAAGATAAAACCTATACCTTTGAATATTCCTTTGTGGGTGAAGCCAAAAAACAAATCGGAACCGTAACAAAAATTGATTAAACTCGAAAAATAACTTTATAATTTAGAAACAAATGATCGAATTAATTTCCAATCCAAACGCCTGGTTAGCACTATTAACTCTTACTTTTTTAGAAATCATATTAGGAATCGATAACATTGTATTTTTGTCTATAGTTTCGGGGAAATTAGATGTAAAAGACCAACCTAAAGCACGCCGAATCGGACTTTTACTAGCCATGGCATTTCGTATAATTTTACTTTTTGGAATCACATGGGTATTGAGTTTACAAGAAACCCTATTTAATATTGAATTGGGAATTTTTGAAGCACATATAACAGGTCAAAGTTTAATTATATTTGGTGGAGGCTTGTTTCTTCTGTATAAATCGGTATCAGAAATTCACCACAAAATGGAAGGTATTGAAGAAAGTTCTAATGCCAATTCAGCTTCTGGTTTATCAAAAGCTATAATTCAAATTGCCTTATTAAATATTGTTTTTTCGTTTGATAGCATATTAACTGCCATCGGAATGATAAGTATGAAAAGTCCAGCCGAAGGTGGTTTTGGGCCTGCTGGAGCTATTGAAATTATGATTTTAGCTGTAGTTATTTCAATTGTAATTATGATGATTTTCGCCGGACCAGTTTCTAAATTTGTAAATGAACATCCAACAATACAAATATTAGGTTTATCTTTTTTAATCTTAATTGGCGTAATGCTTTTGGCAGAAGGCTCTCATTTGGCACATTTTAAATTTGGCAACGATACAGAAGTTGGTATAATTCCAAAAGGCTATTTGTATTTTGCGATTTTTTTCTCTCTTTTTGTGGAATTCTTGAACATCAAAATGCGCAAAAATAGCAAACCAGTCAAATTGCATAATAGTACAATTAAAGACAATAAATTAAAAGATACTGATGTAACGGATTAAACTTAAATCAATTTCAGTTTCTTAATAATTTGAAGCATATAGAGCGATTACGAAATAGTGAATTAATGTAGCACTTTGCGTGATTGTAATATCGGAAGGAAAGTTGGACATAGATTTATTTTTTGAAGTAAAATTAAATAAACTTTATTTGAATAAAAAAATCATAGATAAATGAAAAACCTACCTATTTTTAAAGTATCACAGGTTTATTATTTTATTCTAATGACAAGGTAATTTGTCCATCTTCTCCCGTTTCTGTTTGAATATCGTCAGAAATAGTATCTTCATCAGCCACTTCCATTTCTTCTGGTTGTAGTTCTTCTGGCGCTTCGTAAGGAAGTGATTGCAACAAATTAACTTGTTTTAATTTATCGGTTGTTAACTGATTTCCTAATGCTTTGATGCCTTTTACTGCTATGAATTGCTCCAAATCGATAGTTTGATTGTCTTTCTGAACGCCTTTGACTTTCGCATAAATAATTTCGGCAACGGGGCGCCAATCGGTAGAAACGATTTCCAATTGCGATTTTTCATGTTCGGTAATAAAAATTTCTTCCTTATTTTCGTTTTCCACTAAGAATCGTTTTACGAAATAGCGGTCTTTTTCGCCATCATAATAAATGGTAGAAATCGGTTTCTTCGGATGCCATTTTTCCAATACAATCATGTCTTCATCGAAATGCGTTGTCAATTCTGGAATAATCGTTTTTAATTTTCCACTTTGATTGATGATGAGTAAACGGTCATTCGGACGGAATTCGCCTAACAATTCTCCTCTTCCATCGACATTCAAACGCTGTACCGTATCGTCAAACCAGACTTTCCTCGGACGCAAAGTTGAAATTCCTTTTTCTTTTAATTCTATTTTTTTAATTGGATATTTCGTTACTGTATTCCCACGGGAAGCTCTTCCTTTTATGGCGATGTCGGTAAAATCCAAATCCCATTTTAATTTTTTTACATTGCCAACTTGACGCAATAAAACCGTTACCACTTCGGCTTCTCCATTCGGATTTGCCGAAAAATATAAAACTTGCGATCCCGCTTTTTCCTGCGTTAAATCGTAAAATTTGTCACGTGTCACGCCCGAAACATTGAATCGCTTGATGAACGTCGAACCGTTTTTACCATCACGGTACATCATGTTGTATATCGTTCGTTTGTCGTTTTTATCAAAAACCGCAATGTGAATAATGTCTTTGCCAACAAACTTCTTGTCATCGACTTTAGCAATCATCATTTTTCCGTCACGAAGAAATACAATCACATCGTCGATGTCTGAGCAATCGGCAACGTATTCGTCTTTCTTTAAACCCGTTCCAAAGAAACCTTCTTCTTTGTTGACATACAATTTTGTATTACGTAAAACTACTTTTGTAGCTTCGATGTTTTCGAAACTTTTCAGTTCGGTTTGACGTTCACGACCTTTTCCGTATTTTTCTTTTAATTTGGCGAAATAGTCAATGGCAAAATCAATTAAGTTGTCTAAATGATGTTGCACTTCTTTCATTTCGTCTTCCAGCTTCGCAATAAAATCATCGGCTTTATCCGAATCGAAACGCGTTATACGAATCATCGGAATTTGCGTTAACTTTTGCAAATCGTCTTCTTCAATTTCCCTTACGAAAGATTTTTTAAATGGCTCAAATCTTTTAAACATGTATTCATACAACGACTCTCTATCGGAATACAATTTGAAATCGATGTACATTTCTTCACGGATGAAAATCTTTTCTAGTGTAGAGAAATGCCATTTGTTTTTGAGCTCTTCTAGTTGAATTTCGAGTTCCTGACGCAATAAATCCACTGTTCGCTCTGTTGAGATTTTCAACATATGGGAAACGCCGACAAATAGCGGTTTGTTGTCTTCAATCACACATCCTAAAGGCGCTACCGAAGTTTCGCAAGCGGTAAACGCATACAAGGCATCAATCGATTTATCGGGAGAAACGCCAGGGAAAAGGTGAATTAAAATCTCCACCTCAGCGGCGGTATTGTCTTCTATTTTCTTGATTTTGATTTTCCCTTTTTCGTTGGATTTCAAAATACTGTCGATCAAGGTTGACGTATTGGTCGAAAACGGAATTTGTGTAATCACCAAAGTCTGTTTGTCCAATTGTGATACTTTGGCACGCACTCGTACACGTCCGCCACGCAGCCCATCGTTGTAATTCGACACATCGGCAATTCC
>CALPIE020000032.1 GCA_943323545.2 Bifidobacterium breve | reverse complement strand
TAACGGACAAAGAATATTACAATCGGTTGCACCAGCACCAGCTTGACCAATATTATTTTGTGTTAATGATATTTGACCGGCCTGATTTGCAAAATTAGTTATCAAAACCATATAAACTTGTCCAACTTGGGCATTGTTAATGATCATAGTTTCTGTTGCAGCTGTAGAATAACTACAACCACCTGGATTAGGTAATATTGAAGAAGGAGGCAAATTTGGCGCACAAGTTGGAGCTGTAAATGGTCCCCATGCAATAAAATCGACATCAATTGGATTGCCACCATTAGTTACTTGTGAGATAGTAAAATTTAAAGTACCAGCGACACTTATTTGTAGATAAAACCATGCTGGATTAGGAGTTGTAATCAAACATGAAATTGCTCCTGTTTGAGGGACATTAGTAGTATTTGGAAAAGTCAAAGCTGATCCACCTGCACAAAACGGCAATGCACCTGCACAAGTTGAACCTTGACTGTAAACATTATATGATATTAAATTAAAAAGTACTAGTAATAAGTAAATTCTTTTCATTTTTATTTTTATTATTTTTAAGACGCGAAATTTACAAAAAAATAGCTAAAAAATATCTTAAAAAAAATATTTTTATCTAATAAAGTAATGCTTTTACTATCATAATAATATTTATCTTTGCTAATCGAATCAAAAACGATATAATTTTATAAGATTAAGATGATAAATAAAGAAGACTATACTGACGAATTAGGAGATAATCATATTAGTACAAACACAGATAATCCTATTCGCAATAATGCTTTTGAATTAACTGATGATAAAAAAATTGAATTAATTAAAAAAGATGTCGAGCACATTCTTCATACATTGGGAATGGATTTAACGGATGACAGTATAAAAGGTACTCCAAACAGAGTTGCTAAAATGTTTGTTAAGGAACTTTTTGGAGGACTACATCCCGATAAAAAACCAAAAGCATCTACATTTGAAAATAAATACAAGTATGGTGAAATGCTAGTTGAAAAAAACATCACATTATATTCAACTTGTGAACATCATTTGTTGCCTATTATTGGGAAAGTGCATGTGGCATACATTTCTAACGGAACGGTTGTAGGTTTATCAAAAATGAATCGTATAGTAGATTATTATGCCAAAAGACCACAAGTTCAAGAACGATTAACTATGCAAATTGTAAAAGAATTACAAACAGTTTTAAATACAAAAGACGTGGCTTGTGTTATTGATGCAAAACACTTATGTGTTAATTCGCGAGGCATTAAAGATATTGAAAGCAGTACAGTAACATCTGAATTTGGAGGTAGATTTAAAACTGAACTTTCACGTCGCGAATTTTTAGATTACATTAAATTAGATACAAAATTTTAATTAGAAAATAATTTTAACTAGCCCTGATTGAGCTGATATCTCCCGATTTTTCATCGGGAATAAAGGCGAAAGCAGGAAATAGCTCCCAACAATATGCCGCTTTACAAAAATCATACACTCAAAATATACAATTCTCTTTCGGGGGAAAAAGAAATTTTCAAACCTATCCATGAAGGAAAAGTCGGAATGTACGTTTGTGGTCCTACTGTTTACAGCAATGTGCATTTAGGCAATGTTCGAACTTTCATGTCTTTTGATGTTATTTTTCGCTATTTTTTACATTTAGGTTATAAAACCCGATACGTAAGAAACATCACCGATGTAGGTCATATTGTGGATGATGTGGATGATGGAGAAGATAAAATTGCAAAAAAAGCGCGTTTGGAACAATTGGAGCCTATGGAAATTGTGCAGAAATACACCGTCGATTTTCATTCCATTTTGTCAAATTATAATTTTTTACCTCCAAGTATTGAACCAACTGCCACAGGTCATATCATTGAACAAATTGAAATTGTAAAAGAAATCATCGAAAACGGTTTTGGATATGTTGTAAACGGTTCAGTTTATTTTGATGTAGTGAAATTTAACGAAAATCATCATTACGGAAAATTAAGTGGGCGAAATATTGAAGACATGCTTGCCAATACACGTGATCTTGACGGACAAAGTGATAAGAGAAATCCACAAGACTTTGCGCTCTGGAAAAAAGCAGAACCAGAACATATTATGAGATGGCCTTCACCATGGGGAGTTGGTTTTCCGGGTTGGCACTTAGAATGTACTGCGATGAGTACTAAATATCTTGGTGAAACTTTTGATATTCATGGAGGCGGAATGGATTTAAAATTCCCACATCACGAATGTGAAATAGCACAAAATGAAGCCAGTACTGGTAAAAATCCGGTAAATTATTGGATGCATGCTAATATGCTAACGTTAAACGGAAAAAAAATGGCGAAATCAACTGGGAATAACATTTTACCTGGTGAAATTTTTAGTGGTGATAGTCCGTTTTTAAGCAAAGCATTTGCTCCTAATGTAGCACGTTTTTTTATGTTACAAGCACATTATAGAAGTGTTTTAGATTTTTCTAATGATGCCATTTTAGCTGCTGAAAAAGGATTTAATAGGTTAATGGAAGGATTGACAATAATGAATGATATTGAACCGGGTGCTTCTTCTACACTCGATATTACATCATGGAAAAATAGTTGTTATGATGCCATGAATGATGATTTTAACACCCCTATTTTAATTGCGCAATTGTTTGAAGGAATTCGTTTTGTAAATGTTTTAAATGACAAACGAGAAACGATAACGGCATCTGATTTAGAAATATTAAAAAATACATTAACTGCTTTTACTTTTGACGTTTTAGGGATTAAGAATGAGAAGACGACAAGTGATACTTCAGACAAATTAGATGGCGTTGTAGAAATGTTAATCGGAATGCGAGAAGATGCTCGTGAAAACAAAAATTGGGCTTTATCAGATGAAATACGAGATAAACTATTGGCACTCGGAATTCAATTAAAAGATGGTAAAGATGGAACCTCGTTTAGTGTATAATTACATTTAATGTTTAAAAAAATTGCAATAGCTCCTTTTTTAGTAATTATTCGTTTTTATCAAACGGCAATTTCTCCTTTTACTCCTTCAACTTGCAGATTTGAACCTACTTGTTCAAGTTATTTTGTAGATGCTTTAAAAATTCATGGCCTTTTTTATGGAACTTTTCTTGGTTTGAAGCGAATTGCAAGTTGCCATCCTTGGGGTAAAAATGGTTACGACCCTGTACCAGAAAAAAAAGACACACATAAATAAATTGTAATACCCTTTAATTTAATATTAATATACTTATTTTTGACAGAAGCAAAAATGAAATGATTTAGTAAATTTTTTAATACTATTTAATATGATTTGGAATCCATCAGAAGGAATACATTTAGGATTTATTACATTAAGAATTTATAGCCTAATGTTTGTTTTAGCCTTTGGTCTAGGCTGGTATTTGATGAAAAAAATATTTGTCAAAGAAAATGAATCTTTAGATAAACTTGACACTTTATTTATTTGGACAGTTTTAGCTACACTAATTGGAGCGCGTTTGGGACATGTTTTCTTTTACCAATGGGAATATTTTAGAAATCATCCTTTAGAAATACTTTTGCCATTTCGTTTTGAACCTCATTTTGAATTCACCGGATTTCAAGGATTAGCGAGTCATGGTGCCGCAATTGCAATTATTATTGCGATGTTTTATTATAGCAATAGAATTATAAAAAGACCTATTTTATGGGTATTAGATAGAGTAGTAATTCCGGTTTCTTGTGGCGCTATTTTTGTTCGAATTGGGAATTTCTTCAATTCAGAAATTGTTGGTAAAGTAACTGATTCTAAATTTGGAGTTCGGTTTGTAAGAGACCAATTTAGTGCTACAGATGTTGTAAATATTACTAAAATTGACAATGTTAACAACGCATACAAAGCTTTAGTTAATGATCCTAAATATGCAGAATACCTTCAGCAAGTACCTATTAAACATCCTGCTCAATTGTATGAAGCTTTTTTCTACATTTTTGTTTTTGTCATTTTATGGTTGATGTATTGGAAAACAAATTTGAAAGAAAAACACGGATTAATATTCGGCTTCTTTTTAGTTTTGTTATGGTCTGTTCGTTTCTTTGTAGAAAATGTGAAAGAGAGTCAAGGTGGAATTGAAGAATGGTTTGGGTTATTCACTACTGGTCAATGGTTAAGTATTCCTTTTATTTTCTTTGGAGTAGTTTTAATTTTTCTTGCAGAGAAACCATTACCAAAAGATTTGTTTAAAGATAATGATCCTAATAGGTTATTTTAAATCTTATTCACAAAAAATTAAAGCATCAAAATAATTGATTTTGATGCTTTTTTTTTTGTTTACAAAAATACAAATTAGTGTCTACTATATACCTCAACGTAACCACTTGCATCTTTTAACTTTAATTCACTAAGTGAAAGATTAACAATATCTTGCACTTTAGTAACGCCATTTACAACTCTTGTCATATTGTTATGGGATCTCGAGTAAATTCCCTGATTGGTTGTTATCGCACACGGAGCAAGAGTTGAATCGTAGTTTCCCTCAATGACTGAATTATCAATCTTGAGTTCCATAAAATCCCTTTCGCAACCACTTTGATTTTGAGGAGCATCAATCAAGGTTTCTGTTGTTCCAACAGTAGTCCCTATTTTACTAAAATCCCATTTTCCTGCTAAAGGAGCTAAAGTTTCACCTTCATTGTCTCCACTACAAGAAGCGGCAAACAAACTAATACTTAACACGAATGCCAATACAATACTTCGATTTTTCATAATAAATTCTTTACAATTAATAATTACAAATTTAACTATGAAGCACTGGTGGGATGTTACAACATTCTTTTTACTATTTGTACAATTATTATTTTTAAGTTTAGTTCAAAAAAAAAGCCACACATTTCTGTATGGCTTTATAACAATTTTAATTTCGATTATTAATTTGCATCAGCATGACGTTTTTCTATAGTTTCAACATCAGCTTTAGTCATGGTATCAACTAATACTGGAGTTGCAATAAATAAAGATGAATAGGTACCTACAATTATACCAACAAGCATTGCGAATATAAATCCTCTAATAGAATCACCACCAAAAATAAACATGATTAATAAAACCATAATCATGGTTAATGATGTATTTAATGTTCTTGATAAAGTTGTATTTACAGAAGCATTAACTATTTCTTTTAAATTACCTTTGCGATTACCCCCTAAGAATTCTCTAATTCTATCAAATACAATTACAGTATCATTCATAGAGTATCCAATTACTGTTAATATGGCTGCAATGAAGTGTTGGTCCATTTCCATATGGAAGGGAGCATATTTATAAAATAAAGAATAAATACCCAACACAAAAACAACGTCATGAACAACAGCAGCTAAAGCGCCAAGTGAATATTGCCATTTACGGAACGATATTACTAAATATAGACCAACTACTAACATAGCCCCTAAAACAGCCCAGAAAGAGTTGGTTTTAATATCGGCAGAAATAGCAGCACTTACTTTAGAACCTTGTAATATTCCATACGTTTTACCTTCATATAAATTTACAAATTTGTCGTAAGAGATATTATTGAAATATTTACTTAAACCTTCATACATTTTTTTATTAACTTCAGTATCTACTTCGGTACCTTCATCTTTAATACGGTATTTAGTTGTAATTTTTAACTGATCATTGTCACCAAATATTTTAGCTTCAACTGCAGTACCAAATAAAGTTGATAACTCTGCACTAACTTTAGATGATTCTACTGGTTTTTCAAACTTAACTTGAAAAGTTCTTCCTCCAACAAAATCGACACCTTCATCTAAACCATTAAAATAAAATGAAATACAACTTACAACTACCACTGCAGATGAAAATAAATACGTCCATTTTTTAATTCCAATAAAATCAAAATGAAACCCTGTAAACCAGTTTTGAGTTATTGAAGTTGAAAAAGTTAATTTTTTATTATTAGCAACATCTCTATCGATAAAAATTCTAGCAATAAAAATAGAAGTAAATAAAGACGTTACAATACCAATAAGAAGTGTTAAAGCAAACCCTTGAATTGGACCTGTTCCGAAAATATACAAAATAGCACCTGTTAAAACGTGGGTTACATTGGCATCAATAATAGAACGCATAGCTCCTTTCCAACCATAAGAAGTTTGTACAGCATCGGCTAATGTCTTATTATCCCGAAGCTCTTCTTTGGCTCTTTCATATATAATGATGTTTGCATCTACGGCAGTTCCAAGCGTTAAAACAATACCTGCTATACCTGGTAATGTTAATACAAATCCGAAATTTGCTAATACACCAAATAACAATAGTAAGTTTAATAACAATGCGATATTGGCATACCAACCTGCTTTACCATAATAAAATACCATCCATAAACATACTAATAAGAAACCTACTATAGAAGAAGTCATACCAGCATCGATAGCTTTTTGTCCTAAAGATGGTCCAACTATTTCTGATTGAATTATTTCGGCAGCTGCAGGTAATTTACCAGCTCTTAATACGTTTGATAAATCTTTAGTTTCTGCAATTTCAAAATTTCCAGTAATTTCAGATCTACCACCAGCAATAGGACCAGAAGTAACACCTGGTGCAGAATAAACTACATCATCTAAAGCAATTGCAATAAATCCTTTTGTAGAAAAAGCATTTCCTGTTAATTCCTCCCAAACTTTAGCCCCTTGACCGTTCATTTGCATCGAAACAGCAGGTTTACCAGCTTGGTCAAAAGTATCTCTTGCATCTGTAATAACACCTCCGCTTAACGGTGCTTTATCGTCACGATTGCTTTTTAAGGCATATAAATCAAAAGTTTCTGATGTTTTTTTAGTTTTCTCATCAGTTATAACTGTAGGTTTTCCCCAAACAAATTTTGCAAAACGTTTATCTGCAGGAAGTAACGACAATATATCAGCTCTTTTTAGATATGAATTAATTTTAGCTGTGTCTTTTTGTGCAAAAACTGCTAACACTGGTCCGCCGCCACCTGATTTTATTTTGTCATATAATGGATTATTACCTTTTTTAGTTGAAGCAGAATCTTTTTTGTTTTTGTCTGTTAATAATTCTGTTAAAGAATCTTTCTTTACAGGAGAAGTTTCTTTAACATCAACTGCTTTTTCTGTTACTTTTAAAGCATTATTAGCAGCATCTAAAAAAGGAGCTAATTCATCCGCTTTATACGTTTCCCAAAATTCAAGTTGCGCTGTACTCGACACTAATTTTTTCACACGGTCAACATCTTTTGCTCCCGGTAATTCAACTAAAATACGACCTGTTTGTCCTAAATTAACAATGTTTGGTTGAGTTACACCAAATTTATCAATACGTTTTCTAAGAACTTCGAATGCACTTTGTACTGATTCATCAACTTTTTTTCTGATTACTTTTTTTGCATCAGAATCACTCATTTTAAAGTCGATTTGACCTTCAAGACTTCTGTTAGCAAAAATATCTGGAGATGCTAATTTTAAACTTGTTCCATTTGATACTTTATCAAACTCAACAAAAAATGCATCTAAATAAGATTGATTTCCTAGTTGATATATTTTAGCATCTTCCAAAGCTTTATTAAAAGCTGGATTTTTTGAATAGTTTGAAAGTCCTTTTAAAACGTCTTTAACAGAAATTTGAAGGATAACATTAATTCCACCTTCAAGGTCAAGACCTTTATTTAATTGTCTGCTAGAAACTTCTTCATAAGTATAATCTAAAATTCCTAAATCATAGACTTTCTCTTTACTAATAGAATCTAGATATTTTACCTCTTTAATGGTGTTTCCACCTGCAAATGCTTTAGCATCGCTTTTTACTTTGTTTGATACAAATGTGAAAGTAAGTTGGTAAATACTTACAAGTGCAAATATTATTGCGAAAAATTTAATAAGTCCTTTATTCTGCATTAGTGTAAAAATTAATTAATTTTTGTTTTGTTATTTTTAAAAAAGCAAATGAATATATGATATGTTGTTGATTTTCAAATAAAATCAAATCAAATACCTATCTACACTTTTTTTGAAACGTGCAAATATATAATTAACCAATAGATTAACAAATTATTTAGTAATTATTCTTAAAAAAAAGACTGCTTAATTGCAGTCTTTTTTTTAAAATTAAATTATTATTGGGGATAATTTGAGTAAATTGAATTATTTGAATTATTTGAGAAAAAAGTCGCATCTGATCCATCTACCGTTCCATCTCCATTCAAATCGGTTGTTTTAATTCCAAATTCAGAATTAAAAATATCTAAATCTAAATCTGTTGCATCAGAACCATCAATTACCTCATCTTGGTTTATATCTCCTGAATAAAACCCGAAAACACCTTCGCCTAAATCTATCATATTATTCCCATAAGACTTATTTGCTGCGGTACTAAAATCATAACTTAAAGTCGAATTTCCTATAAGTTGTGGCGTACTAGACCATGTTTGAATTGCATTACTGTTTTTAACAACAATGTAATAAAGACCACTTGATACTAGTGGAAACCTACATGTTGCACTTCCGGTAGTTTTTAACATCGTTGATGCAGTTGCTACAGTTGCATAAGGTGGTGTTGGATTGTGTAATTCTACATTAATAGTTTCAACATCTGTTAGTGGTGTAACTCCATCTTGATTATTTTTTACAGGTTTCATAGTACTTGATCCATTATAATAACCTTCGATAAATAATTTTAAATTTAGAGATAAAGTTTCTCCTTCGATAACTAATAACTGTTGGTTAATCGTTGGATTAACAATTGTATCTATCGTTCCTGATGGCCATCTAATAATTACTTTTGTGATAGAAGTTGCTTGACCAATTCCGAAATGAACGTTTAATGAGCTCATGTATTTAAATCCATCACCACTTCGAACATCTCTAATTTGTTTTCCCCAAGCACCGTATATTTCAACTCTGGCACCAATTCCGTTACTATTACTTTGAATACCTTTTAATTGAATTTTTATCCATTTATTAGTGTTTCCACTGTTGATTTTTAAAGTATTCCCATTAAGTACGTCAAGAAAACCATCGTTATTAAAATCACCGACGGCGCCAACGCTTAAACCTGTATATGCAAATGGTGCGAATACATTGTTTCCTCGATTAAACATAATTTTATTTCCACCACCCATTACATCAACTTTTCCATCATTGTCAAAATCATGTGCTATATGCTCAATATTAGTAGAAGTATTCGTGTCCCAACCTGAACCTGCAGTAATATCTGTAAATGGTTCTTCATCATTATCGCTGGTATCAAGATCATTCCTTTTTAATTTGTGTGCTCCAGAACTGGCGCCGACTAGCGCATCCATATCGCCATCATTATCAAAATCTGCCCAAGCTGAAGACCAAGATTGTCCAGCATCATACATATTCATTTCTACTGATATATCAGAAAAAGTACCGTTTCCGTTATTTCTGTGAAGTTCGTCAGGAGGAACGCTTCCACATTTTGCTATAAATAAATCCAAATCGCGATCATTATCATAATCGATCCAAATAGATCCATAATTACCTCCACTTGCACTTAAACCTAATGTATAAGCACCCGGGGTACCCGATTGATAAAAATTAAGATTACCCGACCCATCATTTATGTAATAAACATTTGGATCAACGTCATGACAAACAAAGGCATCAAGATTTCCATCATTATTAATGTCGATAAAGTTAGATCTTTGTGAAAATACATATTCTGGAGTAGATACTTCTGTAAAAGCTGTTCCAGTAACGTTTGATTTCATAAATGTTACACCAGAACCGTTACCATAAAGCAAATCATTTATACCGTCTTTATTATAATCTCCTGCTGCTAAACTCCATGTTGGTAAGAAATCTGCGGCAGTTGTAGTTATTGATACTGGCGTAAATGTTCCATTGGCATTTTGATAATGTATTTTAATTTCTGTAGCACTAATACCAACAATGTCATCTCTATAATCGCCATTCATATCAACTGAACAAATATTGTAAGAATTGTTTATTGAAGTTATAGTTTGAGAGGAAAAAGTTACAGGTGAGGGTGGTGGAACAACAATTGGATTTTGAATTAAATTGAAAGTAAATCCATTGGCTGTCCATCTGTTGTCCCATGCAATATAATAGGTAATATTTGCCATCACATTAAATGTTGCAACAGATAAATACGTATTTGTTCCTGTACCTGTTCCGGCACTGACTTGAGAAACAACACCGCTATCATCATCACCCGATATGCAAGTTAAAGCACCACATGCTCCGGTGTATACATGAAATCGAGTGTCTCCTCCAGCATTGATATTTAAATCAGATGTTACAGTTACCGTATAATTTTGGGAAGGGGTATATGCATACCATTTTCCTGCAGTAGCTGCAGTTGAATTTGGAGCACATATTGGAGAAGGCGCTCCTCCTGTTACATTAATAGTTCCTACAACGAATGAACCTGCACTAGTTATTGGCGTGGCTGTTGTACATGTATTCTGTGCTTTTGTTAATTGCACAACAAATAGAAACAGAATAATTAGGGAATTTTTTTTCATTTCTTATTATAATTTTTAAAGTTGTTTGTTTTTATTCGCACTGAGTTGTTAATGAATTAATCCATGCTTGTATTAAAGCAATACCTTCATCATGGATTAATGTTCTGCCATGAAGCGGCATTCTTATGGCTTCATCTGTTGTATTTAATCGGTAATACATCATCGATCGATCGATGTTTCCAGGAGTAACAATTTTACCTAAAGACGCCGGAAAATCTTGCATGTCTTGTGTATCGACACAAACACCCATATTGGTATTATTGTTTGCCGTTTCTGAAAAAGCAAATCGCATAGGTCTATAATCGCAGTGTCGGTTGTCCTGATGGCAATGTGCACAATTTATGTCGACATAAGAGCGCGCTCTTAATTCGATTGACCTTGAAGTATCTTCATAATCTATAGTTGAATTAGCTACCGTAGGAAAAGTGAAATTGTTTAGCAAATAACCTTGTTCTATCCATTTACTTAATTGATTTCTTGAGGTTGAACTATAGGTATAACCAAAATTTAAATTTTGAGGTTTAATTCCAATAGGAACATAGGTATCTACATTCACATTATTAATTACTTGTCTTTTTTTGTGGCACACAATACATTGTGCATCATTGGGAATTCTATAATTAACACTTCGTTCTACATTGTTCTCGTCTATAAAAGTAACAGGTGTTAAACTGCCACCTAAATCGTAATACGCTTCTGTTTGATCGGCATTCCACACATAATCTGCAAAAATCCATCCCGTTGCTTTACGAATCATTAATCTGGTTTCTATAATTCTTCTTGATCCAACTGGAGTAACATTTTGTACATTATCATAATAAAATGTTTTTATTAAAACTGCGCCTACAGGTAATTCTAAAACTGTACTATCCGAATTATATGTTGCACTTAAACCAGGTGGCATCCATACAAAACGCTTTTTATGCGCATAATCTGAAAATAAAGAACTTGCAGGTTTATAAGGAATAACATTTAAAGCAGGAATTTGATCTTTCATATCACCTTCAAAAAAATGATAATCAGAAAGTACAGGATAAGGCACCAATGTTAAATCGACTATTACAGGTGAAATGGGTACATATTCTTCTTCTGGTTCTAAATTAGTGCAAGCTATTCCGACAGAAACTAAAATAGCAAAAGCCATCAAAAATTGGTATTTCTTTTTCATAAGTTAAATAAAATAACTTCCAAAATTACTAAAATAAATACAGAAAGTTAATATAAAAAAGTTAATTTTCTATAAAAAAACCGAACTGATGATTTCAATTCGGTTTTTACTTAAATTAAATTATTAGTAAATATTATCCTAATATCGATTTCAAATCACCATTCATCGCACGAACTGCATCAGCACTTTTGACAAAAGCTACTTTTTCTGAATCATTTAAATTAATGTCTACAATTTTTTCTACTCCGTTTTTACCAATGATACAAGGTACTCCAATACAAATATCTGTTTGACCGTATTCACCGTCTAGCATAACTGAGCAAGGAATTAATTTCTTTTGATCATTTAAAATGCTATCTACTAAATATGCAACTGATGCTCCTGGAGCATACCAAGCTGAAGTTCCTAATAAAGCGGTTAATGTTGCTCCTCCTACCATAGTATCTGCAGCAACTTTTGCTAATTCTTCTTCTGATAAAAATTGTGAAACTGGAACGCCGTTATAAGAAGCCAAACGCGTTAACGGAATCATAGTCGTATCTCCGTGACCACCAATAACTATTCCTTGAATATCATTTGCTGGTTTGTTCAACGCTTGAGATAAATACGTTTTAAAACGAGAACTGTCTAACGTTCCGCCCATTCCGATGATTCTATTTTTTGGTAAACCAGTCGCTTTCAAAGTTAAATACGTCATGGTATCCATAGGATTCGAAACGACAACTACAATAGTATTAGGAGAATGTTGCAATAAACTTTCGGCAACCGATTTTACAATTCCGGCATTAATACCAATTAATTCTTCACGCGTCATTCCGGGTTTTCTCGGAATTCCCGATGTAATCACCACAACATCGCTTCCTGCTGTTTTAGCATAATCATTAGTACTTCCTGTTACTTTGGTATTAAAACCTAAAGTAGTTTGCGTTTGCATAATATCTAATGCTTTTCCTTCAGCAAAACCTTCCCTGATATCCAATAATACGATTTCACTCGCAATTCTTCTGTAAGCAATAGCATCGGCACAAGTTGCACCAACATTTCCTGCTCCTACTATGGTAACTTTCATCTGTATAAATTATTTAAAATTATTTTTTTGCAAATTTATTTATTTAAGTTATTAAAATAGTAATTTTTTAATTATAATTTTTTTGTTTTTTAACAAAATAAAAAAGGACAAAATGATGTCCTTTAATAATTTTTATATTGAAATGTTATGCATCTATATTAGCATAAACCGCATTTTTCTCTATAAACTCTCTACGTGGTGGCACCTCATCGCCCATTAACATCGAGAATACTCTGTCGGCTTCGGCCAAACTATCAATAGTCACTTGTCGCAACGTTCTGAAATCGGGATCCATCGTGGTTTCCCAAAGTTGTTCGGCATTCATTTCTCCAAGACCTTTGTAACGTTGAATGGCTGCACTTCCTCCCATTTTTTCATTGGCAATATCGCGTTGATTGTCAGTCCAGGCATATTCTTTTTTGTTTCCTTTTTTAACTAAATACAATGGTGGAGCGGCAATATAAACGTGTCCACCTTCAATTAATTCGCGCATAAAACGGAAGAAAAACGTTAAGATTAAAGTCGAAATGTGACTACCATCCACATCGGCATCACACATAATAATTACTTTATGGTAACGCAGTTTTTCAAGGTTTAAGGCTTTTGAATCTTCTTCTGTTCCGATAGTTACACCAAGCGCAGTAAATATATTTCGAATTTCTTCGTTTTCAAATACTTTGTGATGCATCGCTTTTTCGACATTCAAAATTTTACCGCGTAAAGGCATTATGGCTTGAAAGTTTCGGTCACGACCTTGCTTTGCTGTTCCACCAGCCGAATCTCCCTCGACCAAATATACTTCGCATTTTGCTGGATCTTGTTCGGAACAATCAGATAATTTTCCGGGTAAACCGCCACCGCCTAAAACGGTTTTACGTTGCACCATTTCACGTGCTTTTTTAGCAGCATGACGCGCCTGAGCAGCGAGAATTACTTTTTGAACAATAATTCGTGCGTCGTTCGGATTTTCTTCTAAATAGTTTTCCAACATTTCGGCAACTGCCTGAGATACTGGCGAAACGACTTCTCTATTTCCTAATTTAGTTTTGGTCTGACCTTCAAATTGCGGCTCTTGAACTTTAACAGAAATAATGGCTGTTAATCCTTCACGGAAGTCATCACCTGTAATTTCAAATTTTAATTTGTCAAGCAAACCCGATGCATCGGCATATTTTTTTAACGTACGTGTTAATCCCATACGGAAACCTTGCAAATGGGTTCCTCCTTCGTGGGTATTGATGTTATTTACGTACGAAAATATATTTTCAGAATAACTGGTATTGTAGATTAAAGCAACCTCAACTGGGATTTCGCTTTTTTCGTTATCCATGCTAATCACATGAGCAATAATGGGCTCGCGATTTCCATCTAAGAAACGAATGTATTCTTTTAATCCTTCATCAGAATGGAAAACTTCGGTGAAGAATTCACCTTTTTCATCGACTTGTCTTTTGTCGGTGAGTGTAATTGTGATTCCTTTGTTAAGGAAAGACAATTCTCGCATACGCGCCGATAGCGTATCGTATGTGAATTCAACTGTTTGTGTAAAAATAGTAGGGTCTGGACTAAACGTAACTATAGTTCCGCGTTTGGTAGTTTCTCCAATTTGCTTAACCGGATAAAGCGACTTTCCTTTTTCGTATTCTTGTTCGTAAATTTTTCCTTCTCTGTGAACCGTTGCACGAAGATGCTCTGATAAGGCATTCACGCAAGATACTCCAACACCGTGTAAACCTCCAGAAACTTTATAAGAATCTTTATCGAATTTACCTCCGGCTCCAATTTTTGTCATTACTACTTCTAGAGCAGAAACACCTTCTTTTTTGTGAATGTCAACCGGAATTCCACGACCGTTATCTTCAACAGTAATAGAATTATTTTCATTTATCCAAACGCCGATTGTATCACAATGTCCTCCCATTGCTTCATCGATAGAGTTATCGACCACTTCATAAACTAAGTGATGTAAACCTCGTACACCAGTGTCACCGATGTACATGGAAGGACGCATTCTTACGTGCTCCATTCCTTCTAACGCCTGAATACTATCAGCTGAATAATTATTCTTTTTAATCTCGTCGCTCATATAAATCTTTCGTTTACTAATGATTTTTTTTATAACACGCAAATATACAATTTCACGAGCGATTTTAAAGCGATTTTAAGCGTTTTGTAGGTTAAGTTATTAACATTTGTGTTTGATAATTTTTTATTGCGTGATATTTTAAATAAAGTAGTTAAAACGAGATTTTTTTAATATAAATCGGAACTTGTTTTGGAAAGTCTTCCGAAAATTCAAATGAATCACTAACTAGCCCCGATTGAAATGGAAAGCATCTTTGTCAAAGTTTTAAACTTTGACAAAGATATTGAAATGGAAAGCGGGAATTGCCTTTACTGATAAATCCCGAACCTTTAGCTCTTACCCTTTAACATAGGCGTCATCGTGCACATTGGCTACTGCTCTACCCGATGGATCGTTCATGTTTTTGAAAGCTTCATCCCATTCTAATGCTATCTTGGTACTACATGCAACACTTGCTTCTTGCGGAACACATAAGGCAGCGGCATCACTTGGAAAATGTTCGGTAAAAATAGAACGATAATAATATTCTTCTTTAGATGTTGGTGTTTGTAACGGAAACTTGTATTTCGCATTCGCCAACTGTTCATCAGAAATTTCTACAGCAACTGTTGCTTTTAAGGTGTCAATCCAACTGTATCCTACGCCATCACTAAATTGTTCTTTTTGTCGCCATGCTACACTTTCGGGTAACATGTCTTCAAAAGCTTTACGCAATACCCATTTTTCCATTGGATGTGTTGCATCAATCATTTTATCTTTTGGATTCACTCGCATCGCTACATCCATAAATTCTTTATCTAAGAACGGTACTCGTCCTTCTATTCCCCAAGCCGCTAAACTTTTATTGGCACGCAAGCAATCGTACATGTGGAGTTTGCTTAATTTTCGAACGGTTTCTTCGTGAAACTCTCTGGCATTTGGTGCTTTGTGGAAATACAAATAGCCACCAAACAATTCATCCGAACCTTCGCCAGACAAAACCATTTTAATTCCCATCGATTTAATTACTCTTGCCATCAACCACATTGGCGTGGATGCTCTAATAGTGGTTACATCATAGGTTTCGAGATTGTAAATTACATCGCGAATGGCATCTAATCCTTCCTGTATCGTAAATTTTATTTCATGATGGATGGTTCCGATATAATCTGCAACGACTTGTGCTGCTGCTAAATCGGGTGAACCTTCTAAACCAACTGCAAAAGAATGCAATTGCGGATACCAAGCATCTACTGTATCTCCGGATTCAATACGTTTTTGTGCATATTTTTTGGCGATTGCAGAAGTAATAGAAGAATCCAATCCGCCAGAAAGTAAAACCCCATAAGGGACATCGCTCATCAATTGGCGGTGAACAGCAGCTTCGAGCGCTACTTTAATATCATTAATACTTGTTACATTATCTTTAACTGCATCGTAATCGGTCCATTCTCTTTTATACCACTGAACAAATTCTCCGTCTTTACTCGACAAATAATGTCCGGGAGGAAACAACTGAATTTTGGCACAATAACCTTCCAACGCTTTCAATTCGGAAGCCACATAAAAAGTGCCGTTTTGATCCCAACCAATATACAATGGAATAATTCCCATATGATCGCGGGCAATAAAATACTCGTCTTTTTCAACATCATAAATGGCAAATCCGAAAATACCGTTCATCTCATCTATAAAATGAACGCCTTTTTCTTTGTATAAAGCAAGAATGACTTCGCAATCACTTTCGGTTTGAAACGTGTATTTTTCTACGAACTGTTTGCGTAATGCTCTGTGATTGTATATTTCGCCATTGGCTGCTAAAACCAATTTTCCGTCTTGACTGAACAAAGGTTGTTTTCCAGAAGCAGGGTCGACAATTGCCAAACGCTCATGTGCCATTATGGCTTTGTCATTGCTATATATTCCACTCCAATCTGGACCACGATGACGTATAATTTTTGACATTTCCAATACTTTTGGTCTTAAGACTTCTGCTTTTTGTTTTAAATCGAAGGCACATACTATTCCGCACATTTCTTTATTGTTTATGAGTTTAAAAGTTTATGAGTTTATAGGTTTAACTATAAAATTATATTTCATTTTGAAAAGCAAAAATGTAGTATTGTGTCTAATATTAAAACTAAAATACTACAATTAGTTATATTTTAAAACTAAAATATAAAATATACAACAATTATGAAAGTAAATTAAATATTAAATGGTGTTTTGTGTAATAAATTGTAATAAGGAAAGCTGAATTTATTCGATGTTTTGAATTTTATATTTAGTAGTATTAATTTCAAATGTAAATCCAACTTGATTGCCCATCAATTTACTTCCTAATGGTGATTGTGGCGAAACAGCAATAATCGTCTTACCATCAACTATAATTTTTGGCAAAGCTGCACTTATAAATAACAACATAC
The DNA here is from genome assembly GCA_943323545.2 of Bifidobacterium breve. GTDB lineage: Bacteria > Bacteroidota > Bacteroidia > Flavobacteriales > Flavobacteriaceae > Flavobacterium. Next base: position 2,033 of record CALPIE020000032.1, on the reverse strand, counting down.
CATTGGCTTGAACCAAACTTCCTAAAGCAATTTTAGAATGGGTTTTAGTGCCGTCAATTTTATCAATGATTGTTTTTTGATCGAGGAATTCTTTGAGTTTTTGATTGAGTTTTTCTTGCTCAATATGCATCATCGACAACGCCGTTTCGTGTTTGTCTCCGGCAGAACCTTTGGCATCGTTTTGAGCATCTTCGGTTAAATTGGAAATCATATGACGAAAAACATCAATCTTATCTTGAAGCAGTTGTTGGTGGTGTTGGAGGATTTGTTGTTTCATGAAAAGTTGCTGAGTTATTGAGTTGCTGAGTGCCTTAGTTTAGATTCTCAGTAACTCAGGCACTAAGCTACTCAGGCACTTTCTTAAAAATCAAATTTATAATTCCCTCCCAATAACACCTGAATTCCCTGCACTGGATAATTTATCCATCGTTGGTAATTCTGACCTGCTAAATTGTTTCCTTTTAAGAAGAAGGTTAACCGATCGTTATGTTTGTAACCTATATGGGCGTTTAAATCAAAATAACTATCAATAGATGTTGTTTCATTATAGTATGTTGGAGGATAAATGGTCATTAAAGTTTGAACTAAAGTATTGTCTTTACGTTCACCAACAAAAAACACTTTGGTTCCGGCATACCATTTTGGCGTTATTTTAATATCTAAATTGGAAGCTATATTTATTGCTGGTAAATTCCATGCTTCTTCTTGCACATCGGTGGCATACGAACTAAAAGTTCCGCTTATTCCAAAAGTTACATTTTTTGTAAAATCGGCTTTTAATTCACCATAAAAATTTATTGTTTTCACATTATCATATACTACATCAAATGAGTTTCCGAAAGCATAGCCTTCTTTATTGGTGTTATAATGAGAAAATGTATTGCTTAAAAATAAAGATTTTCCTGCTTCATTCAAATAAGACCCTCTAATATTATATCCGATTGCATTGGCTAATTTTCCTTTTAAACCAACATAAATATCAAACTTTTGATCTGTTGGAGCGATGGCTAAAGTTGGCGAAACAAAGAAATTTTCTTGTACAAAATCGTGATAAGAGTTTTGCTTCAGTGCGCCTTCCGCACCAGCGTATGCAATCATCAAATCGCCCACCACTTTATACGAAGCTGTGATACTTGGATAAATAAAGAATTTACTTTCACCACCTTCCGATGCGGCGCTGTACATAAAGGTAGCTCCTAAATTAACCGAAACATCTTCGGTATTGATTTGATAACTAGGCTGAAAACCAATATTAGCAAAACCATATTTAATTCCGATTACATCATTATAGTCTTTATCAAATTTTCCGTTGATATAATCAAATAAGATGTTTGCTTTTATTTTTGCTTCATTGATTTCAAACTCTATTGAAGGTTTAGCATAAAACCTGTTTTCACCCGATCCGAATTTATCCCAAAAACGAGTAAATTTAAAGGATCCTTCTTTAAAAATACTTTCATTTAATGTTAATCTTCCTCCTGCATTTATCGTTTGATAATTCTGTAATTCATTTACACTATTAATTAAGGTAGCTTGATCTTCTAAAATTAAAGGAGAATAAACCAATGGATTCATGCCATACCAATTATAACTTTGATTTCTATATCCTAAATCGGCATTCCAAGACAAGTTTCTAGATTTGATTCCGTAGGTTACGTCTAAAGAAGTATCAAAGAATTTATTATCTAATACAACATCATTTATTCCGCCTTGAGAAGAAATATGACGTAACATCCCGCCAAAATATTCGCTATTGCTGATATTTTGCGTGATAAATAATTCGGTATTTATTGTGCCGAAATTTCCTGCAGCAAGCGTTAAGTAATTGCTATATAACTTATCCTTTGCCGATTTTTCTACTCCTGCTGCTTTACCTTTAGAAGGTGTAAAAGTAGAGGCTACTGGAAAAGAAAAAATATTGTATTTAATATTTTCTTTATTGGCAGTTTCATCATCATCAAACGATGGTGTTTCTTTCACTTTAAAAGCATCCGAAATTGATGGTGTATAGGGTTTTACAACGTTTACGACTT
>CALPIE020000031.1 GCA_943323545.2 Bifidobacterium breve | reverse complement strand
TATGAAGGATTGTCATTATCTTGTATCGAAGGATTGGCATCAGGAAAACCATTTGTAGCATCAGATGTTCCGGGATTAAGAGAAATTGTTGATAACAAGAAATTATTATTTCCATTTCAAAATGACATTGCCTTAGGACAAATTATTTTTGAATATTTAGAATATATAAATCGGTCAACTTTCTTGAAAAACCAATTATTCATTCGCCTATTGCTAGTTGAATGTTCGGTAAAAATAATCTTTACATCCGAAAAGCTAACCCATTTTGCCAATGCAACCCAATATAAAGCTGGGAATAAATGCACATGCACAATATCGTATTTTTTTAAATATTTTATTAATTTAAACACTAAAAACGGATTGTATACATTCGATTTTCCGAGGGAAAACAACTGAGAAGGATATGCTTTTTTTAAATCGGAATAAAAAGGATATTCGATTCCGTTTAAAACCAACACATCCATATTGATTTCTTTGTCAGCATATTTTGGTATACTTTCGAAAAGTAATTTTTCAGCACCACCTGTAGCCAAGTTATTTATTACATGAAGGATTTTCATTTTCTTATTTTATAAAGTAAATAAAAATGAAATGCTAATCCGAATGGGATTGCTAAAAATGTAACTGCTTTTTTAGGATTTCCTTTAAAAAAATTCAATTTTCCTTGAAACAAACAAGAGGAAATATAATGCATTACGCTTGTAAAAGTATAGCTAAAACGTTGCGAATATTTCAATTCTATTAGTCGAGAGTAACCAAATCCTTTCGGACTTTGTTTGTATTGTTTTACAATTGTATTGGATGATCCACCAGGTAAATATTCAACAATACAATACACATCGTTAGTACATATCCATTGGTATTTTTGATCTATCATTAAATACAAAACACCAAGCGGAACTAATTTTTCGTTTTCAAAAATGGGATAAGGCGGAAATTCATTAACAACATTTGTTCGAATTACAAGTTTTAAATCACCCGTAACTTTATATTTTTGATATAAATCGCATAATGTTGATTTGGTTATGTTGACAGGAATTTTATTTCCTACTTGAGTGCCATCTTTAAAAGTATCCAATCCAATAATACCAGCAACATTCTTATCTTTTGTTTGTTCCCATTTTGTTATTATTAATTCTACTGCATCATTTGGCATAAAATCATCTGAATCTATACAAATATTCAACTCGGTTTTTATTGCAGCATATGCCAAATTATGGCCACTGTGCATTCCTTCATTTTTTTTATAGATGTATTGTATTTCTATTTTATTTTCATTAATCCAAGATGCAACTAAATCTTTTGTTGTATCATTTGATCCGTCATCAATTAACAACCATAAAAAATCTTTACTGGTCTGATTAATCAAACTTGTATAAAGTTGATTTAAACAAAAAGCACGATTATACGTTGGTGTAAATACAGTTATTGTTTTCATTATTTGCTTAAGATAACATTCATTAAATAACAAAAACTAAAAAAAATAAATACAATTCTAACAATAATATTATGTTGTTTCTCGAAAATTTTATTTTTTAATAAGGGATAAATTATAACTAAACCCAAAAGAAACCATGACAAAAAAGCAAAACGATTAGAATAATTAGCTCTAATAATTAGAATCCAAATCCCATTAGCAATAAGATAAGTATTAAATATCTTTTGGTACAAATCATCTTGAAATCCTTTTTTTATTATAAAATACCAACCTGCAAATACACCCGAAGCACTATATAATAAAAAATCCCATCTAAAACCCGAAACTAATTCTACACCCTCACTTGTTTGATTAAAACTTCCTAAATAGGTATTCAATTTTTCTTCACCAAACCCTAATCCTAAGAAAAAAGATTCGAAAAAACCTCCCATTATTAATGTAAGCGGAATGGTTAAAATCCAAAAATATATATAGGCTTTGCTTTTTGAATAAAAGTTAGTCATAATAAAAGCTAGAATTGGAATTAGCATTCCTTTATGAATATAATAAGATGCAAATAATAATAAAATAACACTTGCTTTTTTATCTCTTGAAATGGCGAAAATAAATACTGAAGTTGCAAGTCCGTTTCGAATTCCATTAGATCCATAAGCCCAAAAAGTAAAGGCCACTATAAACATCATAAAGGCGTAAAACCAATAATCCTTAAACATCTTTTTGGCAGCTAAATACAAGAGAAATACATAAAAAAATGCACAGGTAAAAAAGAATGATTCCGCATTTAAATATTTGGCATAGAAATATTTCATGCATTCAAAAAGAAAATCTTTTTTAAAATCGAAAGGAGCTCCATTTACGTAATCTTGAAACTCAATATTATAGATAATCATGTCTCCAAACCAAGCGCTTATTGGTCTTAACCCTAAATAAAGAATTACAAAAAACATAATAAATCTTCCCAAAAAATCTTTATTTCTAATATTTTTTTCGTCTACAAGATCGGTTTGAAGTGAACTTAAAAATATAATAAATATAAATACCAATAAAAATTGAAAATAAACAATTGAGTAATATGGTAAAGGAACAAAATTCATTAGTTCTTTTTATTTATTATTTGTGCCGGATTTCCAACAACAATTGCATTATTAGGAACATCTTTCACTACGACTGCGCCAGCACCAATAACAACATTGTCGCCAATTGTGATTCCGCCAATAACCATACAATTAGCATGAAGTTCGACATTGTTGCCAATAATTGGTTTTTTATTATTTTTTTCTCCAATTGTTACCAAATGATTTACATAGACGTTTTTACCTATAGAAGTTGCGTTTAAAATTGTAGCATAAGGATGAGCCAAAACTAAACCTTCACCAATTTTGGTATTAATATCAATAATAAAAGAGCTGTTTTTTGGATAAAAAAAACGCAGAAATTTAGAAAAGATTCCATTTGTTCTAAAATAAAAAAGTGTTCTAAAATAGGAACTAATGAGTAATTCATAACTTAAATCATAACAAATAGTTAGCAAATTAGTTTTTAGTTTTTTTCTTGCATATAAATCTAAAGTTATAGTTTCTTTTTCTTGAGATAATAAGAAAAGAAGAATGTGAGGCAAGAAAAATAATTGTCCGAAAAAATAAAATATATTTCTAATCATAGGTGTTAAAAATCAATTCGTTCCATTTATTCATTATCACATCTATAGTATAATTATCGGAATTTATTTTTGCATTTTTAGATAATATTTTTTGATACATTATATCGTTATCAAACGCTTGTAATTCCTCTACAAAGCTATCACAATTATTATTTTCAACTAAAACTCCATCTATTTTATGATGAATAATATTTCTTGGCCCAGTTGGACAATCAAAAGAAATTACTGGTATTCCGACTGAATTGGCTTCCAAAATTACCAATGGAAAACATTCCTGTTCAGAAGTCAATAATACTACTTTAGCTTGTACAATTTCAGTTTGTATATTATCAGATTGCCCTTTAAAAACAATTTTTTTTTGTAAATTTAATTCTAAAACCAATTTTTCGATTTTCTTATAATAGTCATTTCCAATTGTCCCAAAGATAAACAATTTCCATGTGGAATTTAATTGAATAAATGCATTCCAAATTGATATCATTTTTTCCAATTGTTTTACAGCTGCAAAACGAACTACTGCAACCGCTATATTTTCGTTTTCTTCAATAAGTGGTAATTGGATTTGATATTTATTTACTACAGGATTTGGAATAACAATTACATTGTTTGAAGTATAAAAACTTCTTTCTTCTTTACTTAAAACTACTAAGAAATCATATTTACTTTCGATGTAATTTAAAATTTTACTTTTTAAATTATGTTGCTTGACTCTATCGAATTTGGTAAAATGAAATTCTTTAATAATTTTTGATTTCCGATACAGAAATGGTAAAAAATAGGTAATAGGAATGTGCGATGCCACATCAATAAAATGGGGCTTTTCTTTTAAAATAAATCGTTGTATCTTAACTATATTTGATAGGAATTTTAATCCATTTGTTAGTGAAAAATAACTTTTATCACGATGATAATTAATCGATAAATCGATAAACTTTACTTTATCCGAAAGGGAATAAATTAATGGTTTTTTAAATTGTTCTGTACTAATAATTGTTACTTCATAATTAAAAACAGTTGACCAATAGTTGGCTTTTACAGCTACTAATTTTTCAATTCCGCCATGGGAATTTAATTGATCAACTAGGATTACAATTTTTTTCAATTGACAACCGATTTAAATAATTCGTCCCATTGTAGCATAATGTTTTCAGGCAAAAATCGCTTTACATTTTCTTTGGCAAGTTTACCCATTTTGATTCGCAATTCTTCATCTTTTATAAGTAAATTTAATTTTTCCGCTAATGCATTTGAATCGCCATTTTCGACTAAAAAACCATTGACTTCATTGGTAATAATATCACTTGGTCCGAAAGGACAATTGAAAGAAACACACGGAACTCCGCAAGCCATCGCTTCAATTAAAACCATTCCGAAACCTTCAAAACGCGATGACATCACATAAATAGAACTTTCTAAATAATGTTCAAAAATGTTTTTTTGTGGCTCAAAAAAGTGAACATTATTATCAATTTGTAAAGATTTGGCAAGCACATCTAATCCTTCTGAGGCATCCAATTTACCGTAAATTTCCAATTGCCAATCTGGATTTTCTACATGTACTTTTTTCCAGCTTTGCAATAATCGATCGTATCCTTTTTGGTAGCTTTGTTTTCCAACAGCAATAACTTTTTTATTTAAAAGTGTGGCACTTTCTTTCGGATAAAACGGCAATGGATTTGGTATTATTTGTAAATTATTTACTTTCCATTCTTTTACGTTTCCGGATGTCAACACTATAAATTTAGTAAAACTACTGGCTAGAACGTCCATTAATTTCATTTTCAATTTGGCTAAAAGCAATTTCCAGATTCCAAAATTTTTACCAATTTCGATATTTTTAGAAACATGTCTTTCATAAATAATCGGAATTTCTTTTCCTAAAATTGTGGGAAGAAAAAATGCTTTTAATCCATCGTCACAAACCACTATTATATCTGGATTTACTTTTTTAATCGTATTTCTTATACCAGAAAAATAACTTTTACTGTATAAAATCGGATTTCCTGAAACTGAAATATCGTGAAAAACAATCGCACTACTAAAATCAAAAAAGGAATTTGTATGTCCATTATTTAAAGTCAGCATATGCACATTATAATGCAGCTTTTCCACCAAATAAGTTGTCTTGATTGAAAGCACTCTTTCCAATCCACCCGCGCCATTAACAGCATTTGTGATATATAGTAGTTTCATTTGGTTGTTAATTTTGATTTGAATTTTCCGATAACCGCTTGTACGAGTAACCTGGTGTTTTTATATTCTGTTGTATTTCGAAATACGAAATAGATGATGGAATTAGTAACGATTATGCAAAGTATCGTTTTCCAAAGTAATCCAAATGCACCAAAATTAGGAAGATAATAATCGATTATAAATAAAAGTAAAATCGAAAAAATAAGAACCACTACATATTTTATATATTTCTTTAAATAGTTCAATGGATTTTGTTTCAATCCTAAAGTAAAAACGATGTAGGGATCGTACCATGTATTGGTCACCAATCGTGCAATGGCAGTGGCAACCAGAATTCCCAATAAACCATAATACCATCCAAAAGCAAAAGACAAAATCAAATTAATAATAGCTGTTAAAATGATTAAATATTGACCTTGTTTAAAAAATCCGAAAGTAATTTTAAATTGCCATACCGCGTTTTGCATGCCGTACATAAAAAAGTTTACCGCTAATAAAATCACTACAGAAAGCGGTAACATAAACGTACTTCCTATCCATAACTCGATAAAATCATTTATTAAAAAAATAGTGGCGACAGAAGCGACTCCGTAAATCCAGAAATTGGCAAAATTAATAATGTGAAAGGTTTCTACTTTCTTTTCTTGACTTTCAATAGCGTTGATATTGGCGATGCTACCTGTTAAACTGGAGAATACTTGAACAATCAATCCAGATGCTAATCCGATAAGTAAGTTATAATTGGACAACAATCCGACCATTACCAAGCCAGAGAAATAATTTAAAATCAGATTGTCGGTGCTGTTCACTAAGAGTCCGCCAATCTTAACCAAACTCGTCGATTTAACATTGGAATAAATTCCTTTTTTTGTAGTTTCATCGACCATCTCTTCTTTATATTTTTTAAGAAATGGATAGTATTTTCCCACTTTGGATGCAATGATAAAATTACCAACTAATTGAAAAACAGATTGAACAATTAAATATAAAATGAAATTTTTAAACAAAATTAAAACCACAATTTGCGCGATGTTTTGAAAGAAAAAAATAAAAATATTGTTTTTAGAAATAATGTAGGTTTTCTGATCGGCTTGAAACAAACTCAACTTGTATTGCATAAAATACGATGCAACGGTGTTGAATAAAAACAGTAAATAAATCAGCGTGAGATTGTCGGCAATATTTTTTGGTGGATTATCAACAATTTGATCTAAAAAAGGAATCAGAATCAAACCTAAAATCGCAATGATTAAAGCAATTCTAGTATAAATTTTAGAAAAGAAATTGATGAGTCCAGCTAATTTTTTTTCATCTTTTTCGGCTAAAGGTTTGTACAATGAAAATACAACAGCGCTAGTAATTCCCAATTCAGCCAACGATAAAAGTGAAAGAATATTGGTAAATAAACCGTTAACACCAAGGTATTCAACAGCAAGATATCGAATAAAAATAGTACGGCTAATAAAGCCCAAAATCATTTGTGATACTTGAGCGATTAAGCCAAATGAAATATTCTTAATTGAATTGGATAATCTTGAATCGTTATTCATGAATTATTTCCATTTAACATTTTCTTTAATCACTTTAGCTGGAATTCCGGCAGCCAAACACGCGTCGGGAATGTCTTTTGTAACAACAGCGCCAGCGGCGATAATGGCTCCGTTGCCAATAGTTACTCCTTTTAAGATGGTTACGTTGTTACCAATCCACACGTTATTTCCGATAAGAATGGGTTGCGTCATTTCGGTTTCTTTTCCAATGATAGCATGGGCATCACTATCCCAAATGGTGACATTTTCAGAAATCGCAACGTTGCTTCCGATGGTGATTTCTTTGTAACACCTAATTTTCACATTTCTATTGATGTAGCCACTTCCGAGGTTCAATTTTGCGTTTTCCAAAACTATAATGTGACAACCAGAATGTATTGAAAAAGTGTCTTCAACATTTATTTCAGCGTTGTTTCCCATTTCAATCATTGCTTCAAAAGGTTCTTTTACTCGGAATGATTTATTGAGGAATAACAACCCTTTTTTTAGGTTGATTTTTGATGAGTTAGTTGTTTTAAATGTTGTGTTTTTTTGAAGAATTATTAAACTATTTTTATCACGAACGCCTTTCAATATGCAATTAATAACTACTGTTTTGAAAGTGAGTAAACTGAAATTTGTTATGAAAAGCCTTAGTAAATTCATCTTATACATTTAATGTTCGTAAACAAAATCCTTGTGTAAAAGGCAATATATCAAATTGTTGCGAATGTACGCCTATTCCTTTTGTATCGCCTTGCGAGAAATCGAGAGCTCCATTTCTTCGGGTGACTTTCATCAGGTAATCGATTGCTTTTTCTTTTGCTACATTACAGTCGATTACCTTATTGGCATTTGCTAAAAACCACGCTAATACTGCGGTTGCTGAAGAATCTGATTGCGATTGACTGTTCAAAATTTGCCAATTCCAACTACCATTGTCATTTTGAAATTGCATGGCCATTTTAGCAAAACGCACAACCATTTCAGTCAATTCGGGTTTGATTGTATGATTTTCTGGAAGTTCTTTCCATGAATCCATCAACCCAATGGCGTACCAACCTAAACCCCTTCCCCATCCGAATAATCCTGAAGGTAAACTTGTCTGTATGTTGTAGGCATGACACGGAATGAATTGGTCTTGCAACATCGCAAATTTATTAAATGCTCTAATTTGATTGATTCCCAAATCAATTGCATCTGGATGATTAAATAGTAAACCGTAACGCACTAAAAAAGGTGAAATAAAACCAATAGTATCTACATATCTAAAATTGGGCATGTGTTTTCGGTAAGCAATCGTTCCGTCAATTCCTTTCAAATCGTTTATCAAATGATATAAAGTATCGAAAGCTGGTTTGTATTTTTTGACGTCGATTCCGTCCGTTTTTAAAATGGCATAACCTAAAATAACTGCGTCAATTTCTTTTGGAAGTACTTTCCAATTGCCACTACTATCTAATTTAATTTGAATGAAATTATTGATTTGATTGCTGATTTTAGCATCATTATTTTTAATAGTGTAGTCGTTCAAACCTAATAATAAAGCCGCTTCCTGCCAACTTTGAATAGAATTTCGTTTGTAATTTCCTTTTAAAATATCAAAGATGATCAATCTATTGTTATCGGTTAATTTAATCGTTGGCGTTTTCGTTAACCATTGTTTTGTGACTGAAAGTACTTTTTGTTTCCAGATTGCTTTATCCGAAAATTGACCGATTTTGATGCGACTTTGCCAGGTATCGAATTGCGGAATAAAGTCGATTACCACTATCAAAAGCGCGATTAAAAGTAGTATGATCAAAAAATAAATCATGGTGTATTTTCAATTAATTCGTATAATTTACTCATTTCACTTTCTGTTCCCAATTTTTCCTTTTTCAGATTTTCCATAAATAAATTCATGGTTGCTGCATCGGTAACTAATTGTTGTATTCCGTTGGCAATAGAATTCGCATCCATTGCAACAATGCTTCCGTTAACGCCATTTCCAATTTGGTCTTTTGCAGATGGAAAATTGGTTACTAAAATTGGTTTATGCAGGATTTTGGCTTCATCAATGGCAACCGATTTACCTTCAAAACGAGACGTTTGCACATAAACAGTTGCTTTTTTAATATATGGATATGGGTTTTCTTTGATTCCCAATAATATAAAATGATTTTGTAATTTCTTATCGGCAATTAGTTTTTCTAATTTAGATCGATCTTCTCCATCTCCAAGCACATACCATTTAACATCAATTTCTTTTTCAACAAGAATAGCACAAGCTTCAATAGCCAAATCGAATGCTTTTTGATAATTTAATCTTCCCAAAGAAACAATATTTATTTTGTTTTCATCCAAATCAGAAATTGGTTCATCCGCCAAAGCATGTATGGTTTTTTCCGTTAGAATGTTGTACATCATTTTTATTTTTCCTTTAAAATTCGGAAAACTATCGATTAAAATTTCTTCACAAGCTTCGGAAACTGTTACAATATAATCTAATTTTTCGAAGTACGGCATATCAATAGTTTTATCCAACATCAATAATTTATAATCATTGTTGACAAATCCGATTTTGATTTTCGCATTCACTTTATCTACACAAAAGTAATTGGGATTTTTTTCGAGATAACCAATAGCTGCATGGTATTCTTTGTCTATTTTTTTCAAACAAGGACCAACGAATTGCCACGCTTTTTGTTCTCTAACTGCAGGAACTTTTTCGGTTTGCAACATCATCGACATTCTAAATCGGGCAATTAGAATTTTGAAATTAAAACGCAACAAACATTCTTTTACCACTTGTTTAAAAGGCATGTCAAAATATTGAAACTCCTTTGGCTGTGGCAACAAATTGACTTTAGCGGGAATTTGGTTCATCAAAAAGCCTTCGTGTTTAAAGAGATATAAATCGACATTGTACTTCGAATAATCGATAAGTTGTAGCAGCGAAATCAATGATTTCTCAGCACCACCGCAACTTAATTTATTCATGACAAATAGTAAATCTTTCTTCATATTTCTTAATTATCAATAATTTGATAGAGCTTTTTGATTTCCGATTCTGTACCGTAGTTTTGCTTTTTTAAATTGGAAATAAAGGTGTTTCGCAATTCTTGATTCTTTACTAATTCGATAATTCCATCAGCAATGGCTTCTTCACTTAACGGAACAATCAATCCGTTTACGCCACTTTCTATTTGGTCTTTCGCTGAAGTAAAATTGGTGACTAAAATTGGTTTATGCAATATTTTAGCTTCATCGATTGCTAATGATTTTCCTTCAAATCGGGAAGGTTGCACATAAATTGTTGCGTTATTTATGTACGGATATGGATTTTCTTTTATTCCCATAAGAATAAAGTTTTCAGATAGATTGTTTTCTTTAATTAATTGTTCTAAAACACTTCTTTCTTCTCCTTCGCCAAGAATATACCACTTCATATTATATCCTTTTTTGACTAAAATTGCCGCTGCTTGTATAGCTAAATCAAATCCTTTTTGCTGACTTAATCTTCCTAAAGTGACCAAATTTATTTCAGTATCTAAACCTTCCGTTTTTTCAACAGCCAAATTATGAATTGCTTTTTCGGAAAGGATATTGTACATCATTTTTATCTTCGATTTCAAATTCGGAAAAGTAGCCTTCAAAACTGCTTCGCACGATTCTGAAACGGTGAATAAATAATCCAATTGCTTAAAATAGGGTTCATCAAATGCTACATCCAAATTCAACATTGAATAATCATTATTGATAAAACCTATTTTTTTCTTTGTTGAAATACAGTCAACAGTCAAATAAATAGCAGTTTTTTCGAGGAATCCAATAGCAACATCGTATTCTTTTTGGCTTTTCGGAATGGCTTTTTTTAGGTCTTTCCACGAGTATTGTTCGGCAATTCCTTTGTTTTTTATAAATCGATTTTTGAACGTAAAGCATATTCTAGAATATGCCAAACTGAATTTTCCACTACTTAAAAATGAAAAAAAAGAACTAATTGGATTTTTAGAAAAGATTGCAAAATCATCTTGTAAAGTTAAAATAGTAACTTCTGCAGGAACCAATTTTAAAAAAATACCAGTTTTGTTCAATAAAAGTAAATCGACATCATACTTGTTGTAGTCGAATTCATTGAGCAAATTGACCAAGCATTTTTCGGCACCTCCGGCTTGAAGACTTGGCATTACAAAGAGTATTTTTTTTTTCATTTTACAATTCAAAAAGATACTGTGCAGCTTTTTGTGATAGTTGCTTTATTTTGGGAATGCTGTTCGCTAATTGCGTTATGATTTCGTTTTCTTGCGACTTCATTTCTTCAAATTTAGCAATTAGTTTTTGACTATCTGAAATTTCTTTGATACTCAACACTAATTTTTCCTCTCCAAAAATATCCTTGGCAATTCCTTTCGATTTAATACTGTATCCCAACACTAAAGTTGGAATTAAAGTTGAATATGCTGCAATTGTTGCATGCGTTCTAGCGCCGATAAAAAATCGCATTCGGGCAATATATCCTTTGTACTGAATCGCATTTAAATTATTAGGAAGCAATAAAACTCGATTTGTCGCTTTGAATTTTTCATAAAACAATTGTAAACATTCGTAATCGTCGTTTCCTTTTTCAATGACATGTGGCGTAAATGCAATGGTCATATCGGTTGTATCTAATATATGTTGAACCAAATCGAAGGCTGCTTGTTGCGAGGCGGAGTTTTTATTCCACACTAACGGACTAAAATTAAATCCAATAGTATTACCAATTTGCCATTCGTTTGGAAGTGGTAATTCTTCTTTTTTCATCGTGAAAGCGCCGTCTGCACAAAGTTTTACATTTTTCAATCCGTTGTTATTAAGAATTTCATAAGTAAGACTTTCTCGTGCCAGAATTAAATCGAAAGATTTTAAATCGGCTATTTTATCATTTGACAAATCTTCATCGCCAATTGAAGCACCCCAAAGCACTAACTTTTTTCCTGCTTTTTTAATATTTCTATCAATTTCATAAAGCCATGGTTGTTCGCCATAGCAATAATTATCGCCACCTATAGACAAAAAGACATCGTGTTCTTGAATAAGTTTTATAATATTATATTGCTGTTTTCTAAGAAAATACGTTTCGTCTTTAAAAAGTTTGAATTTAAACGCTGCTATGAGTCCAACTAATGAGAATTTTTTTATTATCACATTTCTTGCGTCAAAAATCTGGTCAACTAAAGGAATTATCGCATCTGAATCTGGATTAAAAGAAGCCAGATTTACAATTGCATTTGGATTTTGACTTTTGATTATAGCCACACCAGAACGAACAATTGCTTCACATCCTCTATTTAAACTTCCATTGTGGAAGAACATTAGTATTTTCATTTATTTATTGTTTCTGTAATTGCTGTATGCTGTTGCTATCTGTAACAAAAATATCGATTTATTTTTTATGCCTTTTAAAATCAAAACTTGAAATTTGGTTTTATCTTTTTGTATTTCCATCCAATAGTCGTTTACAATTTTTCTAATAATTGGATGGGAAATCATATCATAAACATATTTGTATCTATTAATCAAATTGAAATTAGAATTAAAATATACATTTACCAAAGAAATAACTGTATTAATTAATCGCAACGATTTTAGTTTAATTATTTCTTCATCTGCTAAATCAACTCCGAAATCCTTTTTATAATCATAATTAAACTGCTGGAGTGCAATTGCAAAATAATCATTTTTTGAAGCATCTCTTGTAGCACTTTGAATAACTTCTTGATAATTATAACCACAATAATCAATAAATTTTACACTAGTGCATTGATTAAAAAATAGCATGTTGAAAAGTCCGTCTTCGCCAATTACTATTCCTTTTGGAAATTCAATTTTAGGATTAGAAGTAACAATTTCTGCTCGGTATAATTTATTCCAAATCGTATTTAATTTGTCTTCTTTTATAAAAAAAGGGATAATTGTATTTTTAATAAATTCTGTTTTGAATATTTCATTTGAATTAAAGGGATGAATTGAAATAGAAACATGTCCATCTAAAGTAGTTTTGTATTTTCCAATCACACAATCCAAATTACTTTGACTGATTTCAATGTAAAGCTTTTCAAAATAGTCCTTTTCGATATAATCATCAGCATCTACAAATCCAATATAGTTCCCTTTAACTATTTTCAAACCTTGATTTCTTGCAACACTAACACCTTGATTTTCTTGATTGATTAGAATAATTCGGTTGTCGGATTTTTGAAATTCTTCGATAATAGACCTGCTTTTATCAATAGAACCGTCATTGATAAAAATAAATTCGCATGCTGTTAATGATTGGGACAAGAGCGATTCTATACATTTTTTAAGATGTAATTCAGCATTGTAAACCGGAATTATTACAGATACTAAAGCCATATTACTCTTTTTTAATGACAAAGAAAGTTTGTTCATTAATAGTAATTTCTTTTTTAGAAAAACTACTAACTAGACTTCTATAGGAAAAAAAAGCATCTTTAGAAACTACCAAAAAGGAATTTTTTTTCATATTTTGAATTATTGTTTTAGGAAAAAAATATCCTGGAAATGTAAATCCGATTGTATTAAGTTGTATCGATTTATAATCACATAAATAATAAAATGCTGGTGATATGCCATCTAAATATACTTCTGATTTATTTGGAATAACTGAAGAAAGTTGTTGTAAAGTTGCTACTTGTAGATCTATTTTTTCTTGTTTTCTAGTAAACGACATAACAGAAATTGAAATCATTATTAGTATTGAAATCAAAAAAACTACCTCTTTATATTTATTAATTTGAACTTTAGATGTTGCAATTAAATAAGCAAAAGCAATTAACGAATAAGGTAAAACATATTGAAAATAATGAGCGTAAGATGCAGAAAACAAAACCAAAAGTGAAAATGGTAAAAGCAAAATGAAAAGCAGGTTTTTATAATCGATGGATTTTCTATTTTTAAAAACTAAAATCGGAATAAAAAGCACATATAAATTATAAATAGCAAATACGCCAAAGCCAATTAAATACGATAATAAGTTGTAATTTATTCCGGTACCATTGCCTTTGTCAAGATGGATTCCTGAACCTAAAATGTAATTTAAAAATTCTGAAAAATGCGCACCGTTGCAACTTAAATAAAAATAGAATAAAGACAACGGAATTATAAATCCAACGGCTAGTAAGCTAATTTTTTTAGCTATTTGGTTTTTATTTATCAAAATATCAATCCCAATTGGAGCTAAAATAAACAAACCATATTGTTTAGATAAAAAGGAAAAAGCAAAAGCAGCACCAGCAAAAAATAAGTAACCATATTTATTAGAATCTTTATTCTTTAGGTATAAAAACAAACCTAATAATTGAAAGAAAACAGAAATAGGTTCCAACATCAAGTAACTTCCATCTAATAATAAGGATACTAAAACAAAAAATAAAGCATAGAAAGTATTTTCTTTTTTGTTGTTTTTGATTTTTTGTAAAATAGTATACAAAACAAAAGCAGAAATCCAAATAACAAACAAGTTGATTGTTAAACTATACCTAGGATCTGGATGTGATGAAAACAAATAAGGCAATCCTAAAATTATAATTGCCAAGGGATTATATGCTGTTGCGATGTCGATAAAATAGACTTTGCCAAAATAAAATTCTCGTGCTGTAGCAAGATAATAACCCGAATCGGGACCAACTAAAGGATACGATAAATAACTAACTGATAAAAAAACAATTACAATAAGAACAAGTATAAGCGATGTTTTTTTAATATCCATTAGTCATGGAATTTTTGAATTAATTGAACAATTGTTATAATATCTGTTTCATTTAATTCGTAAAACATAGGCAGTCGCAATAATGTATTGGTAAAATTATCAGAATTTACCAATTTCCTACCATCATGTTTATCATTATAATAGGTACTTGAATGCAAGGATATATAGTGAAAAACAGCATGAAAACCATTTTGTTTTAAAAGCGCAATTAGCTTTTCTCTTTGCTCTATATTTTCCAAACAAATATAAAACATGTGTCCGTTATTGGTTGCAAAATCTGGAATCGTTGGTAGCTTTATATTTTTAAGTTCCAATTTATTTATTCCTTCATAATACGTATTCCACAACTGAATTCTTTTTAATTGGATATCTTCAATATTTTCAATTTGTGCCCAAAGAAATGCAGAAATAACTTCGGAAGGCAAAAAGGAAGAGCCAATATCAACCCAACCGTATTTATTGATTTCACCTCTAAAAAACTCAGCTCTATTGGTTCCTTTTTCCCAAATAATTTCTGCTCTATGAATAAACTGTTCATCATTTATGGCTAACATTCCACCTTCACCAGACACAATATTTTTAGTTTCATGAAAAGAAAAAGCCGCTAAATGTCCTATACTTCCTAATGCTTTTACCGAACCATCTTTGCTGGTATAAAAACTATCAATAGCTTGTGCCGCATCTTCTATAACTAATAAATTATATTTTGAAGCAAGTGCCATTATTTTATCCATATCGCAAGCAACTCCGGCATAATGCACCGGAACAATTGCTTTTGTTTTCGAAGTAATCAAAGATTCTATTTTATCGGCGTCCATATTTGGATTATCAGAATAGGAATCGGCAAATACAATTTTAGCACCTTGGCGGATGAACGCAATGGCTGTAGATACAAAAGTAAAACTAGGAACTATTACCTCATCTCCTTCTTTTAAATTAGCAAGAATAGCAGCCATTTCAAGAGCATCTGTACAAGAAGTAGTAAGCAATGCTTTTTTAAAACCGTACTTTTTTTCAAAAAAATCTTGGCATTTTTGAGTGTAAATTCCATTACCAGAAATCTTACCTGATTTAACGGCATCTTCTATGTAAAGCGTTTCTTTTCCAGTTAAATAGGGCTTGTTAAATGGTATACTCATTTTATCATTATTTTTTCGGAATAAATTTTCCGCGTGCAGGAAGTAAAAATTTCATAAAACTAATCTCTTCATCGCTGCCTGTTTTAGTATAGGTTCTATCGGAAACATTAAAATAAGAAATGGCATCGGAATCGGAATTAATTTCAGATACATCGGAAATAATTTTAATGTTATTTACTTTAGGATTCCATTCCTTAATATAAGAATTCATTTTTATAAGTTTATCTTGAATGGTCACTTCATTAAATTGAACACCAATTTTATCTGATATTGATTTGGCTGGAGAACCAGCATAAATTTCATTATAATTCATATCTTTTGTAACCACCGAACCCACCATTGCCATCGATTTATCTTGAGCAACAATTGGTGATACGATACAATGACCAACAAACCAAACATCATTTCCAATTTGCATTGGTTTCTCTGTTAAAAAGCGACAACCTTCGAGTGTGTCGCCAAATTTTATATGGCTCCAAATTTGAGAATGTGCCCCAATTCCGCAATTGTTACCAATGGTTGTTCCACCAATAGAATCGATAATCGTGTATTGTCCAATCCACGCATTATGACCAATATGACAAGGTAAATACCCATGAATGTTGGTATTGTGTTGAATTTTGCAATAATCACCTAAAGAAAAATCATCACAAATAATTTGAACATTTTCTCCAATATAACAATTATCACCAATGACAATTTTTTTGGCTTTGCCATTTATACCTCTAATTATTGCAGTAGGAGCTATAATGGTATTTTTTCCAATATAAATTTCTTCTGCTTGGATATTATTGTGCATCATTATTGATAATTTTATCTATTATGAATGATTCCCTTCCTTTCGATTGATCAAAGATTTTTCCGATATAGATACCGACAACTCCAATTGTAGTAATTAAAACGCCCGATAAAAACCAAATGGAAACCATTAGAGAGCTGTATCCCAACACTGTAATTTCGCCACTAAAATACCTGTAAATAGTTACCAATCCGAAAGTAAAAGAAAAAATCGAAATCAGTAATCCAAATTTAACAAAAAGTTTTAACGGTTTGTTTGAAAATGAAATGATGGTATTAAACGCTAAACTCATTAGTTTAGAAAAGCTATATGATGATGAACCTGAATCTCTTTCGGCATGTTCTACTTCGATGGCAACCGATTTAAACCCAACCCAATTAACGAACAAAGGAAACGACTTAATGTAATCGTTCATTTGTATTACTTTGGCAATTACTTTAGAATGGTAAATTCCAAAATTAGCAATTGTATTATCAAATTTTGTTTCCGTTAAATAGCTATATACCATTGAAAAAAGTTTGGATGAAGCTTTTTTTAGAAAACCATCTTGTCTGTTTTTTCTGCTTGCTAAAACAACATCAAAACCTTCTTTTGTTTTATTATAAAGTTTGATGATTTCTTTTGGTTGATCTTGTAAATCGCAATCCATAACTACAATCCATTCTCCAGAAGCATATGAGATTCCGGCCATAATTGCTGGATGTTGGCCAAAATTTTTACTTAGACGAATACTTTTTACTAGCGGAAATTTTGCAGAAAGTTGTTGCATTACTTCCCAAGAATTATCGGGACTACGGTCGTCAACCAAAACAATTTCGTAAGTGACATTCATTTGCAGCATAACCTTTTCAATCTCATCGACTAATTTGAAGAGAATATTTTCTGCCTTATAAACCGGACTAACTATCGAAATATGTGGTTTGTTACTCATAATCAATATTTTGTTATTACTAAAATTTAATGATTGCTAATTCAAATCATTTTTTTAGTACTTAATTGTATTGTTTGTCGTAATACTTCTGATAGTTTCCAGAAGTAACACTTTTAAGCCAATCTTCATTTGAAAGATACCAATCGATTGTTTTTTCGAGGCCTTCTTCAAAAGTTACCGATGGTTTCCAACCCAACTCTTTGTTGATTTTAGATGCATCAATTGCATAACGCAAATCATGTCCGGGTCTGTCTTTAACATAAGAGATTAATTGTTCGGAAGTGCCTGCTGGATTTCCTAATTTTATATCCATCTGTTGGCAAAGTAATTTCACTAAATTGATGTTTTGCCATTCGTTAAATCCACCAATATTATACGTTTCATGGTTTTTACCTTTATGGAAAACCAAGTCGATAGCAACTGCATGGTCTTCTACAAAAAGCCAATCACGAGTGTACTTTCCATCTCCATAAACTGGTAATGGTTTTTTATTAATGATGTTATTAATAAAAAGCGGAATTAGTTTTTCTGGAAAATGATTCGGTCCGTAATTATTTGAACAATTGGTAATTACATAAGGCAATCCGTAGGTTTCGCCATACGCTCTTACAAAATGATCGGAACTTGCTTTAGAAGCTGAATAAGGTGAATTCGGATCGTAAGCTGTAGTTTCAGTGAAAAGTCCGGTTTCGCCCAAAGAACCATACACCTCATCGGTTGAAATATGGTAGAAACGTTTGCCATTATAATCGCCTTGCCATAAATCTTTAGCGGCGTTTAACAAGTTCATAGTTCCAATTACATTGGTTTTTACAAATGCCAATGGATCGGTAATTGAACGATCTACATGTGATTCGGCGGCCAAATGTAGAACGCCATCAAATTGGTGCTTTTGAAATAGTTCATTGATAAAATTAGCGTCGACAATATCTCCTTTTATAAAAGTATAATTGGGTTTGTTTTGTATATCTGCGATGTTTTCTAGATTTCCTGCATAGGTCAATGCATCTAAATTATAAATGTGACAATTTGGATATTTAGTTACAAAAAGTCTTACTACATGAGATCCTATAAATCCTGCTCCACCTGTTATTAGTATCTTTTTCATATTTTAATTTTATAATTTTCCATCTATATCATTATTATCTAAAACTCCTTTAACATCATATATGATAGCATTTTCTTTTTTGAATTGGTTTAAATTTAGGTTTGTAAATTCTTTGTGAGCAACACCTAAAACAATTACATCAAAAGTATCAACTGGAAGTTCATTGGTCATATTTAGTTGGTATTCTTTTTTCACTTCATTCGGATCTGCCCAAGGATCGTATATAGAAATAGCAATTCCATAATCTTTTAAAGCAGAAATTACATCTACAATTTTAGTATTTCTAACATCTGGACAATTTTCTTTAAAAGTTATACCGAGCATCAATAATTTAGCATGACTAACTTGGATTCTTTTCTTAATCATTAATTTAACAATTCTAGAAGCTACATAATCACCCATACTATCATTTAAACGTCTTCCTGCTAAAATAATTTCTGGATGATATCCTGCTTGTTGTGCTTTTTGAGCTAAATAATATGGATCAACACCAATACAATGTCCACCAACCAAACCTGGTTTAAAATTTAAAAAATTCCATTTTGTACCTGCAGCAGCTAGTACGTCTTGCGTATCAATATTGAGTATATTAAATATTTTAGCCAGTTCATTTACAAAGGCAATATTAATATCTCTTTGAGCGTTTTCGATGACTTTAGCAGCTTCTGCAACTTTTATGGATGGAGCCAAATGAGTACCTGCTGTAATTACAGATTGGTATAATTCATTTACTTTTTTTCCAATTTCGGGAGTAGAACCAGCTGTGATTTTGAGAATTTTATCTACAGTGTGTTCTTTATCGCCTGGATTTATTCTTTCAGGAGAATAACCTGCAAAAAAATCGACATTGAATTTTAATCCGCTGAACTTTTCCAATACTGGAACACATTCTTCTTCTGTTAATCCGGGATAAACTGTCGATTCATAAATTACGATATCTCCTTTTTTTAACAATTTCCCAACCGTTTCACTCGATTTGTAAAGCGGCGTTAAATCGGGTTTATTATTTTTATCAACTGGAGTTGGAACTGTAATGATGTAATAATTACAATCTTTTAAATCGTCTGTATTAGTGGAACAAAAAAGTCCTGTTTTTTCGTGTGTGTTATGAACCAATACACTTTGTAACAATTCTTTACTTATTTCTAACGTAAAGTCTTCTCCGTTGTTAAGATCATCAACTCTTTTTTGGTTGATATCAAATCCCACAACGGGATATTTTGTAGCAAACAATCGCGCTAATGGCAATCCGACATATC
>CALPIE020000030.1 GCA_943323545.2 Bifidobacterium breve | reverse complement strand
AGAACGTGCATCATCTACCCAAAGTGCAACAACTTTAACGCCGTCACCATGTTTTCTTAAATGTTCATTAATTGGAGAATCAGCATTTAACGGCGTTGTTAAAACCAAACGAATCTTGTCTTGTTTTAGAACATAAGATGCCCTGTCTTTAACTCCAGTTTCTAATCCTGCATATGCTAACGATTGATAACCGAATGCTGTTTTGTAATAGTGGGCAGATTGTTTTGCGTTTCCTACGTAAAATTCTACATAATCAGTTCCTAAAAGTGGAAGGAAGTCTTGAGCTCCTTCAAATATTTTTTCTAGTCCGTATTCAACGGATTTAACTTCTTTTGACATTGTTTTAATTTTTTGCCACGAATAGTTCTATTTTCGTGAGTTATGTTTTAGCCCCGATAGTAGCGGAAATACTTTTCTTTTTTTCTTTAAAAAAGAAAAGATTGCAGCGAATAGCGGGAATAGCTTCTAAATATTTTATTCCAACCAAGATTGAAAATAAGTATCATCGGCAATTTTCATTGCTTCGTCTGTCACCATTAATGGTTTAAAAGTATCGACCATCACGGCAAGTTCTTTTGTTTCTGTTTTTCCAATACTTCTTTCGGCAGCTCCCGGATGTGGCCCGTGAGGAATTCCGGCAGGGTGTAATGAAATATTACCAGGTTCAACATCATTTCTACTCATAAAATCGCCGTCTACATAATACAAAACCTCATCAGAATCGATATTACTGTGATTGTAGGGAGCTGGAATTGAATCGGGATGGTAATCGTATAACCTTGGCACAAATGAGCATACTACAAATGCATCTGTTTCGAAAGTTTGATGCACTGGTGGTGGCTGATGAATTCTACCTGTTATGGGTTCAAAATCGTGTATGGAAAAAGCATAAGGATAATTGTAACCGTCATATCCTATAACATCAAATGGATGTGAAGCATAAACCATTTCTATAATTTCATCTTTCTTTTTTACTTTAATAATAAATTCCCCTTTTTCATTATTTGTTTCTAATTCAAAAGGACGACGAATGTCTCTTTCGCAAAAAGGAGAATGTTCTAACAATTGACCAAACCAATTGCGATACCTTTTTGGAGTATAAATTGGACGATGTGATTCGACAATAAAAAGACGATTATCTTGTGTATCAAAATCGATTTTATAGATGATCCCTCTTGGAATTAAAAGATAATCGCCATATTTAAAATCGAGATTCCCGAGCATGGTTCTTAGTTTTCCTGATCCTTTATGGATGAAAATTAACTCGTCTGAATCGGTGTTTTTATAAAAATAATCAGAAGTAGAATTTTTGGGTGCTGCTAAAACAATATGACAATCGGAATTGGTAAGTACAATTTTACGACTTTCTAAAAAATCATTTTCTGGGGTTACTTGAAATCCTTTTAATTTATAGGATTGTATGTTATTTGATTTAGAAATCTTTGGTGCAACACTGTATTGATTTCGAATTTCTTTAACTTGAGTTGGACGTTGTTCATGATAAGAATTGGTGTACATGCCATCAAAACCAACTGTGCCAAAAAGTTGCTCGTAATACAAATCGCCGTTTGGTTTCCGAAATTGTGTATGCCGTTTGGGTGGTATTAACCCTAATTTATGGTATAAAGGCATTTTCTATTTGTTAAAAAGTTAAACTTTAAAGTTTGTGGATAGCTTCCATAAACTTTAGACACTAATCAAAAAAAAAAAACAACTCATTCGGGATTTCTCTTGATAAGAAATTTTAAAAATTCTAATAAATCGTCCCAGTTATTCATATCTACAAATATCATAAAAAAAAATGAATATTATCAAAACCAAAAACCTAAACTAAACCATAAATATCCTTTAGGCAATTCTGGAGACCAAGAATATTTTACTTCAATTGGTCCTAATATTGTTTCAAACCCATAACCAAAAGCATAGCCTGAATATTTAGGTGTTGACAACCAATTTCCGGTACTAAAAAGTTTGTTCTCGACATTGGCATAATTTGCAGAAAAATTAACATGGTGTTTTTTATAGAACTCAACGTCGACTGTTGCTAGCGATTTAATAAAACTATCGGAAGCTAAACTGATAAAATCATATCCATAAAAATGTTTAAAATTGTTTATGGTATTATAGCCGTATCCTCCTAGCACAAAATCAAGAAAATGTACACTTTGTTCACCAACAGCCATACCCGCATCTGTTTGCAATTTAAAATTTAATATTTTAAAAAATGTTCTTGTTATTCCGGCATCACCTTTAATAATTGTAAAACGATTGAACTGATTTGTATAATCTGTTGAGTACAAATAAGATTGTATATCGCCATTAAATCCCCATCCTTTTTTTGGAAAATATTTATTATCGTAAGCATCATATTTTACATAACCAAAAGCGCTTGTATAATCACTATTTTCAAAAATAGAATTTTGATTCTCTACAGATGTTGATTTAATTTTTAAATGTTTTAACTCTATTCCGGCCCCAACAAGAAATTTTTGTACAAAAAGAGTTTGAATATAAGCTTGATTTGTAAAATCTGAAAAATTATAATTCGCACTATTAGTATTTAATTGCGCAAATAAATTACCGTTATTGTTGTTATTTGTTAAATTTTTATTGAATTGATTATACCTTGATTTAAAGCCAAAACTAAAATGAAACCCATTGTCAATATAATAATCTAAATTGTATCTGAAATTATCTCCTAATCCAATATCTAAAGACAATACATCATTTTTAAAAAGAGATTTTTTTTGAGTTAGATTAACTAAAACGGCGCTTTTATAAAGTCCGTCATAATGCAATCCAAATTTTAAAAAAGTTTTAATAGTGTTTTCGGTTAAATTGATATGAAGGTCATCTTTTGAATTATTTTCTTCCAATGAATAACTTATTGAACTAAAGTTTTGAGAAGCATTAAGATTGTTAATCCCGTTTTTTAAATTATCATAATTTATTATTGACCCTTCTTTAAAATTTAATTTCCCTATTACATAAGAAGCGGTATAATGTTTAATATCATTAACAAGTATATTATTTATATTGATGGTATCTGTTTGATTTTTTTTATTGTTAACTTTCAAATATTCATTATTACCATATTTTTTTATTTTCTCATAGACTCCAAATGCAGCTTCTTCCCCTTTTCTAATTATCTCTTTCCCTTGATCAAATGAAATAACAGAATAGTTAGAAATATCTGGCTTTATATATATATCTGTTACTTTAATTTTTTCTTTCATACTTTGAATCATTTCAAGGTTTGTGATTTGCACTAATATTCTTGTTGCTTCTTTTAGTGAATTTCTATCTTTTAAATCATCTTGAACATCAACCCCAATAATTATATCGGCTCCCATTTTTCTTACTTCTTCAACTGGGTAATTATTAGTTACACCTCCATCTACTAAAAGTTTACCATTGAGTTCTATGGGTGAAAAAAGAGTAGGAAAAGCAGAGCTAGCAAGTAATGCTTGAGGTAAATAACCACTGTGAATTACTACTTCCTCTCCTTTTTCAATATCTGTTGCTACACATACAAATGGAATTGGAAGTTTATTAAAATCTCTAATATGCCTTACATTATGGGTTAGTTTAGTTAATAAATTATAATTGTACATCCCTTTTGATAAGGCAATTGGAATTCCAATACTAAATTTTTTAAAAGATAAAGAAATAGCATACAATTCGTCATTACGTTTTTCATAAAAACTTTTAGTAGTTCTTGGAATATAATCTTTCAGTAACTCATCAAAATTAGTATTTGTAAAAATAGAATCAATTTGTGAGGCACTGTATCCGGAAGAATAAAGACCTCCTACCACTGCACCCATACTTGTTCCGCCAATGTAGTCGATTTTAACACCCGCTTGTTCTAAAACTTTTAAAACACCAATGTGTGCAAATCCTTTTGCTCCACCACCACTTAAAACCAATCCGATTTTTGGACGCTTGATAGTGTCTTGATTTTGAGAAAAAGAGGCAATAGGCAATAGGCAATAGGCAATAAGCAGTGCTTTAAACACAAAATTACTTTTCCCTTTTGGCTTTTGGCTAATGGCTAATGGCTCTTTTTGCACTTGCTATTCTTTTTGGTAAAATTCGTAAATTTTTTTGGCTTTCGCTACACCAATTACATCAGAAATTTCTTTTTCTGAGGTTAATCGTAATCTTTTTACACTTTTAAAGTGTTTAATTAATATAAGCATTGTTTTTTCGCCAATTCCAGGAATAGTTTCAACAGATGAATTAAGTGCCGATTTACTTCTTTTATCGCGATGATGCGTGATTCCGAAACGGTGAGCTTCATTTCGCAATTGCTGAATAATTTTTAATGTTTCTGATTTTTTATCGAGATACAACGGCGCAGAATCACCCGGATAAAACAATTCTTCCAAGCGTTTGGCTATACCGATTACAGCTATTTTTCCGCGTAATCCCAAATCATCGATGCTTTTTAAAGCAGACGAAAGTTGTCCTTTTCCACCGTCAATAATAATAAGTTGAGGCAAAGATTGGTTTTCATCTAAAAGACGTTTGTATCTTCTGTAAACTACTTCTTCCATCGAAGCAAAATCATTCGGTCCTTCTACTGATTTTATATTGAAATGGCGATAGTCTTTTTTGCTAGGTTTTCCATCCTTAAAAACGACGCAAGCGGCAACAGGATTTGTTCCCTGTATATTTGAATTGTCAAAACATTCGATGTGGCGCGGTTCGTTTGTAAGTCGCAAATCCTTTTGCATTTGTGCCATAATTCGATTGGTGTGACGTTCGGGGTCGACAATTTGAATTTGTTTCAATTGATCCAATCGGTAATACTTGGCGTTTCTTTCTGACAATTCTAATATTTGTTTTTTGTCTCCCAATTGCGGAACTGTAATTTTAATTTTATCACCGAAATCCAAGGCAAATGGCAAAATGATTTCATTGGAAGTTAACTGAAACCGTTCTCTTAATTCAACAACTCCGAGTTCTAACAGTTCTTCATCGGTTTCATCCAATTTCTTTTTCATTTCTAAGGTGTAGGAACGGATGATGGCACCGTGAGCGATTTGTAGAAAATTGACATACGCCATCGTTTCATCAGCAATGATAGAAAACACATCGATATTCGAAATCTTCGGATTTAAAATCGTCGAACGCGATTGGTAATTTTCTAACACTTCGATTTTTTCTTTGATTTTTTGAGCGGCTTCAAATTGCATTTCGGAAGCCAATTCTTTCATGGTAATTTTAAAATTTCGCAGACTTTCCTTGAAGTTTCCTTTTAGAATTTCACGAATGGCATCGACTTGTTTTTGGTAGTTTTCTAACGATTCCAATCCTTCGCAAGGTCCTTTGCAATTACCGATGTGAAATTCCAAACAAACTTTAAATTTCCCCGATTGGATGTTGTTTTCTTTTAAATCAAAGTTACATGTCCGCAAAGGATACAGTTCTTTAATTAAATCCAAAAGCGTATTTACTGTTTTGAAACTGGTGTACGGACCGTAATATTCTGATCCGTCTTTGATCATTTTTCGAGTGGGAAAAATACGTGAAAAAGGTTCTTTTTTAATACAAATCCAAGGATAGGTTTTATCATCGCGCAACATAACATTGTAGCGTGGTTGGAGTTTTTTTATTAAATTATTTTCGAGCAAAAGTGCATCTTGTTCAGAGGTTACGACGATGTGTTTAATGGTAAAAATCTTCCGAACTAGCACATTCGTTTTGGCATTGTCATGGATTTTATTAAAGTAGGAAGCAACCCGTTTTTTTAAATTTTTTGCTTTTCCGACGTATAGAATTTTCCCGTCTTTATCATAATACTGATATACTCCGGGATTGTCGGGAAGTGATTGTATTTGGAGTTCTAGAGATGGTTGATTCATTGTTGTTGACTTCGTCATATTTTTCTGCACAGAGTTCACAGAGATTTTTCACAGAGGTTCACGGAGAAATTTTACCTCTGTGTGCTCTGTGCTTCCTCAGTGCATCTCTGTGTAATAGTAAACTTTCACTAAAACAAATTTAACTATAAAATAGCACATAAAACAAATTCGATTTTTCTACTTTTACGTTATGAATAAAAAGGAAGCAAGACAAAAGTATAAGGCTGCAAGAAAACTCCTTTCTGATGTTGAAATTGAGACTAAAAGTTTGGCTATTGCCAATCGGTTGTTGCAATTGGATGTTTGGAATAAGACCTATTTTCATTTGTTTCTATCCATTGTTGAACAGAAAGAAGTTGATACAGAATTCATACTTCAAATTTTAGCAGGAAAAGACAAAGAAATAGTGGTTTCAAAAAGCAATTTTGAAACGGGTGAAATGACGCATTTTCTACTCACAGACAATACCAAGTTTATAAAAAACGCGTATAATATTCCGGAACCAATTAATGGATTAGAAGTTCCGGTTTCAAAAATAGATGTCGTTTTTGTTCCGCTTTTGGCTTATGATAAACAAGGAAATCGAGTAGGGTATGGAAAGGGATTTTACGATACTTTTCTAGCTGAATGCAAACCTGAAACTATAAAAATAGGATTGTCGTTCTTTGAGCCAGATGCACAAATAGAAGGAATTTTTGAAAGTGATATCCGTTTGGATTATTGCATAACTCCAGAAAAAATTTATGCCTATTAATCCAATTTATCGTGAAAAATTCTTGAAATACTATGTTTTGGAAGCGTAAATGCTCTTTTATTAAAAACAATTAATATTCCGACTCCTGTTGAAATGGCTAAATCGGCAACATTGAAAATCGCATTAAAAAAACGAAAGTGATTTCCTCCCCAAAAAGGCAACCAACTTGGCAGGTCTCCTTCCCAGATTGGAAAATAAAACATGTCGACCACTTTTCCATGAAATAATGAACCGTAATGGTCTTCTGCAAATAATGTGGCCAATTGATTGTGACTATCATTGAATATTAATCCATAAAAAACAGAGTCGATAATATTTCCCAATGCACCTGCAAAAATCAATGCAATGGCCGTAATTAAAAAATTTGATTTTTCTTTTTGGATAGAATCCCAAAGCCAATATCCGATTCCAAATACCGCTAAAATTCTAAAGATGGTTAATATAAGTTTGCCATATTCCCCCGGAATAACAGTTCCCCATGCCATTCCTTCATTTTCTATAAAAAGTAATTTAAACCAAGAAAAAATTTGATATTCATCTTCATAAATAAAGTTGGTTTTTACATAAACTTTAGAAAATTGATCTATAAGTAAAATAAGAAATATAAGAAATGCTGAATGCCTAAGTTTCATTTTTTAATAATTTAACTGCGTTCTTTTCGGCCTTGTGGCCTCGAATGTGGTGCAAAAATAGTATTATTTTATTAAAAAACGCTCCAAAAGGAGCGTTAAATATTGATTTTCTGATGCTTATCGCTGCATGTTTTTTGCTTCAATGCTCATAGTAGCGTGAGGAACAATTTTTAGTCTTTCTTTACTAATTAATTTTCCTGTTACTTTACACAAGCCGTACGTTTTATTTTCTACACGGAAAAGTGCATTTTTTAAATCGCGAATAAACTTCTCTTGACGAATTGCCAATTGAGAGTTTGCTTCCTTACTCATTGTTTCACTTCCTTCTTCGAATGCTTTAAACGTAGGCGAAGTATCGTCTGTACCGTTGTTTAAGTCATTCATATAAGCACTTTTAATTAATTCCAAATCGATTTGTGCTTTTTCAATTTTATTTAGGATAATTTCTTTAAACTCTGCTAAATCAGCATCTGAGTATCTTGTTTTTTCATCTACCATCTTTCTTCTATTTTGATATTATTATTTTTGTTTTGATGTTGTCAAATTCTATTTCTGTTCCATCGCTTACATGTTCTTCAAAAACCAACACATCTGTTAAGGTTTCTGATTTAATATAAGGAATATTAGCTAAAATGGCTTTTTCTAGTATTCCGTTTTTTTGCAGTACGACCTTAATTTTGTCGGTTACTTCAAAACCGCTATCTTTTCTTATATTTTGAATTCGATTCACTAATTCTCTAGCGATTCCTTCATTCGTCAATTCTTCAGTTAATGTTATGTCTAGAGCAACAGTAATTCCGTTTGATGAAGCAACTAACCAACCCGGAATATCTTGTGAAGCTATTTCAACATCTTCGGATGATAAAATTATACTTTTTCCTGAAATATCAAGTGTTAGCATACCTTTATTATCAATTTCATTTATCTGTTCTGGAGATAAATTTTGTATCTCTTTGGCAATCAACCCCATATCTTTACCAAAACGAGGTCCTAATGCTTTAAAATTAGGTTTAATTTGCTTTACCAACACCCCAGAAGCGTCGTCTAAAAGTTCTATTTCTTTTACGTTTACTTCCGCTTTTATAAGGTCAGAAACTGCTTCAATTTCAGCTCGCTGTTTAGTGTCAAGTATAGGAATCATAACCTTTTGCAAGGGTTGACGTACTTTGATCATTTCCTTTTTACGTAGTGATAAAACTAGTGAAGAAATGGTCTGTGCTTTCATCATTTTACTCTCTAGTGATTTATCAACAAAGTTTTCAACCGAAACAGGAAAATTAGCCAAGTGAACACTAGTAAAACTCTCACTTTCAGTTGTTCTTACCAAATCGTTATACAATTGATCCATGTAAAATGGCGCTATGGGTGCTGCTAATTTTGCCACATTTAACAAACAAGTATAGAGTGTTTGATACGCAGCAATTTTATCGGTTTCATACTCACCTTTCCAAAAACGTCTTCTACACAAACGAACATACCAATTACTTAAATTTTCTTGTACAAAATCGGATATTGCTCTTGCTGCTTTTGTTGGTTCATAATCGGCATACGCTTCATCAACTACTTTTATTAAAGTGTGTAATTCTGATAAAATCCAACGGTCAATTTCTGGTCTTTCATTTAATGGAATTTCAGCTTCTGTGTAGTTGAAATTATCGATATTGGCATACAAACTAAAGAACGAATAGGTGTTGTATAAAGTTCCGAAGAATTTTCGTCGCACTTCTGCAATTCCTTCTAAATCGAATTTTAAATTGTCCCACGGGTTGGCATTAGAAATCATATACCATCTTGTAGCGTCTGGACCAAATTCTGATAATGTAGTAAATGGATCAACTGCGTTTCCGAGGCGTTTGGACATTTTTTGTCCGTTTTTGTCTAAAACCAAACCATTTGAAACTACATTTTTATAGGCGATTTTATCAAACACTAAAGTTCCGATAGCGTGTAAAGTATAAAACCAACCGCGTGTTTGGTCAACTCCTTCTGCGATAAAATCGGCTGGAAAAGCTTTATTTTCGTCGATTAAAGCTGCGTTTTCAAAAGGATAATGCCATTGTGCATAAGGCATCGCGCCCGAATCAAACCAAACGTCAATTAAATCGCTTTCGCGTTTCATCGGCTTACCTGATGGAGCAACCAAAACTACATTGTCGACTACATTTTTGTGTAAATCAACCAAATCGTAATTTGCTTCGCTCATATTTCCCACTTCAAAACCTTGAAACGGATTTGCCGATTGGAAACCAGAAGCGATTGATTTTTCGATTTCAGCATACAATTCTGCTACCGAGCCAATAATTATTTCTTCGGTTCCGTCTTCTGTTCGCCAAATTGGTAATGGAATCCCCCAAAAACGGGAACGCGATAAATTCCAATCGTTGGCATTTTTTAGCCAATTTCCAAAACGTCCTTCACCTGTTGCTTTTGGTTTCCAATTGATGGTTTCATTTAAGTCGAACATTCGATCTCTGATTTCGGTTACTTTGATGAACCAGGAATCTAATGGATAATATAAAATTGGCGTATCTGTTCTCCAACAATGTGGATAACTGTGTACATATTTTTCGACTTTAAAAGCTTTGTTTTCTTCTTTTAATTGGATGGCGATTTCAACATCAACAGAGCGCTCTGGCGTTTCACCTTCGTTATAGTACTCGTTTTTAACGTATTTCCCTGAATAATTTCCTAATCCTGAAATGAATTTTCCTTGCAAGTTTACAAGTGGAACTGGGTTTTCATTTTCGTCTAAAACCAACATTGGCGGTACTTCTGGCTTTGCTTCTTTTGCTACTTTAGCATCATCGGCTCCGAAAGTTGGTGCTGTGTGTACAATTCCGGTTCCGTCTTCAGTAGTTACAAAATCACCAGAAATTACTCTAAATGCATTTTCTTGATTTTGATAAGGTAATGTCCACTTTAATAATTGTTCATACCTAATTCCAACTAAATCAATCCCTTTACATTCGGCTATTATTTGGAAAGGAATATTTTTATCGCCTTCTTTAAAGTTTTCGAAATCGTGAGGTTCTGAGCTTTCAAAAAACCCTTTGCCGAATTGTTTTCCGACAAGGTTTTTTGCTAAAATTACTTTTGTCGGACGGAAAGTATATTGATTGAATGTTTCTACTAAAACGTAATCAATTTTTGGTCCGACTGTTAATGCGGTATTAGATGGCAATGTCCAAGGTGTTGTCGTCCAAGCTAAAATGTGAATGTCGCCAAATCCTTGTAAAAACTTGGGTAATGATTCGTTTTTTGCTTTAAATTGAGCAACTACAGTTGTATCAGTAACATCGCGGTAACTTCCAGGTTGGTTTACTTCATGAGATGATAAACCAGTTCCTGCTTTTGGAGAATATGGTTGAATAGTATAGCCTTTATACATCAAATCTTTGTCATAGATTTGTTTTAATAGCCACCAAACGCTTTCCATGTATTTGGATTTGTAGGTTACATAGGGATCTTCCATATCAACCCAATAGCCCATTTTTTCAGTCAAGTCGTTCCACACATCGGTGTAACGCATTACTGTTTTTTTACAAGCATTGTTATATTCTTCGACAGATATTGTTTTTCCAATATCTTCTTTGGTGATTCCTAATTCTTTTTCGGTTCCTAATTCTATTGGTAAACCGTGCGTATCCCAACCTGCTTTACGTTTTACTTGAAAACCTTTTTGTGTTTTATAACGACAAAAAATATCTTTAATAGCACGCGCCATAACGTGATGAATTCCAGGTAAACCATTAGCTGAAGGAGGTCCTTCAAAAAACACAAACGGTTGGTTTCCTTCACGGGAAGTAACACTTTGTTCAAAGACGTTATTTTTTTTCCAGAAATCAAGCACTTCCGATGCCACTGTTGGCAAGTTAAGTCCTTTGTATTCAGTAAATTTTGTACTCATTTTGCTGTATTCTTAAATCAGTTTGCGAAAGTAATAAATTGTTGTGAGTTATGAGTTATGAGTTATGAGTTTTTGCAATTGCTCAGTAAAGAAACCTTGCTAGTCATAACTTATTAAAAAATAACCGCAAGGTTCGCAATGAAAAAATCGCAAAGAACGCAAAGCATTGCGAACTTGGCGTATACCTTAGTGTACTTTGCGGTTAAAATTCAAGAAAAAACTTCTTTTAATACATCGAGCGATTTTGGTTTTTTGAATCCGTCTAGATGAATGGAATAATAATCTAAAATAATTTTTAGCAAAAGTTGGCGTTCTATTCCGGCGAAGACTTTTTGGTCAGAATCAAACTTTAAATTCAAAAGCTTTTTAAACAAATGCGTTTCGTGCTCGGAAAGACAGCTTACGCCTTGGAATGGAGAAAAAATACCATCAATCATTTCGAAATGTTTGCCATTTGTGACGGAAGTATCGGGATAAAATCCGAAGAATTTTGTAATTTCTAATAGTAAAATTAAATGAAAATTTGCGGTTTCTTCATGTGTATCCAACCATAGTAAAGCGGTTTCGAGAAAAGTAAATAAGCTATCGTTTTTTTCTTCTTCTTTGATGCTGTGGTGGAGCATTTCGGAGAGGAAGATAACAATAGTGCTTTTTAAAATATCTGTATTTATTGTTTGAAAAGCTGTGGCTAGTTTTATTTCTTTAAAGTGCTCTAAAGTGCCTTTATTTTTATGATTGGCTTCTATTTCAAGAATAGTTAACGGTTGGAAATAGGCAATTTTTTGATTGGTTTTTTTACCAGAATAGGCGCTTTGAACGAAATAACTTTTGAGTCCGTCAGATTGGGTAAAACATTTTACTATCAGGCTTTTTTCTTGATATTTTAAAGAGGATATTACAATGGCTTTTGTTTTGACAAGCATTTTTTAATGGTAAATGGTGAATGGCAAGCGTAATTCACAATTCATAATTCACAACTCACAATTATCTAATGATCATTACTTTTTTGACTTTGGTGTCGATACCGTCTTGAGCTGCAACAAAAATCATATAAACGCCAGATGCTACTTTGTATTTCCCGAAAGCAGAAGTATCCCATTCTATTGTTCCTCCAGAGGAAGTAGTTTCGTAGACTAAATTTCCTTCAATATCGGTAATTTTAATATTGGCTTTATCGGTTAGTCCACTAATTTTAACGGTACCTGTAAATTCGGGACGAACCGGATTTGGATATACATAAACATTACTCAAATCGTCATTTGGTTTTGTTGCGGTTCCTTTAAAAGAGACCATCCCTTTGTCGGTAGCAAAAAATACTTCACCAGTTATGCCGTCAATTTCAATATCATTTACATTATTACTTGGTAAGGGAGAATTTTCTTTGTTGAATCTATAAATTGTGGCTTGTCCGTTAGGTGAAACAAGATAAACTCCAGCATCCGCTAAAGACACCCATTTTCTATTGGCTCCATCAACAGCTATATCTAAAATAAATTGTTCGTAAAAAAGTTCTTGATTCAATACTTGTCCGTTTATTTCTTCTTGAATTATGATATCGGTTGTTTGAATTTCATCTTCTGATATAAATTGATCAACGCTTTGAATTATTCGCAATCCTCTGGCGGTTCCAATCCATAGTTGATTTCTGTTATCAATTGCAATGCATCTCACATCGGTGTCTGGTAAATTCCCATTTGCATCTGTTTTAATTACAATAGATTTGTTATTTAATAGGTCATTAAAAGCAATTAAACCGTTTCTTGAAGTTGGAAGCCATTTGGTGCCGTTTCTATCTACGGCAAGAATTGCATAACTTTCTAATGTTGATTCTGGTATAACAGTTGATAAATCATACGATTGCCATGATCCGTTGTTTCTTAATACCTTAAGTCCCTTCTGAACCATATTATTTGTCATCCAAAGATTTCCGTTTTTGTCATAAGCCGGACCATTTACTCTTATTCCCACACCGGCTGGAGTTAAGGGTGATTCAAGTCCATCATTTCCAGTATTTGTATTATCATATAATATTGTTGGTACTTCGTTAACTGCTTTTAATAATCCCGAAAAGTAAGAACTTACATAAAAATCATTTTCATTATTTGGATTAAACGCAATATTAGAAAGTGATTTAGCTTCGAATAAATCAGAATAAGGTATAATATCCCAACCATTTTGATTAGTATATTTACTTATGGGATAGGTAAATAAACCAAATGGAGGATCTAAATTGTATGGATTATAAGTTCGGTTATATCTCCCGTACAAAGCCCAAAGCGTATAGGTTGATTTTTTAACTCTAAAAATATTATTTAAAATAGGACCATCAGGTTTAACTTCTTCAAAACTTGTTGGATTAGTTATAGGAGAGGATAGCATTCCTCTTTCATTTGTTCCAATATAGATTGTGTCATTTACAACTTTAGCACAGGTAAAAGTAACAGGGTTTCCTATTATTTGATTGCTTTGAATATTTACAATTAATTGCATGGTTTGATTGTAAACATAAACATGGTTAGCAGATGTTACAGTTAAATAATTTTCATTGGATCTTAAATCTATTAAAACCTCTGGATATGTTAATAGATACGTTAGATTTGTACCGTCATATTTTGCCAGATTAATTGCCGTTGTGATCGCAAAAACTGATGTGCCAAAACTTGTGACGCCATTCCATTCATTTCCAGAAATATCTACCCATTGGTTGTAATCATCTAGAAATTGATTGGATAAATTTGCTTTTCTTATACCACTACCAAAAACATTTCCTTTAGTTGCGGCATATATAAATCCGTTATTAATAGCTGTTTGTTGTACAGTAACATAAGAACCTTGAGGGCCCATGTAATAGGTATTCCCAAATTCTTTTGATATCAAATCAAAGACTGAAATTCCATAATCACAAGAAACATATATTTTAGAATCATATTCTAAAAAATGATTGATTTTTTTTATTAATGGCGAAACAGGAACTTCATCAATAATTCCTCTTTTTTGTATAATTGTTCCGTCATTATTAATTACGAATATTAAACCGTTTTTATTTCCTATTAAAGTTAGATTAAAATTTTCGCTTCTATAAATTGCAGTTATATCGTCTGCTTTGAGTCCGTCAATAGAATTTATTGTACTTAAATCGTTTGAAGATAATTTTTTTGTAAAAAAAGCATTTTCTGATGCTGCAAAAATTGTATTCGTATCTTCGGATAAATCGGTAATGCGGTTATAGGAAAAATAACCTTTCCACTGCGGATTGTTTTGACAAATTGCAAATAGTGGCAACATTAAAAAATAAAGAAATGACTTCTTTCGATTCATTTTAAATAAATTGAAGGACAAATATAGTGTAAACGTAAAAAAATACTGAATTAATATAAAGCAAAAAAAATGCCTTCAACAAGAAGGCATTTACTATGATTTAATTCTATTGAATTATACTATTCCTTGCGCTAACATAGCATCGGCTACTTTTACGAAACCTGCTATATTTGCTCCTTTTACATAATCTGTATACCCACTTGAATCTGTACCATATCTTACACAAGAAGCGTGAATATTCAACATAATATTTTTAAGTCTTTCATCCACTTCTTCTGAAGTCCAGCTTAAACGCAAAGAGTTTTGAGACATTTCTAATCCAGAAGTGGCTACACCACCCGCATTTGAAGCTTTTCCTGGAGCAAATAATATTTTAGCTTTCAAGAAAACTTCAACAGCTTCTGGAGTAGAAGGCATATTAGCCCCTTCGGCAACACAAATACAACCATTTGCAATTAAATTTTTAGCTTCTTCTTCGTTCAACTCATTTTGGGTTGCACAAGGTAAAGCCACATCGCATTTTACTTCCC
The DNA here is from genome assembly GCA_943323545.2 of Bifidobacterium breve. Taxonomy (GTDB): domain Bacteria; phylum Bacteroidota; class Bacteroidia; order Flavobacteriales; family Flavobacteriaceae; genus Flavobacterium. The sequence continues at coordinate 5,095 of CALPIE020000030.1, read as the reverse complement.
ATGGTCTTTTTCCTGCTATAAACTTTGCGCTTGGGTATTTTTTAATATAATCTGAAATTCTACCGTAGTTTACGTTTTTGATTTCCATTACATGAGCCAGTTTTTCTGCTGATATACCGTCTGCATCGTAAATATATCCTGATGAATCTGACATTGTAACTACTTTTCCACCTAATTGAGTTGCTTTTTCGGTAGCATATTGTGCTACATTTCCAGAACCTGAAACCACTACTGTTTTACCAGAAAAGCTATCTCCTTTTGTTCCAAGCATACTTTGTGCAAAATACACATCGCCGTAACCAGTTGCTTCTGGACGAACTAATGAACCTCCAAAAGAGATTCCTTTTCCAGTTAAAACTCCTGTAAATTCGTTTCGTAATCTTTTGTATTGGCCAAACATATAACCAACTTCTCTTCCTCCAACACCTATATCTCCAGCAGGCACGTCGGTATCAGCTCCAATATGTTTTGATAATTCGGTCATGAAACTTTGACAAAATTTCATTATTTCAATATCTGATTTTCCTTTTGGATCAAAATCTGAACCTCCTTTTCCGCCACCCATTGGTAAAGTAGTTAAGCTGTTTTTGAATGTTTGCTCAAAAGCTAAAAATTTCAAAATACTTAAGTTTACTGTTGGATGAAAACGAATTCCACCTTTATACGGACCGATAGCCGAATTCATTTGAATTCTATACCCTCTGTTAACTTGAGTAGTTCCAGCATCATCAATCCATGTTACTCTAAACATGATTACTCTTTCTGGTTCTACCATTCTTTCCAAAAGCATTTTGTTTTGGTATTTTTTATTTTCTTCAATAAAAGGGATAACTGTTTCAGCCACTTCCTTAACCGCCTGCATAAACTCAGGTTCGTTTGGATTTCTCTTGGCTACCGCATCAATAAAAGTGTTAATACTTTGTGACATAAAAATAGAATGTTTAATGTTTAAGAAAACGTTTTCGTAAAATCGGGACAAAGATACATTTTATAAAAATAATGACACAATTTTTTTTGCGCCTATTATTTTTAAAACATTGTAAAGCTTTTTTCGTTAGATATAATTATAATTTATTTTATATCTTTAAAGGTGTTTTTATATATTTGTTGTGAATTGAATTTATTACTATCAATATGACAAGAAAAAATATCGCCCAAATCTTATTTTTCTTTTGCATAATTACAAAGGTAAATGCACAATTCGGTTTTTCACACGAATTAGGTGTTATTGTAGGCCCAGTTGCCTTTCAATCTGATTATGGTCAGAGATATGACTTTTCTACAAATGCCGGTAATACTGGATATGGCATAGGTATTATTCATTATTTAAATTTTTCCTATAAAGCAGAATGTAATTGTTACACTCCCGAAACCTATTTTAATGATCACTTTAAATTAAGAAGTGAATTTTCTTATAATAAAACCGATTTAGAGCATTTTGGCGAATGGGTTGATTCTAAAAAAACTTCTTTAATTGCCAATCAATTAAGAGCTATGAGAGGAAGTACTGCGGTTACTAACGTTGGGATGCAATTGGAATATTATCCTTTTAGTATAAGAGATTTTACCTCACGAATTGGTAGTTTTGCTCCTTTTATTAGTTTAGGCGGACAATTTTGTTTTTACAAACCTACATCTTATTCTAAATTAGGGCCTGGACTGGGCTCATTACCAACTGTAACTCCTGTTAAATATATTGATGCTTTTGACACTAAGGGGGCTACAGTTTGGTCTATTGTTTCAAGTGTAGGAACACGTTATAAATTAACTGAATTGTCAGATTTAATTTTAGATTTAAGATTGCAGTATTATTTTTCTAATTGGGTGGATGGCTTAAATCCAAATCCTGAAATATATAAAGAAAACAGAGCCAACGATTGGAATGTTTGGTTAAATTTTGGCTATATTTATTACTTAGGCGTAAATTAAAAAAAGCGTCCTGACAAATCGGGACGCTTTTTTTAATTTATCTAAAAGCTTGTTCTATATCTGCTAGCAAATCATCAATGTCTTCTATTCCAACACTTAGTCTAACTAAATCGTCGGTTATTCCTATTGCCGCACGTTTATCTTCTGGGATGGATGCATGGGTCATTAAAGCAGGATGATTGGCTAAAGACTCTACCCCACCTAATGATTCTGCAAGCGTAAACACTTTTAAGTTTTCTAAAAAGGAAATAGCGTCTTGTTTTTTTGTAGATTTGAAAGTAAATGAAACCATTCCACCAAAACCATTCATTTGTTTTTTAGCAATATGATAAAATGGATGATCTGGTAATCCAGGATAATATACTTTTTCTACTTCAGGATGATTGCTTAAAAATTCGGCGACTTTTATTCCGTTTTCACAATGTCTTTGAACACGCAAATGCAAGGTTTTTATTCCCCTTAAAACTAAAAAACTATCCATAGGACCAAGCGTTGCTCCCGTTGCAAACTGTTGAAAATGCAATTGTTCGCCCAGAGCAGCATCTTTTACAATTAAAGCTCCTGCAATAACATCAGAATGTCCGCTAAGGTATTTTGTAGCTGAATGCATTACCACGTCGGCTCCTAGATCTAATGGTTTTTGAAGATATGGTGTAGCAAAAGTATTATCGACAGCAAATAAAATATTGTTTGCTTTAGTTATTTTAGCAATCTCTTGAATATCTACAATCTTCATCAACGGATTTGTAGGTGTTTCTATCCAAACTAATTTTGTATTCTTATTTATTAACGATTGGAATTTGGCAATATCATTCATATCTACAAAATGAAATACGATACCAGAGTCTTTATAAATACGCGTGAACAAACGATAGGTTCCTCCATACAAATCATCCATAGCGATGACTTCGTCTCCAGCTTTAAAGGAACGAAGCAAACAATCAGTTGCAGCTAAACCTGATGAAAAAGCCAAACCACGTGTTCCGTTTTCGATACTTGCTAAAGCACTTTCTAAAGCAGAGCGCGTTGGATTTGAAGCTCGAGAATATTCGTAATCTGGATTTACTGGTTGCCCCGGACTATTCTGAACATATGTTGATGTTTGATATACAGGCGGCATAACAGCTCCTGTGCTTGGATCATGATGTTGACCACCATGTATTGTTTTGGTATTGAATTTCATTTGATAAAATTTTCTGCAAAGATAGTGAGTTTGTTTTTTGCCACGAAGACGCAAAGTCACAAAGTTTTTTGAAATTTAAATTTTGTTTTTTTTACTAATACCTAGCCCAGATAGCAGTGGAAAGCTTTGTGACGTAAAAAATTTATTTTGCTTACGCTGAAAAAGCAACCAACGGAAGCTATTTTTAGCATTAGAAAAATATTTTTTACCAGCAAACTTGCAACGGATAGCTGGAGAATGCTTCTAAATAAACTTCCTAATATTCATCATAAAACCAAGATGCAATCCTTCATGATAGTTATTAAATTGTATTGCATCTTTTGTAGAAGCTAAATGAAAACCTGTACTAGTTGTGAATTCATTATATGTAATGAATTTACTATCGGCAAAATCTGCTTTCGTTTTTTCGAGCAGGTCAAATAAAAGTACTTTTAATTCATCTGCTTCTACTTGACTAGTCGTTCCTGTTGGTTTAGATCCATTATTATAAATGTCAACCATTTCAGTTGAGATGTACATTGGTAATCCTGAAAGTCTATAAACTAATCCTTGTTGCGCAACTATAATATGTCCGATATTCCAAATTAAATTATTACTAAAACCGATTGGAATTTTGTTTAATTGTTCTAAACTATAATTTTCTAAAAACGTTTTGTAAATGCTTCTGTTGGTTTCCCAAATTTTAAAAGTTGATTCCATTTATTTTTTTTATAAAAATACATATTTTATATTTTAAAAGAATTTCCTTTGCAAAAAAAGAAGTCCAATGACAAATAAAATTTACTATTTAGCTTCGTGTGATACTTGCCGTAAAATCATAAAATCATTACCCAAAAACGCTAATTTAGAGTACCACGACATTAGACAAAATCCAATTACAGATATAGAATTGGAAGAAATGTTTACCCTCTCTAAAAGCTATGAAGCTTTGTTTAGCAAAAAAGCACAGTTGTATAAATCGATGGATTTGAAGAACAAAGCGCTTTCAGAATCCGATTATAAAAAATACATTTTAGAGCATTACACGTTTTTGAGCCGTCCTGTTTTTATTATAAATGATGCAATTTATATCGGAAACAGTCAGAAAAATATTCTTGAAGTTATCAAAATCTTAAGTTAATGTCGAAAAGAAATTGGGCCCTAATTGCCGCAACTTTAGTTTCTATTATTTATGGAATTACCTTTACAGTAGCTAAAGATGTAATGCCAGAATATGTTGCACCATTTGGTTTTATCGTAATGAGAGTTGGTGGCTCTGTTGTGCTTTTTTGGATGGTATCTTTCCTAGGGCCAAAAGAAAAAATTGCACTTAAAGATTTTCCTCGAATTATTGCAGCCGCTTTATTTGGTGTTGCCATTAATATGCTTGCTTTTTTTAAAGGATTAAGTTACACTTCCCCAATAATGGGTGCGGTATTGATGGTAACTACTCCAATTATTGTTTTGATTTTATCAACCATAATTATGAAAGAGCGAATGCAAAAGCGAAAAGTTTTAGGTATAATTTTAGGACTAACTGGCACCATTACTATCATTCTATACGGAAAATCGATGATTAATGCCCCAAATGCAACATTAGGAAATTTATTAATATTTATTAATGCAGTATCTTATGCGTTTTACCTCATCATTGTTAAAAAATTAATGGATAAATACAATGCTTTTACATTTGTAAAATGGATTTATACTTTCGGATTTATAATGGTTTTGCCTTTTGGTTGGAATGAATTTCAGGCTATCAATTGGGGAGTAATTACAAATCCAATCTTATGGAAAATTGGCTTTGTAATATTGTTCTCGACCTTCTTTACGTATCTGTTAAATTTACTTTCGATGCGTGAATTAAAGCCAACTACCGTAGCTGTTTTTATTTATTTACAACCCCTTTTCGCAACTGTTATTGCAGTGAGTTACGGAAAAGACGATTTGAGTTTGGTAAAATTACTTTCAGCGGTTTTAATTTTTGCCGGGGTTTATCTCGTT
>CALPIE020000029.1 GCA_943323545.2 Bifidobacterium breve | reverse complement strand
TAACTACAATTTCTTGTTATGTAGGCGGACAACCACAAGGATTAACAGCATGTTCTGATACTGGAGGTTTTGCATGCGTTGATTTAAATTTAAATAATGCTAACGTTTTAGGCAATTTGAACCCTACACAAAATACGGTTACTTATCATATAAATCAAAGCGATGCATCAACTGGATCTAATCCGATGAGTTCTCCATTTTGTCCGCCTTATGGTACCTATACTATATATACTAGAGTAGCAAGTAATGATGGACTTAATAGTTTTTTATCCACTTTTGTAGTTACTTCAGCTAATTATGAAAATTCAACAACTCAATTAAATACTATCATTCAGTGTGATGATAATAATAATGGATTAATTATATGGGATTTAACGGTAGTACAAGCACAAATAAATACAACTAATTCGTTAAGTTATTATACCACATTGCTCAATGCACAAAATATGACAAGTCCAATTGGAAATCCAGCTGCTTGGACAACTAATGTTCAATCTAATCTTTTTCCAATTTATATCAGAGAAGTAGTAATTGGTGATTGTGATATTATTCATATAGTTTCAATACAAGGATTGGCGAATTGTAATGCAGCTTCTGCTTGTAGTTCAGCTAATTCATTATGTAGTTCACTGGGAGTGCCTTTTTCAAATACAACTGGCGTTACAAGTTCTGGTAGCGCAAATTGCTTAGGTACAACACCTAACCCTACATGGTTTTATTTTCCAATAAGTAGTGCAGGTACAATTAATTTACAAATTTCTCAAGTTGCTAATACAGGGGGTAATAGTGATGTTGATTATATTTTATATGGGCCATTTACAAATCAATTAACACCTTGTAGTAATCTAAGTATTCTATTGAACAATGTTGTATCATGTAGTTATTCAACAGCATCTATAGAAAATGCAGTAATTCAAAATGCACAACCTGGTCAAATTTACATTTTAATGGTAACTAATTTTAGCAATCAAGCTGGGCAAATTTCCATTATACAATCTAACATAGGTCAAACAAATAGTGGGGCAATTGATTGTTCAGGTTTAAGATTAAAAGCATTTCTAGATACTAATAATAATGGAAGCCAAGACAATGGAGAGTCAAATTTTCCATTAGGACAATTTCATTATGAAAAAAACGACAATGGGATAGTACATAATATTACAGCTCCAAGTGGCACCTATGCTATTTATGACTCAAATGCAACTAATTCATACGATGTTAGTTTTTCTGTAGATGCTGCTTATACAACAATGTATACTGTTGCTCCATCAGCTTATAGTAATTTAAGTGTTGTAATTGGATCTGGATTAATAACTTATAATTTTCCAGTTACAGTGGTTCAATCTTACAATGATTTAGCAGTTACAATAGTACCTTTAAATGCGCCTAGACCTGGTTTTACTTACCAAAACAAAATAGTATACACTAATTTAGGGAATCAAAATGTAACTTCTGGGACGCTAACGTTTATTAAAAATGCGAGTGTAACCATTACAGCTAATTCGCAATCAGGAACAACACCTAATGCAAATGGATTTACGTATAATTTTACCAATTTAGCGCCATTTGAAATGCGAACTATAACAGTTACTATGCAGATTCCAACGATACCAACAGTAAATGCCGGACAAATATTAACAAACAGTGCATCTATAGTTCCTTTAGATGGAGATTTAGTTCCTGAGAATAATTCAAATGCTGTTTCACAAATTGTAATTAATGCCTATGATCCTAATGATAAAATGGAATCACATGGTGAAAGAATTTTACATGCCACATTTACTTCTAATGATTATTTATATTACACTATCCGATTTGAAAATACGGGAACGGCGAGCGCTATCAATGTTAGAATAAATGATATTCTAGATTCTCAATTAGATGAAACTACAGTTAGAATGGTCGATGCAAGTCATAGCTATCAACTGGATAGGGTTGGCAATAATTTAACATGGCGATTTGATAATATTCAATTGCCTGTCTCAGTTGCCAATACAACTATAGGAAAAGGATACGTCATATTTAAAGTAAAACCAAGACCAGGTTATGCTGTTGGCGATATTATTCCGAACACCGCTGCTATTTATTTCGATTTCAATCCAGCAATTATTACCAATACTTTTCTTACTCAATTTGTAGCCACTTTAGGTGTAAACCAATTTGAAAATCAAGATTTTGTTTTCTATCCAAATCCAACTTCAGATGTTGTAACGGTTTCTTTAACAAATACCGAGAATTCTATTACCTCTATAAAAGTATATGACATCTTAGGAAAAACAATATTGACTACCAAAGTAGAAAATGTTAGTTCTCAAATTATTGATTTATCAGATGTAAATTCAGGTATGTATTTTATAGAAGTTACTACCGATTCGAATTTAAAAGTGGTTAAAAAACTAATGGTAAAATAAATCCACTTCGACTAAAATAAAAAAGGCGTTCAAATAAATGAACGCCTTTTTTAATAAAAATTACTATTTTTGAAAAGAAATTAAATTTTCTAAAACGAAATGAAAAAATACATACAATATTCAATATTATTTTTGTTGTTCATAGGTGTTCCAGCTTCTGTTTTATGTCAGGAAAAAAAGTTAAATGCTGTAGATGGGCAACAAAAAGAAACCTTGTATTTAAAATATAAAAAAGAAGTTCAAGCGTATTCAAAAAAAGATTATGATGCAATGTTTTTCGAATTTTTCCAAAAGAAAAACGATTCCAAAATTACATTAACAAAAGAGGAATATTATACCTACACTATTAAAATAGCAATCTATGCAGAGAAGTTGGGACTCTTGTACAAAGACCAAAAAGCAGAAGCGCATCGCACCAAAAAAGAATGGTTTGATAAAAACTATCAAGACTATTTAAATTCAAAAAAATAACATATTGAAAAAGTTTTTAGCACTCTTTATTTTAATTTCATTTGCACAATCTTGTCAGTATTTCGACAAGAAGGTGCCTGATGAAAAAGAATTGCTTGAAAAACAAATAAAAGCCATTAACTGGGATGAAGTTGATGAATATCCTTCGGTTGTAGCATGTGAAAAAATTTCGGATGCAAACTTGAGAAAACAATGTTTCTTCGAATTTATTACCAGTGAAATACAACAAAAATTAAGCATTGATACCCTTTCTATTTTATATCCAGAATTAGATACGATTGAAGTAAAAGTCACGGTATTTTCTGATGCTACTTTGCAATTTGAACCGCAATTCCCAAAAGATAGTGTTGCTTATGACACTATAAAAATCGACAGTATTTTACGTACTAAATTGGTCGATTTCCCTAAAATTAATCCCGCTATTAAAAGAGGAATCCCAGTAAAAACCCAGTTTGTTTTACCAGTAATTATCAAAACGGAGAAGTGATTTTTGAAGCTTTTTCCAGCTATTCGTTCCAATCTTTTATTTGCTTACGCCTATTCGCTATCGCTCGAGTCGTTGCACTACATAAAAGGATTTCCTCTGCTATCTGGGCTAGGGCTATATCATAGATTTGCATTTTCTGGTTTGGTCCACGCGCCACCTGGCTCCATCGCTAAAAATGTCTACTAGACATTTTTTTAAAGCTCAGCCCTATCTGGGCTAGGGCTTTAGCAATCCATACTGCTATTTCTTAAAACGACGACCTTTCCAAGTAAAACTGCCAAACAACGAATACAATCCAACCGTACTGCAAAAAACGGGATACACCAAACTACTCGCTATCGGAAATAAAAACGACCCGTTTCTCAAATACAAATTCGATTGAAATAGCAAAATATAATCAACTACATATTTGATGGAAAAACCAAGAAGCAGCAATCTCCAATCAAAAAAGCCAAGAGCCAAGAGCCAAGAGCCAAGAACCAAACTAACATTCATCAACAAAACCACAACCGCCAATACTTTAGCATAAACGTTTTTATAACTCGTAGTCTTACTTGCCCATCGCACGCGTTGCATGAACAACTTAAACAAATCGTTTTCGGGTTTTGTTTTTACTATAGAAGACTTGTTTTTCAAATACTGCACTTTATCCGAATGCTGTTGCACCGCTTTCTGTAACAACATTACATCGTCGCCACTAGCGGTGTCTGTAATACCGCCAAAACCGCCAAGTTTAGTATATAGTTTTTTCGTATAGGCAAAGTTAGCACCGTTGCACATAAAGGGTTTCCCCATTCCGAAACTACCTATTGTTGTACCTTGTAAACTCAACAAATCCAGTTGCTGAAACTGATGAAACCAGTTATTTTTGGTTTTGTACACTACAGCTCCCACTACCATTTCGGTATTTTTGTTTTGCTGAATAAAATTATCCAACGTCAACAACCAGTTTTCATTTACGGTACAATCGGCATCTGTCGTAATAATCCATTCGTGTTTTATAATCGGAACCGCTCTCATTATCGCATCTTTTTTTGGTGAATACGACAAGCGTAAATTTTCTAAAAGTGTCGTTTCAATCGCGCCGTTTTGTAACCGCCAATTAATATAAACGCGTTCGGAATTGTCTTTCGAAAAGTCGTCTACCAAAATCAGTTCGAACAATTCTTTAGGGTACTTTAAATCAGAAATCGACTGTAAAAGTTTGGGTAAATTCTTAGCTTCATTCCGAAAAGGAACAATAATAGAGAAAGCCGTTTTCGGATGAGCATCATTCCTTTCAAACGACTTTACTTTTCCAAAACCCCAAATTAATTGCGCAATAAAAATTACGTAAACACCTAAAATTAAGAAAAAAACAATTGCAATCATACTTACTATTTTTAAAATCTTTGTGCTTTATGGGCTTAATTTTCAGTATCATTCAACTTAAAACGCAGCACAAAATAACTTCCAATAACCACAGGCAAAACTACATTTAAAAACCACATCAACGTACTTATAAAAATGACTATCCATTCGTTAACCCCTAATTTTCCAAAGAAAAAAACAGCCACACTTCCCTTGACCGCAAAATCCAAGAACTGAAAACTAGGTAATGATGAAGCTAAAAAATAAACGACAGCAATTGTTGCAATTAATATTCCGTAGGGTAAATCTACATCAAATGCCAGAAATAAAAAATAGTACTGATGCGAAAAAACCAAATAGCGACCAACAGCCAAAACCGCATTTTTACGATGAATTGTTTTTGGAATCTCGTTCAGTTTGTGCAACAACTTAGTTATCGAATAGCCTTTTATTTTGATGTTTTTAGAAAGGAAAGCCAAAAGCCAAAAGGCAATAGTCAACAGCACTATCGCGATCCCCCAAAATGTATATCCCAAAAACAGCAATCCCATGGTTCCGAAAACAATGGTCAAAATCATCTGAATTCCGTTGCAGATTAAATTCAGAAAAATAATTTTTTTGGCTTTTATTTTTTCAAAAAACAAAGCTTTTCCTGCGTATTCACCCAAACCGTTAGGCGTGAAAATTCCTGCTGTTAAAGCACCAAGAACTTGTTTTGTTGCTTCGGCAATAGAAATTGGTTTGATGTAGGAAACCAAGTTTTGCCATTTTAAAATCTCCAAATACCGATTAACAACACTAAACGACAGCAAAAATAAAATACCTACAACCGATTGCTTTTCCTTTACTAATGCTGTAAATTTTGTCCAGTCAAGTTTATCATTTGTCATCAATTGATGGTAAATAAAATAAAAAGCCGCAATAACAATCAAAAGTTTGATGGTAAAAACGGCGAATTGTTTAGCTTTGTGGGAAATTGTAATCATTGTTGCAAAAGTAATCAATTTGAAAATGATTTAATCGCCATTTTCATGACCGACAACCATCAACTGACAACCGACAACCAAAATGGCAAACGAACGCATTATATTAGGCATCGATCCTGGAACCACCATTATGGGTTTTGGTTTGATAAAAGTTGTCAATAAAAAGATGGAATTTATTCAACTCAACGAATTACTTTTAAGCAAATACGACGACCATTACACCAAACTAAAAGTCATTTTTGAACGTACCATTGAACTCATTGAAACGCACCATCCCGATGAAATTGCTATCGAAGCACCATTCTTCGGGAAAAATGTTCAATCGATGTTAAAACTCGGAAGAGCACAGGGCGTTGCGATGGCAGCGGGTTTGTCACGTCAAATTCCGATTACCGAATACGAACCCAAGAAAATTAAAATGGCGATTACCGGAAACGGAAACGCCAGCAAAGAGCAAGTCGCCAAAATGCTCCAACAATTGTTGGGATTAAAGGAACTTCCCAAAAACCTCGATTCGACCGATGGATTGGCAGCAGCGGTTTGTCATTTTTTCAATTCAGGAAAAGTTACAGGTGAAAAAAGTTATACGGGTTGGGATGCTTTTGTGAAACAAAACGAAAACAGAATTAAATGATTTGAAAATTTGAAGATGTGTCAATTTGAAAATGAGTTTTGAATTGTTAATTTTCATTTTCAAATTTTCAAATTAATAAATCTTCAAATTAAAAATGAGCGGTATCTACATCCACATACCATTTTGTAAACAAGCATGTCACTATTGCGACTTTCATTTTTCAACTTCAATGAAGAATAAAGACGCGATGGTTTTAGCATTGGCAAAAGAACTCGAGCTGCGCAAAAATGAGTTTAAGGATGAGGTGGTTGAAACGATTTACTTTGGTGGAGGGACACCTTCAATATTGCATATTGCAGATATTAGATTGTTGATTGATTCCGTTTATTTCAATTATAAAGTTTCAGAAAATCCCGAAATTACTTTAGAAGCAAATCCCGACGACTTAATGGAAGATCGAATAATCGAACTATCGAATAATCGAATAAATCGATTAAGTATCGGAATTCAATCGTTCTTTGAAGACGATTTAAAAATGATGAATCGCGCTCATAATTCGGCGGAAGCCAAAGACTGTCTTAAATTTGCCACGCAACATTTCGACAACATTTCCATCGATTTGATTTATGGAGTTCCTGGAATGTCGAATGAAAAATGGTTGCAAAATATCGAAACCGCACTTTCATTTAACATTCCGCATATTTCGAGTTATGCGTTGACTGTCGAACCGAAAACAGCATTACATTCATTTATACAAAAGGGAATTATTGCAGTACTTGATGATGAAGTGGCGCAGGAGCATTTTCAGATTTTGGTAGACAAACTAACAGAACATAATTTCATCCATTACGAATTGTCCAATTTCGGAAAGGAAAACTACTTTTCTAAAAACAATTCGAGTTATTGGTTGGGTAAAAAATACATCGGAATCGGTCCGTCGGCGCATAGTTATGACGGTGAAAAACGAGGTTGGAATGTGTCGAATAATGCACTTTATCTAAAATCCATTCAAGAAAACAAACTTCCAATGGAAACCGAGATATTATCCAAAACCGATAAATATAACGAATACATTATGACCGGTTTGCGTACCATTTGGGGCGTTTCGTTGGATAGGATTTCGACCGAATTCGGTAAGCCATATTTGGATTATCTCAATCAGCAAAGTGAGAAATACATCGAAGATCATTTGTTGTTTGTAGATGAAAACATTTTGAGAACAACTAAAAAAGGAAAGTTTTTGAGTGACGGAATTGCTTCCGACTTATTCATGCTGAACTAGTTTCAGCATCTTTTGAACATAAGAAACTATATATGATTAAAGGATTTACTTACATAATGACTAATAAGAATTTCACTGTATTATATGTTGGTGCAACAAAAGATTTGAAATATAGAATAGCATGTCATAAAGATGGTACAGGAGCAATTTTTACAAAAAAATATAATGCCACAATTTTAATTTATTTTGAAAAATTTGAAAATTGGAAAGATGCTTTTGCTAGGGAAAAACAGTTAAAGAATTGGCATAATGAGTGGAAATGGAATTTAGCAAAAGTTTTAAATCCTGAATTAAAAGATTTATATTTGGAGTTATAAATAAAGAGTATTATTAACTAAATCTCGTTAGCATGAAAAGATGCTGAAACGAGTTCAGCATAAATGAGAGCAACAATTAACAACTTCCAAATCGACTTATCAAAACCCATTGATATTTCACTCCCGTTATCCAATACCGATAAAAACCCTATTGCATGGTACATCGAAAAACCAGAGATTGAACCTGTTGTTTTTGGTGATTGGATTGGTAAAGTGTCGGAAGGAAGTTCGACCAATTTCAACAACATTTTTTTTAATCCACACGGACACGGAACGCATACAGAATGTTTGGGACATATTACGAGGGAATTTTATTCTATCAATCAATGTTTGAAACAATTTTTCTTCACGGCCGAATTGATTTCTATTGAACCAGAAACGATAGGTGAAGATTTAATAATTACAAAACATCAAATAGAAAAAGCATTAAATGGGAAATCTCCGGAAGCAATTATTATCCGAACATTGCCCAATTTAGAAAGCAAGAAACATAAAAATTACTCGAATACCAATCCGCCTTATTTAGCAGAAGAAGCTGCGACTTTCATCCGAGAAATCGGCATTCAACATTTACTTATCGATTTGCCAAGTGTCGACAGGGAAGAAGACGAAGGGAAATTATTGGCACACAAAGCCTTTTGGAATGTGAAAAATGTAACGAATCTTAACGACGATGCACGAATGAACTGTACGATTACCGAAATGATTTTTGTAGATGATACAATAAAAGACGGAAGTTATATTTTGAATTTACAAATAGCCTCTTTTGAGAATGATGCTTCCCCATCAAAACCTGTTTTATACAAAATATGATTGTCGTTTCAACAGATAAAACCAAACTCGATGTTCCATTCCTTCAAAATTTTCTGAAAGATATTTATTGGGCAGCTGGACGAACTATTGATGAAGTGCAAACTACTATCGATGCGTCAGTTTGTTTTGGAATTTATTTGGATGACCAACAAATTGGCTTTGCGCGAGTGATTACCGATTATGTTGTTTTTGCTTATATAATGGATGTTTTTATTGATGAGAAGCATCGAGGAAAAGGATATTCGTCGGTCTTAATCAAAGCAATGATGGAAGAACCACAATTAGAACAAGTGAAAATTTGGCGATTGGCAACGTCCGATGCGCATTTTTTATATGAAAAATTTGGATTTACGAGTTTGGCGCATCCAGAAAAAATGATGGAAAAAGTGATTAGTGTTCAGTGATCAGTTGGCAGTAAACAGTTTTACCAATCAATAAAAAGAAATGTTTTTTTATAAAGTTATAAAATCAGTTTAATTTTGAACACTGAACACTGAAAAATGAACATCCAACAGCTCTACGAATTTTGCCTTTCCAAAAAAGGAGTTACCGAACACTTTCCGTTTGATGAAGATACTTTGGTGTTTAAAGTGGGAGGAAAAATGTTTTGTCTAACGTCGTTAAAAGAATGGGAGAAAGGAACGCCAGCCCTAAATTTAAAAAGTGATCCCGAGCGGAATGATGAACTTCGAGCTGAGTATGATGCCATAAATCCGGGTTTTCACATGAGCAAAACTCATTGGAATACCGTCGATTTTAATAGCGATGTTCCCGATAAAATGATGTGCGAGTTAATTAATCATTCGTATGATTTGGTTTTCAAAAGTTTGACAAAAAAGTTGCGGGATGAAATAGAAAGTAGCTAAAAGTAATAAGCCAAAAGGCAATAGTTAAAAATTCTAACTATTGCCTTTTGGCTATTTGGCTAATGCCTTTTTTACATCGATCGTTTTTGCTTTTCCACAAATCCGTCTGCTTGTAATTTCAATAACTCCAAGGCGCCTTTCTTTTTATAGTTGTAGAGTTCTTTATCGACTTTGATGTCAGCATATACCTTATCGTAGATTTCAGCATCGGTTTTCTTTTGCAAATCACTTTGGTAACGATTTTGAGCGATTACATTTTTGATTCCCATTTCTTCATCTTCTTGTTTGAAATCGTATTCGCCTTTTGGCGATAATAGTTTGGCGATAATCGGAGAGGTTTCAATTGCTAAAAATAGCAACATAATAAAAAATGAAGGCAGCCAAGGCAATTTGTTGAGCGCATTGATACGTGCCATTAATCCATCGAAGCCGTCAATAACAGGTTGTGTTTCGCTGACTTTTTTGTCTACATCGGCTTGTAATGTTTTGGCTTTTTCTTCTTTTTCTTTGAGAGTTGTGGCGCTTGTCATTTTTAGGGAATCGAGCTGTTTTACGGCCACATCATAAGCGGAGCGTTTTTCTTTATAAATAGGTCCTTTTCCCATTTTTTTGGTTCCGGCGCTTCCTTCGGCTTCGGTAATGTATGATTGGTAAAGCGCGGCAACTTCTTTTTCCTTTCTGTTTAGGGAAGATTTTACACTGTCCATTTCGGCTTTGTTTTTATCTACGTCGCCTTGGAAATAATTAGCGACTTGTTTTTTGTTGGCCATCGCCATTTCGTTTTTCTCTTTCAGCAAAACGGTATCAATTTCTTTTTTAAATATTTTAATTTCCAATGGTTTGGATATTACGATGGCAATGATAATCGCTAACACAATTCGCGGTGAAGCCTGAATAAATTCGTCTAAGAAACTGTCTCTTTTTTTAATGGTAGAAACGATAAACCGGTCGAGATTGAAAATTAAAAATCCCCAAACCAAACCAAAAAACAGTGCGATATAAGGATTATCAAAAACGGTAAAGAGGGCATAACTGCTGGCAATAAATGCCATTACTGCTGTAAAGAAAACGGTGGCGCCAATGCCAGCGTATTTGTTTTGTTCGCCGTTGGAACAACCGTTCACGATGTCGGTATCGACACCAGAACAAAGAAGAAAGAAACGTTTTAACATGGTGATTGATTTTTTTGATGATGATGATGCTTTACAAAATTAACGCCAAAAAATTTATTATGTTGTAAAAGATTGATTTTTATTTAGTTCGATGTGCGTTAGTGATAGAGGCGGTATCCTTTTATGGAGTGTAACGGAATAAAAGATAAAGCCGAAAGCACGACCCCTTCGACAGGCTCAGGGCAGGCCAAGGGGAACGCCAAAAAAAATCCGCCAACTTTTAGAGTGACGGATTTTATTTTTTTTCGGAAATTTATTTACTCATCTCCACAAAATACTTATAAAATAACGGAATCGTTTCAATCCCTTTCAAGTAATTGAAAATTCCAAAATGCTCGTTAGGCGAGTGAATCGCATCGCTATCCAAGCCGAATCCCATTAATATCGTTTTGCTTTTGAGTTCTTTTTCGAACAACGCCACAATCGGAATACTTCCTCCCGAACGCACCGGAATTGCAGGAACGCCAAAGGTTTCGGTGTACGCTTTATTTGCTGCACGATACCCAATACTGTCGATAGGCGTTACATATCCTTGCCCACCATGATGAGGTGTTACTTTTACTTTCACACCTTTTGGGCCAATGCTTTCAAAATGTTTGGTGAATAGTTCGGTGATTTCGTTCCAATCTTGGTGTGGTACTAAGCGCATTGATATTTTTGCGTAGGCTTTGCTGGCGATAACGGTTTTGGCACCTTCTCCAGTGTAGCCGCCCCAAATTCCGTTGACGTCTAAAGTTGGACGAATGGAGTTTCTTTCGTTGGTTACATATCCTGTTTCGCCATAGACATCAGCAATGTCTAATGCTTTTTTGTAGTTTTCTAAAACGAACGGTGCTTTTGCCATTTCGGCTCTTTCGGCAGCGGTGAGTTCTTCTACTTTATCATAAAAACCTGGAATGGTAATGTGGTTGTTTTCGTCATGTAGAGACGCAATCATTTTGGTTAATACGTTAATCGGATTGGCAACAGCGCCACCGTAAAGTCCGGAATGCAAATCGCGATTCGGACCTGTAACTTCGACTTCTACGTAGCTCAAGCCTCGGAGACCGGTTGTAATAGAAGGTTGTTGGTTGGAAATCATTCCCGTATCGGAAATCAAAATCACATCGCAACTTAATTTTGTTTGGTTTTGTTCTACAAACCAGCTTAAGCTTTTCGAACCCACTTCTTCTTCGCCTTCAATCATGAATTTCACATTACATGGTAAGCAGTTGTTGGCAATCATGTATTCGAATGCTTTGACGTGCATGTACATTTGTCCTTTATCGTCGCAAGAGCCACGGGCGAAAATGGCACCTTCTGGGTGGATTTCGGTGACTTTGATTACCGGTTCGAAAGGAGGTGATGTCCATAATTCCATTGGATCTGGTGGTTGCACATCGTAATGTCCGTATACCAAAACTGTTGGTAGGTTTTTGTCGATGATGTGTTCACCATAAACTATGGGATAACCGGGAGTTTCGCAAATTTCTACATGTTTGCAACCTGCTTTTTCGAGACTGGTTTTTACAGCTTCTGAAGTAGCGATAACATCATGAGCATAAGCACTGTCGGCACTTACGGAAGGGATTTTTAATAATTCGATTAATTCGTTGATGAAACGTTCTTTGTTTTGCTGAACGTAATTTTTTATGTTGTCCATTTTTGTTGAAAATTAGTAATTCCAAAAATACTCAAATTTTTTTTAAAAAAATCATAATTCATAATTCATAATTGCTTCGCCAGTTCGCGAAATAAAAATATATTTTATTTGCTCGGGTTATAATTATCCTTATATTTGCACACACAATTTTCGCGGGTATGGTGAAATTGGTAGACATGCCAGACTTAGGATCTGGTGCCGCAAGGCGTGTAGGTTCGAGTCCTATTATCCGCACAGAAAGCCGAATCAAAACTGATTCGGCTTTTTTTGTGGAAATAGGCGAGAAGTTTATCCCTATAGCGCAGCGTATCGGGAAGTCCTATTTACCCGCACAGAAAGTCCGATACGAAAGTTTCGGACTTTTTTTATTTACAAAAAGTTCATTTCATTGTTAAGAACTATTTTATTCTATCAAAAAAATAATTTTTTATAATGGCTAAATTTGTGGATTAAATAAACGGAGTACAATAACGAAGTATTGGAATGAAAAAGAATTCGTCTATGATAACACTTATTTTAGCACTTTTTGGATGTGCCTTAATTATGGGTTCTGTTTTTTCGCTGTACCGATCGAGCAATGCGGTAGAATATAACAATGTTAATGATACTGAAATTGACATTGCCAACAAAAAGATTGATGTATTAACGAATGAAATTCAAGAGACAAAAGAACAAATAGTCGATAACGACCCAAGTCCGACTGCGATTGGTAAAGAAGACAGTCATCAATTTACCAATCAGAATATTCCGATTATAGAAATTAAAGACTTGGATTTGGGTGAAGGAAATGATCTTGGCGAACCTACCAAAAAAGGGAAACGCGTGATGTACAATCATCAAATTAAAATTTCTATTATGAACGTTGGGAAATATTCGCTCAAAGATGTGATTTTTTCTATTAAAGATATTTACAACGAGTCGGCGGATAAAAAGTCGAAGAAAGCACCGAGTCAGTACAATTATATGGGACGTACTTTCGATAATGAAGATTTAGGTGCGTACAATAATATTGAAGTCAATACCCTGAATTTAAAAACCAAAAAGCTAATTTATGTGAGTAATTTGCCAAGTAGTTTTGGAGTTGGTGATTACTATTTTGACATTATTGTCGAATGGAATAATGGCTTCTACCAAATGCATGTGGATATTGAAGAATCAAACGGAAAATTAAAATACCGTTATCAATTTTATGATGTGGATGGTAATCCGATTGATTTTAAAAAGATTCAGGAGAGCATCAACGCTTAAAAATAATTATGAGTTATGAATTATGAGTCAAAATAACTCATAATTCATAACTCATAATTCATAATTTACTTACTCGTCTTAATCCAATTATCTACTTTTTTCTCTAAAAGTGCCAATGGCATTACGCCCGATTCTAAAACAATTTGATGGAATTTCTTAATATCAAATTTACCTTTTAACTCGGTTTGTGCTTTTTTACGCAGTTCTAAGATTTTCATTTGACCGATTTTGTATGACAATGCTTGTCCTGGAATCGCCATATAGCGTTCAATTTCAGCAATGATACTCGCTTCGCTTTCGGCTTCATTTTCTAAGGAATATTTGATAGCTTCTTCACGTGTCCATCCTTTAGAGTGTAAACCGGTGTCAACCACCAATCGGATAGAACGGTGCATTTCGTTTCCTAACATTCCGAAATACTGATACGGATCGGTGTATAATCCCAATTCTTTTCCTAAACTTTCTGTGTACAAAGCCCAGCCTTCGCCATATGCTCCAAACCAATTGTATTTTCTAAAATCGGGTAATGCAGCATTTTCTTGTTGTAAGGAGATTTGAAAATGGTGTCCAGGAATGGCTTCATGTAGAAACAAATCTTCATCGCCATAATAATTATAAGTATTTACATCGGGAATCGGAACGTAAAATACTCCAGGTCGCGAACCATCGGCAGCACCTTGATTGTATTCGGCACTTGCTGTTTTTTCACGAAAAGCTTCTGTTCTTCTTATTTCAAATTTCGATTTGGGTTGCAATGAAAATAACTTGTCTACATTTGGTTTTATGATGGTATATACTCTTTCGAAATTGGCAATCACTTCTTCAGGTTTTTTGAACGGCATTAACTCGGGTTTGTTTCTTACATGTTCAAAGAATTCAATTAAAGTGCCTTTAAAACCCACTTGGGTTTTTACTTTTTCCATTTCGGTTTTAATACGCGCCACTTCTTTTAAGCCTAATTCATGAATTTGTTCTGGCGTCATTTCGGTAGTTGTCCATTGTTTTACGTAGGTTTTGTATAAGTTTTCTCCCGATGGTAGGCTTCCAATTCCGCTTGTTGTTCTTGAAGCTGGTAAATAATCCGATTTTAAAAACGCGGTTAGTTTTTTAAACTGTGGAATTAACTTATCGTTGATGGTAGTGGTATAAGCGTTTTTCAACTCTTCTTTTTGAGCATCCGAAAATGAAGCAGGCATTGTTTTAATGGTAGTATAAAATAAATTGTCTTCAATGTTTGGGGTTACCATACTTTCAAATTGTGGGATCAATTTTACGGTTAATGATTTTGGCAGCACCATTCCTTTGTCGATTCCTTTTTTCATATACACCATGGCTGAATCAATCCAAACTGAATACAAATCCATTCGTTTTATAAAATTTTTATAATCCTTTTCGGTTTTAAACGGTTGTGCACTTTGACCACCTGCAAATTGTCCCAATGTTAAATGTGTTCCCCAAAATTGGTGTAATGGCATTAAGTTGGTATTTTGTTGTAGCAATTCTTTCCCAACACTTACTTCCCATTTGATAATGTCGAAACTGTTTTTTTCTTCATCGGATAATTTATCAAAATCAACAGTTGCTAATTCGGTTTCGTATTTGTTGAAGAATTCTTCTTGTTTTTTACGATAAGAATCGGTCATTTCAAATTGCAATTGATCATTGTATTCATTTTGCCCATTTTGTGTTGCATCTAAAGGATTAAGTGTGTTTTTATCGTCAAAATAATTTTTAGTTATTTTTTTAAAATCTACAACTTTTTCATCCGATTTACAATTCACTATAAGTAGCGACATTAAAAAAAGCGATGCGATTGTTTTTAAATTTTTCATATTAAGGTTTATTGGTTGGTTAAAATTATGCGTTTAATGCTTCAACAATAATATCTTTATCATTAAGCATGTCTTTTAACATATTTTCAATTCCACTTTTTAAAGTGAAGGTTGACGAAGGGCATCCATTACAGGATCCTTGAAGAATAACTTTTACGCGTTTTTCTTTTTCATCAAAAGAATCAAAAAGTATATTACCTCCATCGGCAGCGACAGCAGGTTTGACGTATTCTTCTAAAATATTGATAATTTGTTGCGAGGTTGTGTCTAAATTATCAAAATTTTTGATTTGCTGTTTTTCGGTTTTAACATCATTTATTATTATACTTTCGTCGATTACAGTGCCGCCATTTTCTATAAATTGTTTGATAAATGTTCGAATTTCGAGTGTAATAACATCCCAACTTGCCATTTCGTATTTCGTTACAGAAATGTAATTTTCATCAATAAAAACTTCTTTTACAAAAGGAAAATTAAATAATTCTTTTGCTAAAGGAGAGGCTTTTGTATCATCAATATTTTTGAATTCTATTGCGGTTTTAGTAAGTAATTTGGTAACAACAAACTTTAATGTAGCAGGATTTGGAGTAGTTTCTCCATAAACAGAAATTGCCGATTTTGAGGGCTTGTTTTTGTCTTCTATAATAATTTTATTTCCTGAAGTGACATAGTTTTCAATTTGTTCGGCTACGGCCTCTTTAACATCATCCCAATCTACAATACTGAATCTTTCGATAGCAATAAAATTTCCAGAAATGTATACTGACTTAACAAAAGGAAGGTAAAATAATTGTTGTGCTAGGGGTGAATTTTTAGCTTCATCTATATTTTTATATTCAAAGCTTTCGTTTTGAGTTATAAAATCTGGAAATTCGAATTTTAAAATGGTAGGGTTTTGTGTTTCTTTTATGTTGATTTTCATTCTAATTGGAGTAAGTTTCCACAAATTTAACAAAGTTATTTTATGAGAATGTCTATATTTGGACTTTTAAACAATTAATTAACATTTAAGGCGTTATTTATTTAAGCAATGTCTAGGAATAGCTTGTATTATGAAAAATTTTTTTTTAAGTTTTGTGATGGTTTTAATATCGTCATTTGGTTTTTCTCAAGTCATTAATGTGAGCACAACAACTTATACGGTTCCTCAATTAGTTCAAGATGTTTTATTTGGAACTGGAGTTGGGAGTGGGGCTTGTGCCGGAACAATTTCTAATATTACTTGGAGTACTGGTTCTAACTTTGGAGGGCCAAATGGTATAGGTTCATTTACGAATACAAATCCAAATTTTCCATTAAGTTCTGGTGTGATTTTGACTTCTGGAAGTGTTGCCGCTTCTCCTGGACCGAATACTACTTCACAAAGTAATGGGAGTAACACAACATGGCCAGGTGATACACAATTGCTTAATTATATTCAAGCTTTGGGAATTGATCCCATGTTAAATACATATAAGAACGCATCTATTTTAGAATTTGATTTTGTTCCACTAACCAATACCATGAGTTTTGATTTTCTTTTTGCTTCGGAAGAATATGGTCAATATCAATGTGATTTTTCTGATGCTTTTGCTTTTTTCTTGACAAATGTAACAGCTGGTACGCCTTTTACTAATTTAGCATTAATTCCATCTACAACAACACCAGTTTCTGTAATTACAATTAGAAATAATTTATATAATGCGGGGTGTGGATCTGCAAATCCCACTTTTTTTGATAAGTATTATTTATTGCCACAAGGAGTTAATCCGAACTCAGCACCAATAAACTTTAATGGACATACGGTTAAAATGACTGCAAATTCTGCAGTAGTTCCTAATAATACCTATCACATTAAATTAGTTGTAGCTGATAGAAATGACAATATGCTTGATTCTGCAGTGTTTTTAGGTGGAGGAAGTTTTAATATTGGACAAGCAAACATTTCAGGGGCAAACGGTTCTGGATTTGAAGGATTAAATGATTTTACTATTGCAAATGGAGCTGCATTGTGTGATCAAGGTTCTAGAACAGTTAGAGCAGGAACTTCAGCAATTCCAGGGGTTAGTTATCAATGGACATTAAATACTATTCCTATACCAGGAGCGACAAATTATACTTACAACATTACACAACCTGGCACCTATGGTATAATAGTTACGTTTCCTTCTGGATGCCAACAGGTTGATAGTATGATTGTTGAATTTTTACCTGCAATGCCAATTAATGCTCCTATAAATTTAAATGCTTGTCCGTCGGGCACATTTAATTTAACTTTAAACAACCCTATTGTTTTAGGGTCTTTTGTGCCAGATTCAATAAATTATTTCACTTCATTAGTTAATGCTCAAAATTTTAGTAACGAGATATTAGGGGCTAATTTAACTAGTTTTAATGCTAGTATGAATGGACAACAAATATGGGTAAGAGTTGACGATAACAATAGTTGTACAAAAATCCAATCATTTTTCCTCAATTTTCAAACTTGTCAGGCAACACCTAGCCCAGTTCCTAATTTACAAGTATGTGATGATATTTCAAATGATGGTATTGGTGAATTTGATTTTTCACCTCAAACAGCAATTGCTTTATTAGGTAATACAGCTGCAAATTATGTAATTACATACCATTTATCTCAAGCAGATGCGAATGGTGATGTTAATGCTATAAGTCCAATAAATTCCTTTTTTAATACGATAAATCCACAAACAATATTTATTAGAATGGAAGAAATTGCCAATCCATCAACATACGGCACAACATCCTTTCAATTAATTGTAAACCAAAATGTAACACCAACTTTTAATCCTATTGCTGCTATTTGTTCAGGAGACCCGTTAAGTCCGTTACCAACAACTTCCAATAATAATATTACAGGAGTTTGGACTCCGGCTATAAATAATACTGCAACTACTACTTATTCTTTTACTCCTAATTCAAGTCAGTGTGCAAGTACAACAACAAGCACAATTGTTGTTAATCAATTACCAAACGGAGTTGTTACTGGAGGCACCAGTGTTTTACAAAATTCTGGTCCAACAACAATAACTTTTACAGGATCTAATGGTTTAGCGCCATATACTTTTACTTATAATATAAATGGAGTTTTACCTAATCAAACAATTACAACAACAGTTGGAAATAGTGTTACTATTTCAATTCCTTCTACTACCCCAGGAACAAATGTTGTGAATTTGGTTGGAATACAAGACAGTAATTCGCCTTTTTGCTTACGTCTACTTGCCTTAAATACAACAGTTAATGTTATTGCTATACCGAGTGCTACAATATCTGGTTCAACAACAGTTTGTCAAAATAGCCCTTTGCCAAACATTACTTTTACAGGATTAAATGGGACAGCTCCTTACACTTTTACCTATAATATAAATGGTGTTTTACCAAATTTAGTCATTTCAACAATTACTGGGAATAGTATTTCATTGCCTGCTCCTACCAATGTTGTAGGTATATATAATTATAATTTAGTAAGTGTTCAAGATGCAAATTCTACTCAACCTCAAGTTGGATTAGCGACAGTAAATGTTGTTGGAGCACCAATAATCACAGCTCCCACGCCATATCAAGTTTGTGATGACAACAATGATGGCTTGTCATGTTTGTTTTTTTTACCGACAAAAGATGTTGAGATTGCAGCACCTGGCTTAACAGTTACGTATCATGAAACGCTTATAAATTCACAAACTGGAGCCAATCCTATAGTTCAAAATCCATATTGTAGTATTGATAATACTGGATTACAAACGCTTTATGTTCGTGTTTTTGATCCAGCTGCGCCCTCATGTTACTCAAATACTACATTACAGTTAGTTGTAAATCCACGTCCCCTTCCTAACCCAGTAATTACTGATTATGTTTTTTGTGATGTTACATCTCCGGGAGATGGATTTGAAGTATTTGATTTGCATACAAAAGATTTAGAAATTGCCAACGGATTACCATTAGCTAATTTTACTATAAATTATTATTTAACCCAAAGTGATGCAACGACTCAAACGAGTCCATTGCCAAATTTATATCAAAATGTCACTCCAAATTTTCAGACCATTTGGATAAACATTAGTAACAATGCAACAGGTTGTAATTCGGTAGCTTCATTTGATTTAGTAGTTAATTCATTGCCATTAGTTATAGCGCCACCCCCAATGTTTGAATGTAGTAATGGCGCAATAATGACAGCAGATTTTGATTTACCATTAAATAACGGAATAATATCTGGAGGTACACCTGGTATAACAGTAAGCTACTATTTAACATTAGCTGATGCACAAAATGAAGTAAGTCCGTTAGCTATTCCATATACCAATATAACCAACCCACAAATTGTATGGGTTCGCGTAGAGAATAATGCTACAGGATGTTATGATACTACATCATTAACATTAAATGTAACCCAAGGCCCTATAGCCAATACGCCTTTACCATTACAATTTTGTGATCCAAACAATGACGGAATAGGAGTATTTGATTTAAATGCTGCCACAAGCTTGATAGTAGGAGGTGCTTTACCACCAGGCGTTTCTATATCGTATCATGAAACCCAAACCGATTCACAAATAGGAGCAAATCCACTAGTTAGTCCTTATACCAATATCACTGCAGGGTCACAGATTTTGTATGTAAGGGTGTTTTATACTTTAACAGGATGTGCTAATTATGTTCAACTTAAACTTAACGTGAACCCCACACCAGTTGCTACCGACCCATCAGATTACCATATTTGTGATGACAATTTTGATGGTTTTGCAGTATTTAATTTAACGACAAAAGATTCGGAGATTTTAGGAGGTATAAGTTTAGTTACCCATACTATAACTTATTACACAAG
>CALPIE020000028.1 GCA_943323545.2 Bifidobacterium breve | reverse complement strand
GTAGTTAAATTTAATGTGCCTATCGAAACACAGTTTTGTTGATTTACACATTCTACTCTAAAATATAATGGAGGTTGAATAGGCGCAGCTATTACACTAGCAAAACAAGTGGGATTAGGAATTTGATTTGTCCAATTTAAAGCATCTAATTGTGTAGGGAAAAAATAAACTTCGCAATTTTGACCATTCGTTACATTTGGAATTATGCTAGTTAAATTCCAACATTGAAAATTAGTAGAACATGCTGTTATTGTTTGGGAAGGAATTGGTGGCGGAATACTAACAATTAAATTAAAAGACAAGACTTGATATGTATTATCTTGAAGTTTTAATAATCGAGCATAAATTACTGTAGTTGATGTTGAAGTACAAAAATTTGTAGTAGTTAAAATAGGATTAACTCCTGTATTTGCATCTGATTGGGTTGTATAATAAGTAAGTTGATATTCTGACGGATTTAATGTTCCCAAAATATTTGAATTGTTTTGAGTTAAATTAAAACAAGCCGAAGTTCCGTATGAACATGCATTTAAATCTTGTGGTTGTCCTGATTGACCAGTACAATTTACTATAAGAACAGTCAATGTTGTAACAACAAAACAACCTGAAGTAGGGTTTTCAATTCTAACATAAATTGTTTGAATTTGTGGCGTTGTATTTTGAATCGGACTTTGTAATGGATTTACTCCTAAATTTGCGTTAGTTAATGTCTCAAAAAAAGTAACTATTGCCCCAATATTTCCTTGTTGAAAACTAGTAATTGTTCCATTTAAATCAATAGATGCAAAACCATCATTATTATAATCGCAAACAGTAATTGTCATATTATTTGCAATTGGTATTGGATTTACATTTAAAAGATAAGTTGTAATTTGAACTTGATTCGTAACCGTATTACGCACTCTAGCAAAAATTAATTGTGGATTTACAACATTGGTGTAAGTAAACGGTAACGGGTTTACATTATTTGCTGCATCGGCTTGTGTAAGATGGTGAGTAACTACAAGATTTTGATTATTGCCGGTAATTTCTGTCCCAATTTCTTGCATTAGGAAAAGTGCAAACCCATCATTATTATCATCACAAACGTTATTAAACTGCGAGGGTTGATTTAAGGATTGTGAAAAAATAATTGAATTTGTAAACAAAAAGAGTAATAGTAGTAATGCTTTTTTCATGATGATTGATTTTGATTTTTTTCGTTGCGCTCCTATCAGTTGAGCTACGCCTCGAGTGATTGATGAATTTTATTTGTAAAAACTATGCAATGTACAAATTTTCAATTAATTATAAACAAATAAAATATTTAAAAGCAAAAAGACCATCCAAGAGATTCTTAAATAAATTCAGAATAAATGGAAAACTTTTCATTCCAATTAAAATCGGAACTACTAAACCAGCTTTTCTAAAGCAAAAAAGCCATCCACAATAAAGTGGAAAGCTTTTCATTGGTCTAACTACTAAACCTTTTTGCCCCGATAAATCGGGACGAAAACAACACAACTATTTTTATTCCTTTTTATCGGAACCTTTTTGGGCAAAAAAGCACCTCATTACTGAAGTGCTTCTCCCATTTTAAGCGGTCTGGACGGGACTCGAACCCGCGACCCCATGCGTGACAGGCATGTATTCTAACCAACTGAACTACCAAACCATCGCTTTAATGCGGTTGCAAATATACAATCGTTTTTTATTTCTACAAGTCTTTTTTTAATTTTTTTGATTTAATTGCGCTCCTTTAACCAAACATTTGTTTTTCAACTAAGTAAGTGGTGAGTATTTTTTCGAAATCGGCACCCACATTAACCGGAACGTATTTAATTTTGTTTTGAGCGCAGTTTGCAGAAATGCTCTTAAAGTATTTTTGTATGTTTTTTTCGTATTCCTCCTTTACGTTTTCGGCGAAAAGGTTTATGATTTCTCCCGATTCAACATCAATAAATTTTCGTGGTGTATTGTCAAAATCAAAACTCAACTCTCTTTTTTCATCGATGACGTGAAACAAAACTACTTTGTGTTTGTTGTGTTTTAAATGTTGTAAAGCATTAAACAATTTTTCGCTATCGTCATTCTGAAACATATCGGTAAACAAAATAATCATCGAACGACGGTGCACTTTTTCGGCAATTTGATGCAGAAAAGTAATCGTGTCTGTTGTTTTTGCTTGCTTTGGATTTTCGAGTAAATTTTCTAGAATATTCAACAACATTCTGTGATGCCTGTCCGAACCTTTTTCGGGAGCATAGTATTCGTATTTATCAGAAAAGACACTCAATCCAACTGCATCACGTTGTTTCTTTAATAAATTCATTAATACCGCAGAAGCCAGAATAGAAAATCCGATTTTACTTTCGTAAAAAGGTTGATTGTCATTTAGTTTTGGATAATGCATTGACGATGAATTATCGATAATCAAATGGCACCGAAGATTGGTTTCTTCTTCATATTTTTTAGTATAAAGTCTATCTGTCTTTGCGTATAATTTCCAATCTATATGTTTGGTACTTTCGCCTACATTGTATATTTTATGCTCGGCAAACTCAGCAGAAAATCCATGAAAAGGCGACTTGTGCATACCCGAAATAAATCCTTCTACCACTTGATTGGCAAGTAATTCAAGATGTTGAAAGCTGGATATTTTTTCTATTTGTTCTTCTATCTTCATAACTCAAAGATAATTTGAAATATTGAAAGTTGCTTCCTTTTAAAAGGAAATTTAACAAATAAAAAAGGTCCAACTTTCGCTAGACCTTTATTCTTATTCATTTGTCTATTACAACAATGCATCAATTGCATCGGTATAAGTTTTCTTTGGAGAAACACCAACTTGTCTTCCTACTACTTCTCCGTTTTGAAAAATTAAAACAGTTGGAATATTTCTTACTCCGTATTTTGCAGCAAATTCTTGATTTGCATCAACGTCGATTTTACCAACTACTGCTTTCCCTTCGTATTCTGTAGCTACTTCATCGATAACTGGTCCAACCATTCTACATGGTCCACACCAAGCTGCCCAAAAATCAACTACAACTGGTTTGCTTGATTTTAAAACTACTTCGTCAAAAGTAGCATCTGTTATTGCTAATGCCATATTTTCTATATTTAATTGCTATTATGAAGTGCAAATTTAAGCATTTATTTCCTTTAACGCTAAAATACAAATTAGTTTTACTTATCCAATCATCTTAAAAACTGATTTATAAATTCTTTAACACCTCCAAAAGTAAACTTCCCTTTAATCGTTCGCTGTATTTTGGATTGATGTATAAAAATTCGATTTCCCTTTTGTTGTTTAAAATGTAAACTGTTGGTACAGGAAGAAAGCCAGGATTTTTACCTTCTGAAAACTTATCGAGTTTTGGTTTCTCTTTTTTAAAAGCTATTCCTAAAGCTTGTGCAAATGTCCCTTCACTATCTGAAAACAATAAATAGTTTAACTTTTCCTTTTCTTGTGTTTCTTTTAAGTAATTTGGCGCATCAGGACTTACCGCAACTATTTGATATCCCAAATCGATAACTTGTTTTTCTATTTCTTGCATTTCTGACAATTGCGAATTACAGTAAGGACACCATCCTCCTCTATACACAATTAGAACTGTTTTTTTATTTAAGATTTCATTCGTAGCAACCGTTTTTCCATTTGCATCTTGAAGAGGTACATTTGGAATTTTTTCCCCAATCAATAACGGACTAATATCTTCTGCCGAATCGGCAATTTGTGCCAGAGATAATGAGGCGAAACTGAACAACAACAAAACTAATTTTTTCATAATTTGTGATTTAAATTGCAACAAATTTAAAGTAACTTATTTGACTATTTTGTCGGCTAAGTAGCATTTAGTTCAATTTAAAATTAATTTGCATTTTCTCTAATTCTTGCAACAATTCGTTCGAAATTTTAATTTTTAATTTTCTACTTGGTAACGTGACCGAAGTGATTACTTTTATTTCATCGGCGGCGGCTGGTAAATTAATTTCGGATTCATCATCTAAAATGGTTTCAGTATCAACATCTAAATTAACATCTGATTCTGTAATTAATGGAACAGAAATTTCGGCTGTGTTTTTTACAGTTTCGATTTCCATAACTTCAAATGACACTTGATTATCGCCTTTGTTAACTTTAAAAATATCGTTCAATTGCTGAATTAAATGCTGCTGCAAATCCATAATATCCATACGGATAATTAATTTTTTAGCAAAAGTAGGCAACACATCTTGTAAATATTGCACCAATTGAAACTGCATTCTCGGTTCGCCTTTTTTACCTTCTTGATTGAGCCATCCGTCTTTTATCAAAACTTTTAAATAGGTGAAATTATTCTGAATTAAAAAATGTCGAAACTTTAAATAGTCTTCTCCAAAAATGCGAAATTCAAAACTTTCATCATACCCTTCTAACATAAACGACCCCCAACCTTTTCCGTTTTTAGCGATTTTATGCTGAACATTCGATATTATTCCACCGAAGGATAGTGTTTTATTTAAGTGCTGGTCTAAATTTTTTAAAGCTTCTAATTTAGCATTACAGAAATATTTCATCTCAAATCGATAATCGTCAAGCGGATGACCCGAAATGTAAATTCCAACCACTTCTTTTTCTTTGGCTAATTTTTCCATGGTACTCCAATCTTCGCATGGAGGAACTACAGGTTCAGCAATTTGGACATCGCTACTTTCTCCAAACAAACTCACTTGCGCTGAATTTTCATTTTCTTGAAACTTGGCTCCATATCGCATCGCTTTTTCTAAAAAAGTAATTCCGTCGCCATCATCATGAAAATATTGTGCACGAGTTGTTCCTAGAAAGGAATCAAATCCACCTGCAAGAGCTAAATTTTCAATTGCTTTTTTATTGGCGGCTCTTAAATCGATGCGTTTGGCTAAATCAAAAATCGATTTGTAGTTGCTGTCTTTTCTGTTTTCAACAATGGTTTGCACAGCTCCCATTCCGACACCTTTTACAGCGCCAATTCCGAAACGCACCGCATAATCATCATTCACGGTAAACTTATAAAAACTTTCATTAACATCTGGTCCTAGAACTTTTAATCCCATACGTTTGCATTCTTCCATAAAGAAAGAAACCTGCTTGATATCGCTCATGTTATTGGATAATACTGCTGCCATATATTCGGCCGGATAATTGGCTTTCAAATAGGCGGTTTGATAAGCTATCCATGCATAGCAAGTCGAGTGTGATTTGTTAAAGGCATACTCTGCAAATGCTTCCCAATCTTTCCATATTTTTTCCAATTTATCTTCTGGATGTCCTTTTGATGCCGCTTGCGCTATGAATTTTGGTTTCATTTTATCGAGTACATCACGCTGTTTTTTTCCCATTGCTTTTCGCAAAACATCGGCATCACCTTTTGAGAAATCGGCTAATTTTTGGGACAAAAGCATTACTTGTTCTTGGTAAACAGTAATTCCGTAAGTGTCTTTTAATAACTCTTCGCAAACATCTAGATCATATTCAATAGGTTCTTCACCATTTTTTCGTTTGATAAAACTCGGAATATATGCAATTGGTCCCGGACGATACAAGGCATTCATCGCAATTAAATCGTTAAAAACAGTTGGTTTTAATTCGCGTAAATACTTCTGCATACCAGCACTTTCATACTGAAAAATGCCAACCGTTTCGCCACGTTGAAAAAGCTCGTAAGTTTTCACATCATCAATTGGAAAAGCATCGGGATCAATGTCTTTACCCATTCTATACTTTACAAGTTTAACGGTATCTTTTATTAATGTAAGGGTTTTTAATCCTAAGAAATCCATTTTTAACAAACCTGCACTTTCTACTACCGAGTTATCAAATTGAGTAACATATAAATCGGAATCTTTTGCCGTGGCAACCGGAACGAAATTCGTAATATCACTTGGCGTGATGATGACACCACAAGCGTGAATTCCTGTGTTTCTTAGATTTCCTTCTAAAATTTGTGCCTGAAGAATGGTTTCTCCACCCAAATTACTTTCTTTAGAAAGTCCGATTAACTCTTTTATATTGTCAAAATCTTCCGGGCGAAGTGCCTTTTTTAATTCACCTTCTGCTTCTTTTAAAAAACGCGCTAAACTCCATTTCGACGGAATTAAACCCGGAATTAATTTAGCAATTTTATCCGCCTCAAATAACGGTAAATCTAAAACTCTTGCGGTATCACGAATCGCCGATTTGGCTGCCATGGTTCCGTAAGTTATGATTTGAGCGACTTGTTTGGAACCGTATTTATTGATGACATAATCCATGACTTTACTTCTTCCTTCATCATCAAAATCGATGTCGATATCGGGTAAAGAAACCCGGTCTGGATTAAGAAAACGCTCAAAAAGTAAGTTGTATAAAAGCGGATCGATATTGGTAATTCCAAGACAATACGCCACCACAGAACCTGCGGCAGAACCACGACCTGGACCAACAGAAACGCCCATTTCACGAGCTGCTGCAATAAAATCTTGAACAATTAAAAAATATCCTGGATAACCTGAATTTTCAATAGTTTGAAGCTCGAAATTAATACGTTCTTGAATTTCGGGTGTGATTTCAGCATAACGTCTTTTAGCACCTTCAAAAGTTAAATGTTTTAGGTAATTGTTTTCGCCTCTTTTCCCAGCGTCCGATTGATCTTCGGAGACTATAAAGTGAGGTGGGATTTCGAATTTTGGAAGTAATACTTCACGAGCTAAATTGTAGATTTCTATTTTATCAACAATTTCAATAGTATTGGAAATGGCTTCTGGCAAATCGGTAAAGAGTTTTTTCATTTCGGCTCCCGATTTGAAATAGTATTCTTGGTTGGGTAATCCGAAGCGATAACCACGACCACGACCTATTGGTGTAGTTTGTTTTTCGCCATCGCGAACACACAGTAAAATATCGTGTGCGTTGGCGTTGTCTTTATCGATGTAAAACGTATTATTAGAAGCTACCACTTTTACACTGTGCTTTTTGGCTAACAAAATCAAACTTTCGTTTACTCGATTTTCATCTTCTTGATTGTGACGCATGACTTCGATGTAGAAATCATCTTTAAATTCTGATTTCCACCAAAGTAATGCTTCTTCAGCTTGATTTTCCCCTATATTTAAAATCTTATTTGGTATTTCGCCATAGAGATTTCCTGACAATACAATTAGATCTTCTTTATATTGTTGGACGATTTTTTTATCTATTCTTGGCACATAATAAGAACCTTCTGTATGAGCAATAGAAGACATTTTTGCCAAATTGTGATACCCTTTTTTCGTTTTTGCAAGAAAAACTATTTGGTAACCGTTGTCTTTTACCGATTTATTTTTATGGTCTTCACAAACAAAAAATTCACAACCTACGATTGGTTTTACAATGGTTTCGGAAGGAATTTCCCCTTTTTCTTCGGATTCTTTGTTCTTCGTTTCTGCTAATTTATTATGGTATAAAATATCGCGAACAAAGTGAAAAGCACCCATTAAATTGGCATGGTCAGTAATTGCAACGGCTTTCATTTTTTGATCTACAGTAGCTTTCACTAAAGAAGCGACACTAATAGTAGATTGCAAAACCGAAAATTGGGTATGATTGTGCAGGTGCACAAAATCGGTATCAATTAATATTTGCTTGTTGTCAGAGAGTTCTTGTTTGGATATTGGAGCCGTTTGTGAATCCCCTAATTGCTGTCGAATTTTATCGGACTCTTCTTTTAAATTGATGTGTTTTAATCCGACAGGTTGAATTTTCTGTGGATTTTTGGATTGAAATTCTTGAAAATAGGTATCCGCAACTTGAAGTTCACTTTTTGAAAATACTTCCTTTCGGATAAGTTCTAAAAAACAACGTGTGGTTGCTTCGACATCTGCCGTAGCGTTATGGGCTTCTGAAAAAGGAACGCCAAAAAGATAATTATGTAATTCGGTTAATGTTGGTAGTTTGAATTTTCCACCTCGTCCTCCAGGTAATTTTAATAAAGATGCTGTGACTTCGGTACAAGTATCTAGAATTGGCATCGAACTCATTGGGGAAGTAACTCCCATTCTGTAGAATTCGCAACCCATTATATTGACATCAAAACCTAAATTCTGACCTACTATAAATTTGGCTTTTGATAAAGCGGTATTAAATTTTTCTAAAACTTCTAGTAATGAAATCCCATTATTTTCTGCTAATTCGGTAGATATTCCATGAATTCTTTCGGCGTCATACGGAATATTGAATCCGTCTGGTTTGATTAAATAATCTTGATGCTCAATAACATTTCCCATTCCATCATGCAATTGCCAAGCAATTTGAATACATCGAGGCCAGTTATCGGTATCGGTAATTGGAGCAGCCCAACTTCTTGGTAAACCTGTGGTTTCGGTATCGAATATTAAGTACATTAATTAGACATTATAAGTGAAGAAATAGGCAAACGTTTAACACTTTCAAAAATACATTTTAAGGAAATAATAATCAATTTTAGTTATTAACAAACGTAAAAATGATAACAAAAAAAAGCCACTCCTAAGGAATGGCTTTAAATTTTTTAAACAAAGAGATATTAATATCCTCCTCTGTTTCCCCCGCTGTTTCTATCGTTATAGCTTCCACCACCACGAGAATTTCCACCACCGTAACCACCACCTGAACGGTTGTTGTTAAAGGTTCTTCTTTCTCCTTCTGGTTTTGGCTCAGACTTGTTCACTACGATTGTACGACCATCTACTGTTGCTCCGTTTAATTCGTCGATAGCTTTTTGAGCTTCTTCGTCATTAGACATTTCAACAAAACCGAATCCTTTACTTCTTCCAGTAAATTTATCAGTTATAATTTTAACAGAGTCAACTGTTCCATAAGCCTCAAAAGACTCTCTTAAATCTGCTTCCTCAATACTGAATGGAAGACTTCCAACAAAAATATTCATAATTATTTTTTAAAATTGATGTCAAAGATAAGTAATAAAAACCTAATCTACTATAAAATAGCATTTTATTATATAAATAAAATGAATTACAGTAGTGCTTTTTTTAATAAAATAAAAAATCTTTAAGGAATTAAAATTCTGGGACTATAGGAATTTGATAAAAAGCGCCGTATTGAAAACTCACTAACTCATTAACCAATGGATTAGGAAATGCATTTTTGGCAGTAAACCTAAAAGTACCGCTTAAAGTACCATTACTATTGTCAGTAATTTCAATGACGCTTGAAATTTTAAATTTTGCGTTGTTATTTCCTCCATTTATTGTAATAATATCACCCGCTTCATAATTAACCCCAGGAGAGTTAATTAGTACTCCAGTTAAAATTCCGTTATCGTCTACATATGTGTCTACTGTCATTCCACTACCACCACCTAATGAAGTTGTAGGAACAAAAACATCTTCTGAATAACCTGAGCCTGCAATTAATAAAGGATTATTTATACTTAATATTGGTCCGTTTAAATCGTATGTTAAATAATTTAAAGTAGTATTATCTCGTGTTGAACTAAATCCTGCAGTATTTTCATCATCAACTGACGCAAAATAATAAGTCCCAACATCATAACTTGACATGTTTATCTCAACTTGTTCGTTTTCTGCCAAAGCTAAAATTCTAACATGTCCATCAATTGACAGATAGGCCTTTACATCGATGGCGCGCCACAAAGCATCATCTTTAAACGCTTGAAATCCAGGTGTGTTTGTGGAAACCTCAGTTGCACATCCAGAAAAAATAAAAAATACAACTAAAAGGGAAAATAATTTTTTCATTATTTAAATAAATTTACAATCACAAAAATAGTTTTTTTAATGAATTAATGTAAATTTTTTTACTAAAAACTAAAAATAACATGTTTTTTTCAATACGCATTAGTTTGATTAAAAAAGATTTGTATATTTGCACCCTCAAAATAACAAGAGGTCGAGTACCTCAAATTAATCAAAAAGATTATGTCAGTAAAAATTAGATTACAAAGACACGGTAAAAAGCAAAAACCTTTTTATTGGATCGTAGCGGCAGATGCACGCGCAAAAAGAGATGGTAAATACCTTGAAAAATTAGGAACTTACAATCCAAACACCAACCCGGCTACTATTGATTTAAACCTTGACCAAGCGGTGCAATGGTTACACAATGGTGCACAACCAACTGATACAGCAAGAGCAATTCTTTCGTATAAAGGTGCGTTGTTGAAACATCATTTAGATGGTGGAATTCGCAAAGGTGCTTTAACACAAGAACAAGCAGATGCTAAATTAGCGAAATGGTTAGAAGATAAAGCCAATGCAGTTGATGCTAAAAAAGATGGTTTGTCTAAAAAACAACAAGCTGATAAAGCGAAAGCTTTAAAAGCAGAAAAAGCAGCGAATGAAAAACGTGTTGCTAAAGCAGAAGAAGCAGCTAACGTAGCGGCAGAAGTTGTTGAAGAAGAAGTAGCACTAGAAGCAGCTCCAGAAGTTGCTGAAGAAGTTACTGAAACTCCGGCTGCAGAAGTTGTTGCAGAAGTAGAAGAAGCTCCAGCTGCTGAAGTTGCAACAGAAGAAGTTGTTGCTGTAGTTGCAGAAACTCCAGAAGTGGAAGCTGCTACAGAAGAAGCTCCAGCTGCTGAAGAAGCTAGCGAAGAAACAGAGGCTTAATTAACTGCGATAATGCGTAAAGAAGATTGTTTCTATCTTGGCAAAATCGCTAAAAAATTTAGTTTCAAAGGGGAAGTCTTATTGTATTTAGATACAGACGAACCCGAGTTATATGAGGATTTGGAATCAGTTTTTGTTGAATTCAACAAAAACTTGGTTCCATTTTTTATTAAAAATAGTTCCCTACATAAAAACGATTTTCTTCGCGTACAGTTTGAAGACGTCGACACCGAAGAAGAAGCCGATAGCATCATGAATTGCGAAGTCTATCTTCCGCTTACGATGTTACCCAAACTTACCGGAAATCAATTTTACTACCACGAAGTCATCGGTTTTGAAATCGAAGACCAACGACTAGGTGTTTTCGGAAAAATTGTTTCGATAAACGATTCCTCAGCACAACCTTTATTTGAAGTAATTAACGGTTCCGAAGGGTCGGAAGTCGAAATCCTGATTCCGATGATAGATGCATTTCTTGTAAAAATCGATCGCGAAAATAAGAAAGTCATTATGAATTTGCCAGAAGGTTTGGTGGAAATGTATTTGTAGATACGCTTCGCTATAGAAATTTAGAAACGCCTGCGGCTATAGAATGCTTCGTCAGTTCGCTATCGCTCGTGTCGCTACACTTTAGATTTTTTTAGAAGCCGGGAACCTGCTATTCGCTCTATCTTTTATTTCGTTGCACTCCATAAAAGGATGCCGCTGCTATCAGGGCTAGGCATCGTTGCCATTTCAACATTCGTTATTCAAAATTCAATATTCATCATTTTTTTGAAGTTTGAATAAAGATTAACGAACTTTGAACCTTGAACTTTTATATGAACTTTCAATTCAAACAATTCTCCATCAAACAAGATCGCT
Organism: Bifidobacterium breve; assembly: GCA_943323545.2. GTDB lineage: Bacteria > Bacteroidota > Bacteroidia > Flavobacteriales > Flavobacteriaceae > Flavobacterium. The sequence goes on along the minus strand of CALPIE020000028.1, from coordinate 9,154 downwards.
GTGCCATGAAAATCGGCACCGATGCCGTTTTGCTTGGTGCTTGGTGCCCGATTGACAACAATCCTTTTTCGATTTTAGACATTGGTGCAGGAACCGGAATTTTGTCTTTAATGTTAGCGCAAAGAAGTAATGCGGAGCAAATTGACGCAATAGAAATTGACGAAAACGCCTACGAACAATGTGTCGAAAATTTCGAAGCTTCGCCTTGGTCAGACCGTTTGTTTTGTTTTCATGCCGGTTTGGATGAATTTATTGACGAACCGGAAGACGAGTACGACATCATTATTTCCAACCCACCGTTTTACAGCGAAGATTATAAAACGGATAATTCTCAACGAGACTTAGCCCGTTTTCAAGATGCTTTACCTTTTGAAGAATTAATTGAAGCTGCCGACCTTTTATTGTCTGAAAACGGAATTTTTGCAGTAGTTCTTCCCTTTTCAGAAGAAGTAAAGTTTATTGCTTTAGCTAAAAATATGGATTTATTTCCTTTTAAAATTACCCGTGTAAAAGGAACACCAACTACCGAAATTAAAAGAAGTCTTTTAGCTTTTAGTAGATTGAAAAAACAACTTACATTGGATGAATTGGTCATTGAAACCAGCAGACATCAATATACTTCAGCTTATATTTCCTTGACAAAGGATTTTTATCTGAAGATGTAATTGTCAAATACTATAAAAATCACAATTAACATTTCTTTATTATTCAGTAAATAACGAATACTTTACATTAGTTTCTTATAACCTAATACGGTTCCATTTTGAAACTAATACTACTTGCCTTAAGTTGCTTTTTTACTTTTTTTATTGGTTTCTCGCAAAAACAAATCAGCGGAAAGGTTATAGGTGAACAAACTGCGCTTCCCAACATCGACATCGTAAACATAACAACCAAAAAAGTGGCAACAACAGATAGTAATGGTTTTTTTACGATTTGGGGAAAAGTGAATGACGAACTTTATATTATCTCTAAAAAATACATCGACCGAAAGATAGTTCTAACTCAAAAAGATTTTGACAACAATCTCATCGTTCAATTATCTGAAAAACCAATTGAGCTGGAAGAAGTCAAAATTGAAGCAAAACCGCTCGGTGGTTATAAAGTTTCACAAGCCGATATAGACCTGATAAAACTCGAAAAACAAATCTCACGACCAGTAAACCAATCGGTGTACACTGGTGAAATTGTAAACGGAATGGATTTCATTAGAATTGGCAAAGAACTTATTAAACTATTTAAAAAGAAAGAGGAAGATAGCAAGCCAAAAAAACCAAAAATAACGTTTAAAGAGTATGTGAAATCTAATTTTGACGATACCTTTTTTACCAAAACACTGGCATTACAACACGATAATATATTTCGTTTTCTGGAGTTTTGTGATGCCGATCAAAGTGCAAAAACTATTGCAGATGATGACAATAAGTTAGCAGTGATGGAATTTTTGTTGACAAAAAATAAAGCGTTTAAAAAATTAGATTAGCGTTTACAGCTACAGCCCTAGCCCAGATTGCTTCGCCAGTTCGCTGCACTCGTGTGAAGTGGAAATCCTTTTCTTTTTTCTAATAAAAAGAAAAGATTGAAGTGTAAAGCTGGAAAAAGCTTCTAAAAAATAACATCTGTTGAATCGTTTCTCAAATATGTTTTCATAACTTTGCAAACGTTTTCGTAAAACAATAAAAGCATTCCTATGAGACCCGATTTATTTCAAGCGCCCGATTATTACAACTTAGATGATTTACTAACTGACGAACACAAATTAGTTCGTGATTCTGCCCGTGCGTGGGTGAAAAGAGAAGTTTCTCCGATTATAGAAGACTATGCGCAACGTGCTGAATTTCCGAAACAAATTATAAATGGTTTGGGCGAAATTGGCGGATTCGGTCCGTATATTCCGGAAGAATATGGTGGTGCGGGTTTGGATCAGATTTCGTATGGTTTGATTATGCAAGAAATTGAAAGAGGCGATTCTGGTGTTCGTTCAACTTCGTCGGTACAATCATCATTAGTGATGTATCCTATTTGGAAATTCGGCACTGAGGAACAACGTCAAAAGTATTTACCAAAACTAGCAACAGGAGAATTCATGGGTTGCTTCGGATTGACCGAACCCGATCACGGTTCAAATCCGAGTGGCATGACCACCAACTTCAAAGACATGGGCGACCATTATTTGTTGAATGGTGCTAAAATGTGGATATCAAACGCGCCGTTTGCAGATGTTGCGGTAGTTTGGGCAAAAAATGAAGAAGGAAGAATACACGGATTAATAGTAGAACGCGGCATGGCCGGTTTTACCACACCAGAAACACATAACAAATGGTCACTTCGTGCTTCGGCAACCGGTGAACTTATTTTTGATAACGTAAAAGTCCCTAAAGAAAACTTGATGCCCGGTAAATCAGGTCTTGGCGCGCCAATGCAATGTTTGGATTCGGCGCGTTACGGAATTGCTTGGGGAGCAATTGGAGCCGCTATGGATTGTTACGATACGGCTTTGCGTTATGCTAAAGAGCGAATTCAGTTTGACAAACCAATTGCGAGTTTTCAATTGCAACAAAAGAAACTAGCTGAAATGATTACCGAAATCACCAAAGCACAATTGTTAACTTGGCGACTTGGTGTTTTAAGAAATGAAGGGAAAGCGACAACTGCACAGATCTCGATGGCAAAAAGAAACAATGTTGATATGGCAATTCACATTGCTCGTGAAGCTAGACAAATGTTAGGCGGAATGGGAATTACCGGCGAATACTCGATTATGCGCCACAGTATGAATTTAGAATCGGTGATTACCTACGAAGGAACACACGACATTCACTTGTTGATAACCGGTGCGGATATTACTGGAATTCCAGCCTTTAAATAAACCATTAAACAATAGATAAATTTGATATAAAATGCTTCTCTTTTTGGGGAAGCATTTTTACTTTTACGAAAAAAAGCACCATGACAATTGCAACCGTTAACACCTCGATTCAAGAATATAAAAATCAATTGCTAACGCATTCTTTATATGAAAAAGTAAAAACCATTGAGGATTTGAATTGCTTTTTAGAGACACACATTTATGCCGTTTGGGATTTTATGTCGTTGCTGAAAGCGTTACAAAGTAAATTGACCTGCACCACTACGCCGTGGTTTGCCTCCACAAATCCGGAAACAAGACACTTAATTAATGAAATTGTTTTGGCAGAAGAAAGCGATTTATCAATGGATGGAAAGCGATTAAGCCATTTTGAAATGTATTTGGAAGCGATGCACCAGTGTGGCGCCGATACCAATGCCATAACTGCTTTTTTAGAAGAGGTAAAAGCCACGCAAAACATATTTGTTTCGATTCGGAAAAGTGATTTGCATCCTAATGTAAAAGCTTTTTTGGAATTTACGTTCCAAGTTATAGACGAAGGAAAACCACATAAAATTGCCGCTGCTTTTACCTTTGGAAGAGAAGATTTGATTCCGAATATGTTTACTGAAATACTGCGTAATTTTCAAATCAATTTCCCGGAAACCAATTTATCACAACTTATTTATTACTTTGAAAGACACATCGAATTGGATGCTGATGAGCATGGTCCGATGGCGATGCAAATGGTGACTGAACTTTGTGGCGACAGCCAAACCAAATGGAATGAGGTTCAAGAAGTATCGATCCTAGCGCTTGAAAAAAGAATTGGTTTGTGGAATGCGATTGAAGAAAAAATCGAAGCTAACTTAGCATTAGCTTAACTATGAAAGTTCTATTTAAAATAGCCTATGTTTTTTTTGCAGTAGCGTTTGTCAGCTGCAGTTCTGATAACAATTCGAATTCAGAAGACATAGCGCCTAAAAACTACAAATACCTTGCTTTAGGAGATAGTTATACTATTGGACAAAGTGTTTGTGAAACGTGTCGTTTTCCAATACAGTTGCAGGATAGTATAAAAAAATACATTAATGTAAACGACACATTTCAAACCAAAGTTATTGCTCAAACTGGTTGGACCACTACTAATTTGAAAACATCTATAGCTAATCAAAATACTGCAAACGACTTTGATTTGGTTACACTTTTAATTGGCGTTAATAATCAATATCAAAATGTACCCTTTAGTGTTTATGAGCAGGAATTTCCTGAATTAATTAACACCGCGATACAAAAAGCCAAAGGAAAAAAAGGAAATGTAATTGTTGTTTCCATTCCGGATTATGCCTTTACCCCTTTTGGAAATGGTAATTCAACTATTTCAACACAAATAGATTCATATAATGCTTTTGCAGAAAATTACTGTTTGATGAATGCCATTACTTTCGTAAACATTACAGATATTACTCGATTGGGACTTACACAAACTAACCTAGTTGCCAGTGATGGTTTACATCCGTCGACAATAGCATATACTAAATTTGTTCAACGTATATTGCCTAGAGCAAAAGAAAAATTAGGATTATAAAATTTTATTGCTCTGGTGCAATTTCAATTTCTAATCCGTTAATTGCATCAGTAATTGAAATTTGACAACCGAGTCGACTGTTGGGCTTTACATGATATGCTTCTAAAAGCATGGCTTCTTCATCGTCATTTCTTTCGTTTTGTAAAACATCATTCAAAACATAACACTGGCAGGATGCACACATCGCCATTCCACCACAAATTCCAATGGTTCCTTCTTCAGCTAGTTCATACATGCGAATGAGTTCCATCACATTTAAGTTCATGTCGGTTGGTGCTTGTACTTCGTGTTGCACGCCTTGACGGTCGGTAATTTTTATGGTAATATCTTGTGACATTATTCAATTGATTTTACAACGGCTTTTTCTGCTTCTTTTCGCGTGCCATCAAATCCGTCAACACCTGAAACGGTTGTATATTTAAGCACATATTTTTTTCCGGGATTCATTCGTTGGTAAACACTTTGCACCATTAATGTTGCTTCATGAAATCCGCACAGGATTAATTTCAATTTTCCTGGATAAGTATTTACATCCCCAATAGCATAAATACCATCAATATTGGTTTGGTAGTCAAGTGCATTATTGACTTTGATGGCATTTTTTTCAATTTCCAATCCCCAATTGGCGATAGAGCCTAGCTTGGGTGTTAATCCGAAAAGTGGAATAAAATAATCGGTTTGGATTGTTTGTTGATTTTCGTTTGAATCTATCGTAATAGCTGTAAGTTTTTCATCTCCATGAAGAGATACAACTTCGGCAGGAGTGATTAAATTCACTAATCCTAATTTTTTATATTCTTGTAATTTTTCTACAGAATCTAGTGCGCCACGAAATTCATTTCTTCTGTGAATTAATGTTACGCTTGAAGCAACATCGGCTAAAAAAATACTCCAATCTAGTGCTGAATCACCTCCGCCAGCAATGACTATTTTCTTATCTCTAAAAAGTTCAGGGTCTTTTACAAAATATTCGACCCCTTTATCTTCGTAAAAATCGATGTTTTCTAATATTGGTTTTCTTGGCTCAAAACTTCCTAATCCACCTGCTATTGCAACTGCATTAGCATGATGTTTTGTTCCTTTATTGGTTGTTACAATAAAAGTTCCGTCATTAAGTTTTTCAATGGTTTCCGCATTTTCATTTAAGGTAAATCCAGGCTGAAATTGTTTGATTTGCTCCATTAAATTAGTTATCAAATCACCAGCTAAAATATCTGGAAAACCCGGAATATCGTAAATTGGTTTTTTAGGATACAGTTCAGATAATTGTCCACCAACTTGTGGCAAAGCATCAATAATATGACATCTTAATTTTAATAATCCGGCTTCGAAAACGGCAAAAAGTCCTGTGGGTCCTGCTCCGATTATAAGTATATCTGTTTCAATCATTTTTTTTAAGTTACTGAGTTACTGAGAGACTGAGTAACTGAGTTTAGAAAATAGTTCTTTATTTCTTAGGTTTGCGTTAGGGATAGCAGCGATATCCTTTTGTGTAGCTTGCGGAACAAAATATAAAGCGAATAGCCCGACCGCTTTTTCGGCGGAAACGCACAGAAACTAAGCAATATTTACCACAGTTTCGATTTGTGGCGCGTACTTTTTTATAGTAGTTTCTACTCCGGCTCTCAATGTCATCTGATTTACGCTACATCCTGTACAAGCGCCTTCAAAACGCACTTTTACATGTTTGGCATCTTCAATAGAAACCAAACTTATATCGCCTCCATCAGAATTCAAAAAAGGTCTGATTTCTTGTAATGCTTTTTCGATGTTTAAGGTTAATTCTTCTTGTGTCATAATTTTTTATTTAGTCTCAGTCACAGTTTTCAGTCGCAGTAACAATATCAAACTGTAAACAGGGACTGTATACTGAATACTACTTCTTAACGGCGGAACATCCCGCCATTGTTGTTATTTTTATTGCTTCAGTTGGTGCAAGATTTTCATTTCGATTAACGGTTTCTTGCACTACATTACGAGCTATTTCTTCGAATACTTTTTCTAATGGAGAAGCAGTTTGTAATGCCGCTGGACGACCATAATCTCCAGCTTCACGAATACTTTGCACCAAAGGAACTTCACCTAAAAAAGGCACTTGTAAATCGGCTGCCAAATTTTTCGCGCCTTCTTTTCCAAAGATATAATATTTATTATTTGGAAGTTCTTCGGGAGTGAAATAGGCCATGTTTTCTATAATTCCTAATACGGGTACATTGATAGCATCAGACATGAACATAGAAACTCCTTTTTTGGCATCTGCTAAAGCAACGGCTTGTGGTGTACTTACAACAACAGCTCCTGTAATCGGAAGTGATTGCATTATGGACAAGTGAATGTCGCCGGTTCCTGGTGGTAAATCGATCAACATAAAATCGAGTTCTCCCCAAGCTGCATCAAAAATCATTTGGTTCAAAGCTTTTGACGCCATTGGTCCACGCCAAATTACGGCTTGACTTGGTGCAGTGAAAAAACCAATAGACAGTATTTTTATTTCATAACTTTCGACTGGTTTCATTTTAGATTTACCATCGACTTCTATAGAAATTGGTTTTTCATTTTCGACATCAAACATAATCGGCATGCTTGGTCCGTAAATATCGGCATCGAGAACGCCAACTTTGAAGCCCATTTTGGCTAAAGTCACTGCTAAATTTGCTGTAACTGTCGATTTTCCTACGCCTCCTTTTCCGGAGGCAACGGCAATAATATTGCTAATTCCGGGAATTGCTTTCCCTTTAATTTGATTTGGATTTTCGGGAGCTTCGACTTTAATATTGACTTTTACAACAACATCGGGAGAAAAGGTTGAGTGAATTAGTTTTTTGATGTCGTCTTCTGCACGTTTTTTAATATGCATGGCAGGCGTTGAAAGGACTAAATCGACTACGACTTCATTTCCAAAAGTTATTACATTTTTAACGGCACCACTTTCCACCATATTTTTTCCTTCACCCGCAATAGTAATAGTTTCTAAAGCGGAAAGGATTTCTTTTCTATCTAGCTTCATTCTTAATTATTTAAATCCAATTTCAAGTCTTTTTATTCAGACTAATTATGGATTACAAAGATAGTTGGAAAAGTTTAATAGTGAAAATGGAAAAGTAAAAAGTTTTATAAAGTAAAAAAAATAGAATTTGGTAATATTACGATTCAAAATTGGGTTGCCAAAAATGCTTTTCAAAATTAACTATTTGATTTTCTACGACTTCTATTCCTTCGTTTTCGAGAAGTTGTTGCATTAAATTGGTTCCTTCAAAATGATGTTTTCCAGAAAGCAAACCTTTTCGATTTACTACACGATGTGCTGGAACATCTTCTAAATTATGAGATGCATTCATCGCCCAACCTACCATTCTTGCTGATCGAGCAGTTCCTAATGCTTTTGCTATTGCTCCATAAGAAGTAATTTTTCCTTCTGGAATTTGACGAACGATACCGTATACTCGCTCGAAAAAATTATCGTTTTCGTTTGGTTTATTTTGCAAGTTTAAGTATAGTATTTTACAATATTAAATAGTGTCAATAACGCAATAAATCCTGTTATTGCTCCTATTATATTATTCATGTTAGTAATAAAATAATTGGCTTTCGATTTCAAACTATTAAAGAAAACTACATAGAAATAAAAAACAGAAAAAGAACCTAGAACTATTCCTAAGATCAAACTAATATTCTGAATTGGTTCATAAGAAAAAACATGGTAGGAAGCCAAAGTAATAGTTATTAATGCATAATAGGGTATCGGAAAAAAATTAATTGCAGAAATAATCATTCCCATAAAAAATCGACTTCGTTTGCTTTTTATGTTATTAACTTCTTCATGGTTTATTTTTGGTGGTTTTGCAAATGATAAAAAATAAATTGATAAAGCAACAAAAATTACAAATCCGATTTCTCTTAATAAAACAACAACTTCACTATGCTTGTCTATATATTGAGCAAATACAACAGAAAGATAAGTTTGAAAAAAAACAATAATTAATGCACCAAGTACGAACATCATAGCACGTTTTCTTCCATCAATTAAACTCACTTTAGCGGCTGTCATATTTATTATTCCAGGTGGAATTACTCCTACAATTGCTGCAATAAAGCCAAAAAAGAAAGGAAGTAAAATCGACATCTATTTGATTTTAAAACGAATATACGTAATTGCTTTGTTAATTTCCAAATATTGTTTTTCGTAAAAAGTTTGAATTCCAGTAACTTCTTTTGGTGCGCCTTCATTTTTGTATACATTATGATTGGCATAGAGTACTTCATGACCTTCACCATGTAATAATCCAAGTGTGTAACCATGCATGAATTCGCTATCAGTTTTAAGGTTTACAATACCGTTGGGTTTTAGTATTTTTTTGTATAATTGAAGAAATTCCGAATTGGTCATTCGGTGTTTGGTTCGTTTGTATTTGATTTGCGGATCGGGAAAAGTGATCCAAATTTCATCGACTTCTTTATCGGCAAAAATATGATTGATTAGTTCTATTTGCGTTCGAACGAAAGCAACGTTGTTCATACCATTATCAACAGCCGTTTTAGCACCTCGCCAAAAGCGGGCACCTTTTATATCGATGCCTACAAAGTTTTTATTGGGATATTGTTCCGCTAAACCTACAGAATATTCTCCTTTACCGCACCCTAATTCAATGATTATTGGATTATCATTATTAAAAAATTCTTTGTTCCAGTTGCCTTTTAAAGAGAATTCATTTCCTACT
>CALPIE020000027.1 GCA_943323545.2 Bifidobacterium breve | reverse complement strand
GCTTGTAATACTTTGTACTGTAAAGTAGCTGTTGGGAAATAAGTTGCGAAAGGTTTTTTGTTTACCACGATAACTCCTGTTCCTTCTGAAACATAAACACGTGCAACAGCGGTTTTTCTTCTACCGATTTTGTGAATAACTCCCATTACTTAAGATCGTTAAGGTTAACTGTTTTAGGTTTTTGAGCGCCTTGTTTGTGCTCAGATCCTACAACAACATTTAAATTTCTGAAAAGTTCTGCTCCTAATTTGTTTTTAGGCAACATCCCTTTCACTGCTTTTTCAATTAACAAAGCAGGGTTTTTTGATTGCAAAACCTTTGCAGTCAAACTTCTTTGTCCTCCTGGATAACCTGTGTGACGAATGTATGTTTTTTCGTCAAGTTTGTTACCTGTAAGGTTAATTTTCTCTGCGTTGATAACAACTACGTTATCTCCACAGTCGACGTGAGGTGTATAACTCGGTTTGTATTTACCTCTAAGAATCATAGCGACTTTTGAAGCAAAACGACCTAAGTTATGACCATCAGCATCTACAATGATCCACTCTTTTGTAACAGTGGCTTTGCTTGCAGATTGTGTCTTGTAGCTTAATGCGTCCATAATATTTTTTTAATTAAACATTCCATCCCTAATAAAAGGGGTTGCAAAAGTACAAATATTTATTACAAAAGCAAATAGCATTTTAAATATTTTTTTGAAGTTGTTATATTTATCTAAAACGTTGATAAATAATGGGTAATATGAGTTAAAATACAATACTTTTTTTAGCCCTGATTGTTTCACTTGTTCGCTCCGCATGGAGCCGACATGCTATTCATTTTTCTTTTTAAAAGAAGAGATAAAGAAAAAAGAATAAAAAAGGACAACAAATAAAGCTTAAAACTTTCGCTTCTAATAAAACCAATCTATTTTATACTAATTTTTTGTTATTTTTACATTCTACATATATTTAAAATGAAATCAAAAGCCACCTTAAAACAAATTGCAAAAGAACTAGGGGTTTCTGTATCTACTGTTTCCAAAGCACTCAATGATAGTCCAGAAATTAGTGATACAACAAAACAGCGTGTGCAAGAATATGCAAAGCTGAAGAATTACAAACCCAATGTTATAGGATTGAATTTAAAAAATCGTTCAACAAAGACTATTGGGGTTATTATTCCGAATATTATGAATTCTTTTTTCGCTAAAGTATTTAGTGGAATTGAAAAGGTTGCAGATGAAAAAGGATATAAAGTAATAACTTGTATTTCGAATGAATCACTTGATAAAGAAATTAGTACACTTGAAATGTTGAGTAACGGAACAATAGATGGATTTATTTTATCTATTTCGGAAGAAGCTCAAAAATTACAACAATTTGGACATTTTAAATCGATAATCAATGAAGGAACTCCAATTGTGATGTTTGATAGAATATCTGAAGAAGTGAATTGTGATAAAGTAGTGGTTGATGATTTGGATTCAGCTGTGAATGCTACAAACTATTTAATCAATTCCAATTGTAAAAGAATTGCACTTTTATCTTCAATTGATAATTTAAGTGTTATAAAATTGCGAGCAGAAGGATTTTTTCAAACCTTTAAAAATAAAGGATTAAAGGTAGATAAAGATTTGGTTATCTTGACGGATAATGAAACCGATTTTGATAAACAAATGGTTAATTTTTTTACTAAAAATAAAGTGGATGGTATTTTTGCTTTAGATGAACATGCATCAGTTTCTGCATTGAAAATGGGTTTGAAAAACGGGTATAAAATTCCAGAAGAACTTTCTATTATAGGCTTTGCCGACGGCGTTTGGTCGAAAAGAATGACACCAAGTTTGTCGACTGTGAGTCAACACGGTCCAGAAATAGGAAGTGTAGCAGCTACGTTATTAATTAATCGATTGGAAAGCAAAGAAGAAGATTTGGCTTTTAAAACAGCAGTTGTAAAAACGGAATTACGAAATAGAGAGACCACAAAAAAACTATAATTTTTGTAATTTGAAAATATAATTTTTCTCAACTATCCCCTTTTTTTCTATAATTAATTCAAAAATAATTTCATTTTTTAATGCAATGGCTTTTATTTTTTCTAGTTCACAATCTTGTGAAAGAATCATATAGATTTCGTTTTTTGAATTAGAATAACTAGGAATCTGTAAAAATAGTTGTTCAAAATATTCAAAATTTTCTCCACAAAACCAAGCTTTTTCTTTTATAGAGGATGGATTTTTAGGATAATAGGGCGGATTAATAAGAATGAAATCAAATGTTTTATTTTCTAATTTTTCAAATAAGTTTGATTCGGAAATTGTAAGTATTACATTATTATCAATAGCTGATTTTTTTAAATATTCTAAAGCGACATTGTTAATGTCAGTTGCTGTTACAATAGCTCCTTTTTTAGCGGCATAAATAGATAAGATTCCACTTCCACAACCCAGTTCCAAAAAGGTTTTGTTTTGTATAGATAAACCTTTAATAAAATCAAGTAAAATTTTAGAGCTAAATGTCAGTTGAGGCGGAAAAACGTCAGGATGAACTGTTACAAAACTATTATCATAGTGGTATTTTCTAGGTTTTGAATAATACCAATTCAAACCAAACTTTAAAAAAGGAGATGTTATTTTTTTTATAAATGTTCTCATACTTTTACTCAGCGTAAAATCCTTCTATCTCTGGTTGTCGGTATTTCCAAAATTTATGTAAGGCTTTGATTTCATATGGATAATTATAAATTCCTGTTTTGTAACGAATACTAGAGGTTAATTTCAGAATTTGTCTTTTATAGCCTCGAATTCTAAAATCGGAAACTGTTGGATAATATCCATTCAATACCGTTTCAAAATTTTTAATAGTGTCAATCATATATGGTTTTAACCAAGGGGTAAGTGGGTTTTTTCGCAAATCGAAATTTTCCCATGAAGGAGAAATCCAATCTTCTAAATGTTCGGGGAATGAAAATCCAGCATCGAGAATTTGTTGGTATAATTCAGAACCTTCAGTTGGTACCGGACTAAATAAGTAAATAATAATCTCTGCATCTGGATTGATAATTTTGATTTCTTTGATATAATTAATGTCCCATAAAATCTGGTCATAGACTTCTTTTTCGGTTTTGGCTGGCATTCCTAAAACGAAGGAAAGCTCAGGAATAATATCGGCGTTTTTCATCCTCAATACAAAATCCTTTATCATTTGTCCGGTTTGTGTTCCGCCTTTGTTCATTTGCTTTAATACGGCATCGTTACCAGTTTCGGCTCCGAGAAAAATCATTTTACAACCCCCTTTTCGCATCAATTTCAAATCGTCATCGCTGTACATATTGATGGTATCGATACGCCCTTCTCCCCAATAACTTAGGTTGTCGTTCATGATGAGTTCTGAAAATTCAAGTACTCTTTTTTTGGAGGTAAAAAAATTATTGTCATGAAATTCTATTGCATCGATGTTGTATTTATCTTTAAAATATTTTACATCTTCATAAATTCGACTTGCCGACATGCCTTTCCACTTGGCGTTGTATATGGGTACAACAGCGCAAAAAGAACACGAAAACGGGCAACCCATACTTGAATGGTACGACAAAGTTTTGTTTCCCATAAAGGTTTTTGCCAAATAATTTTTTACAGGATAAAACGAATTCAAATAGTCATACGGAAATTTAGGTAAAGTATCTTGATCTAATAACGCTTCGACGGCGGTTTTAATTATTTCGCCTTTTTCGGTTTTAAAAATAAGATTTTTTATGGATGGAATTTTATCGAGTTGATGCGTTTCGATGGCTTCAATCAATTCAGGAAATGTGTTGTCGCCAGGACCATTAATTACATAATCAACATAATTAGAATTCAGTGAAACTTTGTATTGATTGGAAGCAAAATAACCGCCCCAAAAGGTAATAATATTTGGAAATTGTTGTTTAATTTTTTTTGTAAAAGGAATGGCTTGCTTTAATTGCGGTCCAGGCATAACGGTAGAACCAAAATATTTGAATTCGCCTGATTGTAAATAATTTTCAATGGTTTGCCAGGGATTTTCTTCTAAATTACCGTCAACAAAAACATAGTCGTATTTTCCATGAATGGAAGCACCCACTTGCAAAATAGAATTTGGAATTCGGTGCTTGCCGTTGGCACTTTTGGGATTAAAGAGGATGGTTTTGTTTTTCATAATTAAAATGCACTACAACATCGGCTACAAGCTGGAAGAAATCCACCAGCATTCCTTAAATCTTTTCTAAATTTTCCAAAAACAGACGATGTCCAAACCTCTTTTAAAGTCTCGTTATATATATTACCAACTTTTAGATTGTAACACCTTCCATGAGCAGGAATTGCGGAGCCATCCGATTTTATCATGATACTTGAATACACCGCTTCGCACCTTTTGCCAAGAATTATTTCGGGCTTATTATAATAGGTTTCTAAACTTTCTAAATCATTTAATTCAGGAGAAAAATATATTCTAAACGGGTACGTTTCTTTTTTTATCTTTTTTATTTGCTCTAGTAACAAAGGTAAATTCATGTTGTTTAAATTAACTTCATCCAAATTTGATTCGGTAGCAGGATAGCAATCTCCCCAAATTTTATTGTGATTAAAGGCGATAGAAGGATCGCCAAATTGGGTATGCATAAACCCAATTTCATGTAATGGTATATCTTTAAAATAATCGGCAAATTCTTTTAGATTTTCAACATTCCACTCGGTTATTGCACTAACAATGGACACTTTAGGAGGATTGGGATATTCAAATAATTTTTTAATTCCTTTCAACGCTTTTTGAAATGATTTTTCATTTCCTCTAATCATATTATGCGTTTTTTCTAAACCATCAAGCGAAACGTATATTTCACTAAGTCCAGCTTTTACTAATGCTTCGGCTTTATTTGGTAATAAAAGTGCATTCGTTGTTATGGCAGTATACAGCTTTTTTTTACTGGCATATTCAACTGCTTTAACGATATGTGGATAACCTAAAGGCTCTGTAAATGCAAAGCCTAATTTAGCTTTTGGATAAAACTGTTGGGTTTGGTCTGCTATTTTTTCAAAAAGATCTAAAGGCATATTTAATGGCGTTGTACCAATTAAATTCACCGCAAAATTGGTTTCAAAACTTTGTGTCCCAACATCACACATTTTACAGTGCAAATTACAAGTATTATTAACCCCTAAAACAATCCATTCTGGTGAAAAATAATAATGCTCAGGAAGCACTGTTTTATTGGCAAATTTTAAAACTCTTTCAATCATTTTCTTTTTTTTGTTTTAACGATTTCATATTTAATCAATAACAAATATAACCATTGCGAGATACATACAGCCATAAGTACTCCTAATATATTAAAGAACGGAATAAAAATAAACATTAAAATACTATTGATTAAAATTAGAATAAAACTAAATTTAACGACTTGTTTTTCTCCATTATTTCTATAAAATTGGAATATATCTATAATGTAATAAAATATTGGAACCGATGAGAGACCACCCACTATATAGAAGTAAAACGGGAAACGTAAATGAATAATTTCCTCCAATAATAGCCAAATACAAACTGTAGCTATTGTAACTAATGGAAAGGCAATGATAGCCATTGTACGTTTAATTTTTTTGATTGATTTTTTTGGCAAGCGGAACAGGTGTTTGTTAAACGGCGATATTAAAAAGGAAGAAAACGCTTGTAACATCGAGAAAGAGGTAATCAACAATTGGTATTCCGATAATCTTGCTTTTGAAAAAAAATAACTTACAACATAGACGTCTATTTTTGATGACAACCAACCACTAAATCCAATTAAAAAAAACGGAAAGGACGCAAAGCAATTTTTTATCGAAATTTCTACACCAATTTTTTTAAAAGGCAATTTGAGTTTGATTACTAAGATTAAAATTTTAATCAAAAAAGAAACGGAAAACAAGTAAATAATAAACTCTAAATCGAAGGAATGATAAATAAAAATTATTCCTGAAACAATAAGAAATCCAATTAACTCGGCCAAAAATTGTATATAAAACAGTTGATAATATACAATCAATGCGTCGAAACTAGTATAGACATGAATTAAAAGTAATAATACTATTGATGCAAGAGCAATTTGGGTTGGGAATATAAAAAAGAACGAAAACGACAAGAGTAGAAAGATACTTCTCTCAATAAAATTACCGTAAAAAAGAGTATAAATCTTAGCAGGTTTTTCGCTAAATTCTCTAACTAAGTAATTCTGTCCCGCCCATTTTGCTATAAAAACCACAAAATAAACCCAAAGTGACATATTAATAAATTGCCCCCAATTTTCTTTCCCATAAAAGTGAATACCTATCAAAAGCATCAAAAAATTAAAAACAGGAACAGCAATACTCCTCAACACGCTGAAAAATATTTTGAAATAGTTATTCATTATAAATTTTTAAATAATGATTAACCGTTTTTTCAATTGTAAATGGATTTCTTTCGGTTGTATCAAAAGGCTTTGAAAGCCAGTTTTTGCATGCGGTAATCATCTCGGTTTTATCTTTGCAATTAGCCCAATTTGGATTCATAAATGCACAACCTATATTCAAGGAAACAATCCTTGTTTTGCTTTCTAAAGCTTCAGCGAAAACCAATCCGAAGCTTTCATAATTGCTGGTGTGAAGTAAAATTTTGGATTGAGATAGATATTGTAATGTTTCCTCATTTGATAATTCTCCTTTTAATTCTATTGTATTTTCTAATTTGTGATTTTTTATCTTTTCGAGTAATTTATCTTTTAAAATTCCTTCACCAATCAGAACTACATTTATCGGTTTTTCTTGATTTATTTGATAAACAACATCAATAAAAAGTTCATAATTTTTCAGCTCGTTTAAATAGCCAATGCCAATAATATCTATTTTTTTATGCGTTAAATAAGGAAAACTTTTAGAATTAATTCCCCAAGGGATTTGGGTTGTTTTAATGTTATAATTTTTAAAAAAAATTCGTTCATGAAAATCAGAAAGCGTAATTAAGCGCATCTTTTTTAAAGGGAGAATTCTTGTGTAACTATTACTTTTCAAAGCATCTTGGCCCATTAAAGTTGTAAGGTGATAGATGTTTTTTTTTTTGGAAAACCAATATCCAATAAAAGCACATTCGTTTAGCCAAAAACTGTGCAATACCTCTATTGGTTTTTCAAGATGAATTTGTTTCAAAGTCAGACTTACTTTCTTCCAAAGCAAGATTTTATAAAAAAAGGATGAACTTCCCAAAGCGTAAACTGGAATTTCATTCCACGCATAAACTTTATTTTCAAAAGGTTTATGTACGGAAACAACCGTGATGTCATAACCAGAAATTTCACGCAATGCTTTGACATAAATTTGCAAAGCAGGAATACAAGTTGTATCGGCTTCATTAATAGGAAACCCTGGAGTAAGAATTACAATATGTTTGCTTTTTTCTTTCAATACGATATAAATTAAAATCTCCCAGTATACTTTAAGTTTTTTTGTATTTTATAATTAACCTAATTATTTTTTCAATTGCTATTTACTAATTTTCATCAATCCTCCAGCCAAAATTGATTTGGTTTTCAATTTCAATCCTTTTAAACTATTTTTATTTTTTAATCTTGAAAATTCCACTTCATTGACTACTTTTTTGACAGCATAATCGTAATATTTTCTAGAATAGTTTCTTTTAAAATCAATTTGTCTATCGGTTGATGTTTCCCAATCGGGTTGCACCGTAATGTCATTTTCGATTTCATTATACAAAGAAGTCCCTTTAATTGGATAAGCAATCGTAATGGTATATCGTGTTGGATTGGCATCTTTTAGATACTGAATGGTTTCCGTAATATCGTCTTCCGTTTCGCCAGGATAACCAAGCAAGATGAAAGTTCCTGTTTCGATTCCGAGTGCATTGGTATCTTGAATTACTTTTTTAACGTGATTTACATCAACGCGTCGGTCCATTAAATCGATAATTTTTTGTGAACCACTTTCGGCGCCAATCCAAATTCTAAAACAACCAGCTTCTTTTAGTAATCTTAAGATTTCGTCGTTCAATCGTTCGGCTCTTGTGATGCACTCAAACCGAATTTGTGCGTTTTGTTTCACCACTTCTTCATGAAAAGCAGTCAGCCATTTGTGACTAATCGTAAAAACATCATCTACAAACCAAATCGCATCGGGATTGTATTTTTCTTTTAGCATTTTCATTTCTTGCGCCACTAAATGTGCAGGTCGACGACGGTAACTTTGGCCATAAACTGCAGTACTACACCATTTGCAAGTATACGGACAACCGCGTTGTGTAGATATAGTCATCGAACTTTCACCGTGATTCTTTTTCCAAGTTTCGAGGTATTTTTCATTCGGAATTGCATCCCGATTAGGTAATGGTAATTCGTTTAATTCTTTAAATTTGGTTCTTGAAGGTGTTTGAATTACTGATTCCTTTTCAAGAAATGCGATGCCATTTATTTGATGAAAATCGGTTTCGTTAATGATGGCATTATACAATTCAAAAGAAGTTTCTTCACCTTCACCAATCACTAAAAAGTCAGCGCCCACTTTTAAATAATTTTCAATATTATAGGTAATATCGGGTCCGCCAAGAATAATTTTCGGAAAATTATAGGTAGTTGTTTTTAGTATTTTAATCAATTTCACCACTTCAATTTTGGTCATCAAATTGGTGTAAATGCAAATGATTTTAGGTTTTTTTTCTAAGATAAAAGCCAGTTGTTCTGCTTTAGAATAAAATGTACTGTCAAAAACATCATTAGCGATATTCTTACTTAATAAGTACGCAGACACATACAACAACCCTAATGGAGGATAGGGTTTCATTATCTTTTGCTCTTTTGAATCATCAGATAAATAGTAGGCATGTGTTAATAATATACTCATTTTTTTTCTAAAACAATTATATAATGATCGGCATATTTAGAAAGCCACGATAGGTTTTTAATTCTTTGTTCTAACGAATTTAAAAACCCAATCCATTTTGGTTTGTTCTTAAAAAAAGATTCTAAATATGATGGCGGAACAAAAAAGCCAATGGGTTTTATTTGTTTTACAACAAAATTTGCGTTGGCTAAATTTACAATATCTTTTGGATTGTAGTAGTAAGTAGTTACTTTTTGTCCATCAACATTGGCAATAGCAAATTCCTTTTTTCGTCGAAAGGCGCTTTTTACATCCAATTTTAATAAAAAATACAATTTTTCCCAAAGGGTGCATTTTGGCATAATAACCAAAACTAAATGACCTTTTGCAGATAGAATTTGAGATGCATTTTTAAAAAAAACAGTTAATTCCGATAGTGATAAACAATTCAACCCTCCAAAATTTGAAAAAATCAAATCGAAATTTTTAGTTGAAAAATCGGAAGTAATTTGATTAATATTTGATTGAAGAAAGGTTAAATTCTCTAAATTAGATTTGTTTTTAGCAATTGCTATCATTGTTGAAGAAATGTCTGTAGCAATAACTTCAATTTTTTGTTCCGCCAACCATAGAGCGTCTTCACCAGTGCCACAATTGATTTCAAGTATAGTTTTTGGAAGGTGCTCGTTTATTACTTTTGAAAATTGATGGTATACTAAATCGCGTTGTAACTTTCCAATTACTGAATTAGTAAATGTTGTATCATAATTTTGGGCTGCTTTATCGAAATCAGCTTTCATTTTGAGATAGTTTCAATTGCATTCCGTCAATAAACGCACTCGGAACATAATAACCTAATTTCACAATCGATTTAAATTTAGCAACTGTAAAGGTAGACGGTTTGTGAAAAATTGATTTTAAATTATTAACTCCTTGACTTTTTCGGAATTCTTTATGAACATATCGTTGTAATTTTCTATAAAAATCAGACGAATAGGTTCCGTTGAATAGCATTTCAAAATCATCAGAATCGGTCCAATTGGCTTTGAGTTTTAAATCGTCTTTTACTTTTTCATAAAATGAAGTTCCGGGTAAAGGATACGAAACCGAAATGCCAATGTTGTCAGGTTGTAATTCCTTAACCATGGCTATTGTTTTTTGAATATCGGCTTTATTTTCAGTCAAATAACCAAATTGCAAGAAAAAAGCAACTTTAATTTTTTTCTCTTTTAATAAACGCGTTGCTTCGTATATTTCTTCCACTTTTGTTCCTTTATCCATAGCATCAAGAATTTTTTGGGATGCACTTTCGGCACCAACCCAAACTTCTTCTAAACCTGAATTTGCTAATGCATCGATAGTATTTTCTTTCAATAGTAAATCAACACGACTTTGGATAAAGTACTTAATTTCAAGCTTTTTTTTATGTAATTGAAAGTTAAATTCCTGAACCCAATTGGGTTTTAATCCAAAAATATCGTCACACATCCAAAAACGAGAAACGTCATATTTTTCTTTTAAAAAGGCTATTTCATTTACAGTATATTCAGGCGAATGTGCATTATAACGATTGCCATAAATGGGTTTTGCGCACCAATTGCATTTGTAAGGACAACCGCGAGTAGTTGCAATGTTGAGCGTAAATTCTTTACCGCTTTTTTTCCAAATGTCTTTATAGCTTTTCATATCAACTAAATCCCAAGCAGGCAGCGGTAATTCATCTAAATTTTGAAGTACATTTCTTTTTTTATTGATAATTGTTTGGGTGTTATTTCGATAAACGATTCCTGAAATAACCTCTAAATCTGATTTATTTTCAATAGCTTTTACGAGTTCTAACAACGTAATTTCGCCTTCGCCTTGAATGATAAAATCAGCACCATTATTTAAATAGTTGGAATAATGATCTGTAGCATCAGAACTACAAATTATGACGGTACAATTGTGTTTTTTTCCAATGGCAATCATTTCAAAACAAGCTTCGCGCATGTTTGTCAAGCACATTTTGGTTAAATAATTAAAACCATCGTCATAAATGACTAAATAGTTCGGATTATTTTTTTTGAGAATTGGGTTAATTGATTTTGGAGAATCTAGTAAATTGGTGTCAAATAAATCAACATAAAAATCATTTTTTCGCATTAACGAAGCTGCATACAAAGTGCCCAAAGGAGGGAAAGGCATTTTATTTTTCCATTGTTTAGGATCGAGCTTGTAATAATAAGAATGAGAAAATAGGATATTAGGCATGTTCCCTTTGTAAAACTAAATTATATTTTATTTGAACTTCCTCAAGTTTAGAATTTAAAGATAAGATAACTTTTTTTTGAAAGTTGGAAGGATGATGCTTAGAGATATTATTAGTTGATTTTAATGCTATTTTAAAATCTTCTTCTGATAAATAATCAAATTTTGAATTCCATTTTCGTAGTGTAATTGATTTAAAAAAGTAATCTAATGCATTTCCAAAATTATTATCTAATATCAATTCTATACTTTTTGAAATTATAGGTTTTTTGATTTTTGGTATTTGATGATAATTAGTATTAAATTTAGAAAAATAGTTAGTTACCCATAAATTACTTTTATAAAATTTTTCAAAACAATCGCTTCCTTGCATTGGAATTAAGGTCTTTAGTTCGGTTGCAGTAAATCGGTTTTTCTCTTCTATTTCTAAATGTTCAGAAGAAATGAAATAATTTACACAAAAATATTTTCTAGAATTTAGCAAGAATATTTTTTTGTAAAGAATCAAAAAAGTTCTACATAGCCACAATTTTCTATGTTTTGTAATCACAAGAAAATCGATATCACTCTCAGAATCATAATAACCTTTTGACAAAGAACCAGAAACGCCAACAGCTTTAACAAATGGAAATTTTGAAATTAAATTGGCTTTTTGTTTGGCTTTAAATAGCGCTTTTTTTGCCTGAAGATTTCCTCTTAATCGTTTGGTAACACTTTCCAAATCATTTCCATATACATAAAATTCATCTACTTTTGTGAGAATTTTTTTTGAAATTAAATTATCTAATTCTTTTGTTGTTTCAGATAGGTGATTATAATTGGTATAATTGTGTATTTCCTCTATTTTTAAAGGATATCTAAATATAGAAAAATACAAAATTGTTTTTAGAGTTTCCAAGAAGCATCATTAATTAAAGAGTTAAAAGTAAGAAATAATATGAAACAGAATGTAGTCTTTTAATTTATATAATAATCAATTGACTAATTGAATAGATTCAATTTTATTAAATGGTTGCGTTTAAAGGCCTATTTTATTCTTTAAGAAACTGCAATTTTTTTAATGTGCTTCCAACCAATTTTTTCCTGATCCCATTTCTACTTCTAAAGGAACGTCTAATTTAAATGCATTTTCCATTTCGTGTTTAATCATCGGTTGGATTTTTTCCAATTCCGAATTGTGAACGTCAAATACCAACTCATCATGGACTTGCAACAACATTTTTGATTTCCAATTTTCTGAGGTTAGTTTTTTATAGATATTAATCATCGCAATTTTAATAATATCAGCTGCACTTCCTTGAATTGGAGCATTTACAGCATTTCGTTCGGCGCCACTTTTAACCATCATGTTTGCTGAATTGATGTCTTTTAAATATCGACGTCTTCCTAAAACAGTTTGTACATAGCCATTTTCTCGTGCAAAATCGACTTGACTAGACATGTAAGTTTTTAGTTTTGGATAAGTAGCATAATAAGCATCAATCAAATCGGCACTTTCTTTTCGGGATAATGAAGTTTGATTGCTCAATCCGAAAGCAGAAACTCCATAAATGATTCCGAAGTTGACTGTTTTTGCATTGCTACGTTGTTCTTTGGTCACTTCATCTAAAGGAACATTAAATACTTTTGCAGCGGTACTTTTGTGAATGTCTTCATTATTTTGAAAGGCTTTTATCATGTTTTCTTCACCAGATAAAGCAGCGATAATTCGGAGTTCAATTTGTGAATAATCGGCAGAAAGCAACGTATAATTTTCATCTCGAGCAATAAATGCTTTTCGAATTAATCGTCCGCGTTCAGTACGAATTGGAATGTTTTGCAAGTTCGGATTATTCGAACTTAAACGACCCGTAGCCGCAACGGTTTGCATATAATCGGTATGAACACGATGGGTTTTTTTATCCACTTGATTTGGTAAAGCATCAATATAGGTACTTTGTAATTTTACCATTTGACGCCATTCTAAAATGTCTTTTACAATTGGATTGTCTTTTTCTAAATAGCTTAAAATTTCTTCTCCTGTAGCATATTGACCTGTCTTGGTTTTCTTTTGTTTGGTTCCACCGATTTTTAATTTGTCGAATAAAATATCTCCGAGTTGTTTTGGTGAAGCCAAATTGAATTTCTCACCAGCGGTTTCATAAATTTTTTGTTCTAAAGCAGCACTTTCTTTTGCCATTTCAACCGACATCAAATTTAAAAAGGGAACGTCTAAATTGATACCTTCCATTTCCATTGCTGCTAAAACGGGGATTAGTGGAATTTCGATTTCATCAAACAGTTTTTTGGTTTCGGCTTTATCTAAAATTGGACTAAAATTTTGTTTCAATTGAAAAGTGATATCAGCATCTTCAGCTGCGTATTCCTTGATATCTTCTAAGGGAACATTGCGCATTGATAGTTGATTTTTTCCTTTTTTACCAATTAAATCTTCGATTGATTTAGGAGAATATTTCAAATAGGTTTCTGACAATACATCCATATTGTGACGCATATCAGGGTTGATGAGATAATGCGCAATCATGGTATCAAATAATTTTCCTTTTATAGTAACACCGTAACGAGAAAGAATTTTCAAATCATATTTGATGTTTTGGCCAATTTTTTCAATTGAATCACTTTCAAAAAAAGGTTTGAATTTATCTATTAATATTTGTGCCTCTTCTTGACTTTCTGGAAACGGAACATAAAATCCTTTCCCTTTTTCCCAAGAGAAAGAGATTCCAACCAATTCGGCATTAAGTGCATCAATTCCAGTAGTTTCAGTGTCAAAACAAACAGACGTTTGATTCAATAAATTTTGCAATAATAATTTGACAGGTAAATCACCTTGAATGATTTGATAAAAATGTTCGGTCGTTTCTAGAGTTGCATAAAATGATTGTGGTTTAGGCTCATTACTTTCTTCATCGGAAAAACCAAATAAATCAAATTGGTCTTCGTTGGTTTTTTTAGCAGATTTTTTGGTTTCTGTACTAATGCCACCCCGACCTTCGGTCACCCCTCCAGAGGAGGGGAATTCTACATCAATTTCGTCATATTCTTTTCCAGTTCCGAAATATTTATCAAACTGTGCTTTCATTTGTCGGAATTCCAATTCATTGAAAAGGGCATCGGTTTTTTCAACATTGGGTTTTGAAAGTTCGTAATCAGCTGCATTAAAAGTAACTGGACAATCCAACAGAATTCTAGCTAATTTTTTGGATAGAATTCCAAGTTCTCGATTATTTTCTATTTTATCTTTTAAAGCTCCTTTTAGTTTATCTGTATTTTCCAAAAGATTTTCCATGGAGTCAAACTCCTTCAATAATTTTTTTGCCGTTACTTCACCAACTCCAGGAAATCCAGGAATATTATCAGCAGAATCACCCATCATTCCAAGAAAATCAATAACTTGTTCTGGCCGTTCAATTTCGAATTTGGCTAATACTTCGGGTATTCCCCATATTTCAATATCGTTACCCATTCGGGCAGGTTTATACATAAAAATATTTTCAGAAACGAGTTGAGCAAAATCTTTATCTGGCGTAACCATAAACACTTTATAATCCTCTTTTTCAGCTTGTTTAGCGAGTGTTCCAATCAAATCATCGGCTTCAAAACCAGGGACTTCAATAATCGGAATGTGCATCGCTTTTAATAATTCTTGAATATACGGAACCGCAATTTTGATGGCTTCGGGAGTTTCATCACGATGTGCTTTGTATTCCTTATACATTTCGTAGCGATAATCACTTCCGCCATTATCGAATGCTACGGCTAAATGATCGGGTTTTTCACGTTTAATAACATCCATTAAAGCATTCATGAACCCCATTATGGCAGAAGTATCCATTCCTTTAGAATTAATTCGAGGATTTTTTATAAAAGCAAAATAGCCACGAAAAATTAAAGCGTAGGCATCAAGAAGGTAAAGGCGTTTTTGAGTTGACATAATTTTAAAAATTGGAATGGTAAAAATAGTTAAACTTTTAAAAAAGGTCCTTTGTTTTTTTTATAAATTAATCCTTTGTTAAAATATTTCTAATTCCGATAAATACCATTTACTTTCTTCGTTAATTTGCCAAAATTTTAAATAATGGCATTTCGCTGGATTATCCTTTTTTTAATAATTGCTGTAATAGAAATTTATTCTTTTCAAGCTATTAAAACAGTTACCAAGAACAGATGGATTCATTTGATTTATATTTTCATTTCCATTTCTGTAGGGCTATTTATTTTTTTTGAATTTACAAAATTTGATAGAAAAATTGGGCAAACATCCATGACAATGTTAACTCTAGGGTTTTTATTATTAGTGTTAATTCCGAAACTATTAGTTACTTTTTTTATGGCTTTAGAAGATGTTTTACGGTTACTTATAGGTGCCAAAAACTACTTTGCCAATTATGATAAAGAAGCTTCCTTTTTACCAGAAAGAAGACAATTTGTAAGTCAGGTTGCACTAGGTATAGCAGCAGTTCCGTTCTTATCATTAATTTACGGAATGACTATTGGAAAATACAACTTCAAAGTGATCAAACAAACTTTGTTTTTTCCTGATTTACCAGATGCTTTCGACGGTTTCAAAATTACTCAAATTTCAGATATTCACAGTGGGAGTTTTGATAATCCCGATAAGATAATGCATGCTATAGATTTAATAAATGAGCAAAATTCTGATTTATTATTATTCACTGGCGATATTGTAAATACACATGCAAAAGAGATGTATCCTTGGTTAGAAACTTTTAATAAGATTCAAAAACACGATTTCGGAAAATTCTCTGTTTTAGGGAATCACGACTATGGTGTTTATATTGATTGGCCAAGTGAGAAAGAAAAAGAAGCCAATTTTGAAGCAATAAAAAATTTACATCAGCAAATGGATTTCAAGTTACTGATGAATGAAAACGTAAAAATAAAAAAAGAGAATGATCAAATTGCCTTGGTAGGTGTCGAAAATTGGGGCAAACATTTTGGTGAAAGAGGCGATGTAAATTTGGCTTCCGCAGATTTAAAAAAGGAAGATTTTAAAATATTAATGAGTCACGATCCAAGTCATTGGGAATATGTGGTTAAAAATCACGAAAAACATTTTCATTTAACGTTGGCTGGTCATACGCATGGTTTTCAATTCGGGATCGAAATTCCAGGAGTTATTAAATGGAGTCCGGTGGAGTATGTATACAAACAATGGGCTGGTTTATATGAAAACTTTGGCCGATATATTTATGTAAATAGAGGTTTAGGGTTTCATGCATATCCAGGTAGAGTTGGAATTATGCCAGAAATTACCGTATTTGAACTAAAAAAAGGTCAAAATTTAGTGTAATTAGTTTAAAATAGTATATTTGTAAAGCAAATTGCTTTCTAATTTAGAAAAGAGAGCTGTAAATTTTTTGGTTTTATGTCAAAATTTGGAGAACTTATAAATGCACAAGTTCCTGTGTTAATTGACTTTTACACAGAGTGGAACGAATCATCTGTATCGATGCATCCTGTTATTAGAGATGTAGCTGCAGCACTTGGCGATAGAGCAAAAGTGATTAAAATTGATGTTGATAAAAATCAAGAGTTAGCGGATGCTTTGCGGATTAAAGGACTTCCAACATTAATGATTTACAAAGAAGGCCAAATGATTTGGAGACAATCTGGTGAGTTAGATGCAAATACTATAATTGGTTTGGTACAAGAACAACTTTAAGAAATTTTTTCAAAAACAAATCCCTTTTTACTTCCTATTTCTAAAACTTTTGGTAAAACATATTCCAAATGTGGAAATGCTTTTATACTATCGTGAAATACGATTATACTTCCAGATTGCATATTTTTAATTACATTTTCGAGACATTTTTCTTTAGAAATTGAAGCGTCAAAATCTTCGCTTAATACGTCCCACATAATTATTTTGTAACCTAATTTTCTCAATTTTAAGGATTGGGAAGGTTTTATTTTTCCGAAAGGAGGGCGGAAAAGTTGGCAGTGTTCAGTCCCGAAGTTTCGGGACAGTTGGCAGTCACTCTTTTCTGAATACTGTCCCGAAACTTCGGGACTGAGCACTGAGCACTCATTGAAACACAATTCAACATTCTTTAAATAAATTTCATTAGCACTTTTCCATCCATTTAAATGATTAAAAGTATGATTTCCAACCGCATGCTTATTATCTAAAACTTGTTTAAAAATTTCCGGATATTTTCTTACGTTATCACCAATACAAAAAAAAGTAGCTTTGGAATTGTATTTATGGAGTTGATCTAAAGTCCATTCGGTTATTTCTGGAGTCGGACCATCGTCAAAAGTGAGATAGATTTTGTTGTCATTATTAGGCAAATCCCAAATGTAGCTGGAGAAGATTTTTTTGATTAGCCAATTGGTTTTTATCCACCTTAATTTCATGTTTCAAATTTAGATAAAAAAAATGCCAACTAATAAATCAGTTGGCATTTTATAATTAATTTTTAGCTTATTCCATCTCTCTTCCAATAAATTGAAATTGATTGTTGATGGTGTTAAAAGTTGCTCTACTTTTATTGTAAAAATCAAAATCTTTATTTGATTTCATTACTTTTAATAAGCTTCTGTATCGTTCAATATCAGTTGCAATATCGCTTCTAAAGAAGCCTTTATCTGAGGATGATAATGTACCATAAAATTTCAAATTCTCTTTGTATTTTGTCATTACTTTTTCAAGTAATTCTCTGGCTTTCGCGACTTCGCCAACTTTATAATAGCCATCGCAAAACGGTTCCACCATAGTGTAATAACCATAATAATCGAGAGGGAATTTAGTCACACCCATTTCAATAATATTTTTGGCTTTACCAATTTTGCCTTCTTTTATCAATTGATACATTAATCGAGACAGATTTGTTCTTGTAGAAATGCTGTTTTTTCGAGTTTCTGGATCGTGATAGATAGTAGTTTTATCGCCATTCCCCCAAGTCCATTTTTGAACTATAGAATACATTTTATCCGAATCAATTTGACCCATATCCATAGGGCTATCTTCGCTAATTTTAGTTTTTATTGGAACTAATTTATAAACCATGCCATCCAATTGAAGGTATTCTTTCATCCATAAATAATCGTCATCATTAAAACTACCTGGACTAAAATAAGTAGGACGTTTCCAATTATTATTATTTAAAATATCCAACATAATTATTCTATTTTTATAAAGCGCATTACCATCTATATCTATATCTATAAAAGGCACAATAGAATCATAGTATTTTGTATTTACTACTTTATTTTTTATAACAGCATTTTTATCAATAGGAATTCGCACTTTATTGGTTGGGAAGAAATGAACTCTTTGACCACTAGCCATTTCTACCTCTGTAATAGTGTCTTCACTTTTCGCAAAGTTTAGAAAGTCGCTTAAATTCCATCTGTTTTTTACTTGTTCACTAAAAACTATATAATCACGAGTTCCGTCAACATATTGATTATGTGTAAATGAAATAGGCAATCCTTCTGAACTGTAAGTTTTCATTTTCATTTGATCAATATACCAATCGGTCATTAACAAACTGGTACAACAAATTTTTATATCAGGACGAACACCTTCTATTTCTTGAGCATACCAAAGCGGAAAAGTATCATTGTCTCCAATGGTATATAAAATAGCATTTGGCTCACATGAATTTAAATAAGCCTTTGCCATTGCAATAGCAGTGTATTTATCGGAGCGATCGTGATCATCCCAATTCTGACATGCCATTAATATCGGAACAGCAAGTAATGAAGCTCCGATTACAATTGGAGAAGCAATTTTTGGCGCTAACTTTTCTTTTACTATTTCATAAATTGCATAAACGCCAAAACCAATCCATATGGCAAAAACATAAAATGAACCAACAAGGGCATAATCTCTTTCACGAGGTTCGAAAGGTCTTTCATTTAAATAAATTTTTAAAGCTAAACCTGTAAATAAAAACAAGGAAAGTAAAACGTAAAAACTTTTTCTATCCCTTTGAGCGTGATACATAAAGCCGATTAAGCCAATTATAAATGGTAGGAAATAATAAGTATTTCTCCCTTTATTATTAATAACATCTTTTGGAAGTTCATTTTGTGAACCTAAATGAATCTCGTCTATAAATTTTATTCCGCTTAGCCAATTTCCGTCTAAGTTGTCGTATTTCCCTTGATTATCACTTTGTCTTCCTACAAAATTCCACAATAAATACCGTCCATACATATAGCCAAATTGGTATTCAAACATATAACTAAGATTATCAATTGTAGAGGGTTTTTCTATTATTAAATAATCTCCATATGCTTTCAAAAAAGCAACGTATCCTTCGTTGTCAATTTTTTGGGCAGCATAGGCTTGTCGGAATTCGGCAACTATATCAATTAATTCTTGTTCTTCAGAATAGTCTGGATTTATAGTGAATTCAGGGGGTTTTGATAAGTTGATATAATTTTCAGTATGTTCAGTACTCCACATTCTAGGAAGAAATGCTTTGTGATTGTCATCTGTATTTTGTTCTGCATTTTTAAAATTATTTACAATAACATATTTACCTGTTTTGTAATCTCTTTCGTAATTAGGCGCTTTGTCTAAATAAGGATTGTCTTTATCTAAACCTGCAAAGGTGTCAGTGTATTGAGGTCCATAGAACAATGGGTTTACACCGTATTGTTCTCTATTATAATATGCTAAAACTTCAGCAGCATCTGAGGGTTTATTTTCATTAATAGGTGTGTTAGCATTAGCGCGGATTGGCAGCATTATCCATGTTGAAAATCCAATTAATACAAATAATATGCACAATAAAATGGTATTAAAAAAAGCTTGTTCTTTTTTCTTAGTATAACGCAATCCGAAATAAAAGAAAGCAATTATTAGCAATAAGGCAAAAACACTACCCGAATCAAAAGGCAAACCTAAGTTGTTTACCATAAAAATCTCTGTTTTACCAAAAAATGCTAGTGTGTATGGAAGTAGTAATTTAAATATAAATAATAAGATTGCTACTATTATAATATTGGCAATTATAAAATTTTTGACAGTTACTTTTTTATAATTTTTAAAGAAATATAAAAAGCCAATTGCCGGAATAATAAGTAATGCCATAAAGTGAACGCCAAAAGAGAGTCCTATTATTAATGAGATTAACAATAACCAACGATTTCCCCTCGGAGTGTTCATTTCTTGTTCCCATCGTAAACCTAACCAAAAAAGTAATGAAATAAAAAGCATCGCCATAGCATATACTTCAGCTTCAACTGCATTGTACCAAAAACTGTCGGAAAAAGTAAAAGCTAAAGCACCAATAAATGAACTACCTAATATTACTATACTGTTATTCTTATCGATATCGGTATATTGTGATATTATTTTCTTTAACAAAATAGTAGAAGACCAAAACATGAAAAGTATAGTAAATGCACTCGAAAACACCGACATCATGTTTACCATCAAGGCAATAGTTTCTTTACTAGTTGCAAACATGGCAAAAAATGCCCCAAGCATTTGATACAACGGAGCGCCAGGAGGATGACCAACTTCAAGTTTTGCGGCTGTTGCAATATATTCGCCACAATCCCAAAAACTCATTGATGGTTCAACAGTTAAAGTATAAGTAATTAATGCTATTGCAAATGCAACCCAACCCGTAATAGTATTCCACTTCTTAAAGTTAAATGTAGTCATATAAATAAAGTGATTTTTTAAAGATGCAAAGAAACTATTTTTTTATCTAAAGTAATGCCGCTTAACAAAAATTTCTATTTCTTCTAAATCCATAACTGTAATTAACTCAGTTTAGTATATGTAAATAAACTAAGTTTAAGAAATCATTTATTATTTTTTAGATAAAATACCTTCAAATATTTGCTTAAAATAAAATTTCGCTTAAATTTGCACTCGCATTAATCAAAAACTGAGTTC